>JAZSPB010000117.1:0-3823 GCA_045537235.1 Eubacteriales bacterium
CGTATGGATATTCCCGAAAACAAAAACGTCCATCCGTTTGTGCGGAATGAACGTTTTCAAGCATTGCTGCAACAGCATGGTATAGAATGGCAACCGATAACTTCATTGAACCCCGGCTGGCATTTTGATTAAAGCAACTATTAAACGCAAAGTATGAGTAAAGGAGATAACAATGGCAATGACAATCAGCTACAAAAAGCTATGGAAAGTGCTTGTAGATAAAGAAATGAGCAAAGCAGACCTCAGACGTGCTGCGGATATGGCTTCTAACACAATGACAAGCCTCAGACGTGATAAAAAAGTATCGCTGGATGTGCTCATACGTATATGTGAAGTTTTGGACTGTGATATCGGAGATATCATGAGCGTACATAAAGAGGAAACGGATGGTGAAAAAGGGTGATGGCAGATCTTCTACGGGAATGTGAGTCGTATATGGAAAACGGCGGTGTGAGTGACGAAATCAAAGCAGCACCGAGTTTTAAGATGATGGATATCAGCATAAGTGAGGCGGATGCTTACTTGCGCTATAACCGTGATCTTTCCTTTAACGAGCGACTGTTCCTGCTGATCGACCGCACCGGACAAAGAGATAGCGACGTATATAAAAAGGCGCATATCGACAGACGGCTCTTTTCAAAAATCCGCTCCAACAAGAAATACATTCCCTGTAAAAAGACGGTGATTGCACTTTGCTTGGCATTGGAGTTGGATCGTGAAGAAGCGGACGCACTTCTGTCCTCTGCTGGATATAGCCTATCTCGTGCAGATGATTATGACCTGGCAATAGCATTTTGCATCGATAAAAAGGTGTTTGATTTCTTTGAGGTGAATGAGGTTATGGCACACTTTGGATTTGAAACGTTCTAAAAATGAGAAATGCCGCCCCGAAGGACGGCATGGGTTTATGAATCGCTATCGGTTGAATTGTCAGTCTCGTCGGATATGTTATCAAGCGCATATTCCAAACATTGAATGACGATTTTATTGACCGATGTATTGTACTTCCCCGCGAGCTGTTCTAACTGCTCGACAATGTGGACGGGAATACGAAATGTTTTATTTACTGATTCAAAGCCTTTTTCAAATTCTAACATAATTGCACCTCGTTATATACACTATTATGCACGAAAAAGCGATAAAAATATACAAGCAAATTATAAGTACTTATTCTTGCAAAACGATTGCACCGACACAGGCAATCTAATTATAACGGAAAATGTCGCTGTTGCGGCGACCAAAAGACAAAAACAAAATGGTAAAATAAATACGCTAAGGAGGCGATCTTATGAGTAAATCTAAGAAAATGAGAAAATTGATCAAGGCGGCAAAAATGGGTAAACCCTATGCAATGTATCAGCTCGGTATCTGTTATCAGCTCGGTCGTGAACGTGTGCAGGACATGAACGAAGCTGCAACGTGGATCAACCGTGCTGCAGAAGCAGGCTATGCTCCTGCAATCGAATGGATGAAGGACTACAGCTTTGACGATAATGCTGCTGTTCAGGCACAGGCTTAAGGAGGCGTATTTTGATGATGAAAACGATATGTCCGTACTGCGGCGGTCGTTGTGAGACCATAGGCGGCCAGGACGGTAATCCTTTTAACAAAGACCGCAAAGAAAAGACCGTATGTACCGCTTGTGGGCGAACGATATCGGAATCCGAACCTTTGCAGATTTCAGACGATGACCTTAAAGAACTGTTGACGGATGCAGACATAATCGCTTCTGACGTGCCTCACGCCGACATACCCGACGTCGATACTGCCGCCGCCGACCTATCCCTTGCCGATATTGTCAATGTCTCCGACACTCTTAAGTTGAAAATATCAGCAACAGCCGAAGCCGCCGGAGTTAAGAGAAGCGCCGAAACTACGGTTTCGGTTTTAGACGGTTCGTATTCTCTCGGAAACGATTATCCTTTTGGCAGACGTGATGTTGATCGGAAACCGCCCTTTTCTCTTTGCGGCATTACGGTTAAGGGAAATGAGATTTCTATCGCAGGAGAAACATTCGGGATAAAAGAATTGCCGAAAACGATCACGAAAAAATTGACCGCATACGGACATGGCTATGTTCCGTGGGAAGAAACCATTACCGTAACGATTGATATTGAATAAACGGGGGGATGATGGAATGTTAAATAAATATTCAGCGACCGTATATCGCAGAGATGAAGATTTTGAAGTGGCAGTGGAAGCTATGTCCCATCTTCGAAAGCAGTTTCTAACGATGCCTTTCGAGAAATTTGTGAACGTAGAAGAACTGCGGCGTACATTGCCCAAAAAGAAAGAGGTTTCAAAACATTTATTGTACCTTGGTACCTATCTGGATTTCGGAACCGATTCCTATCGGTATTTTATGCGATATTTAGAGGATGCCAAAACCGCTAAGGTTGTCGAAGCAGACGCCGATCACGATATCCACACCGATATGTGGGGCAGAATCAGCCACAGGAAAGCAAAGCAAGCCCTCGGCTTTGCCATGGGTTTTCAACGCTTTAGTGAAGAACTGAACGTGGAGGAGCTGGGATACGAAAGCGATCCCGGCTATGCGGAGGAAACGGTTTCCACAGAGCTTGGTGACGTGCAGATCTCCGGCCTCAAAAACACAAACGGCAATTTCCACGGCTACTGTGAGATTTTGCAAAGCGACGGTGCCGTTCAGAGTTGCTTCTTTAATGACGGGAAAATCCTTGTCCGCCGCATCTGGTACGCAAACGGTATGTGCGAGGATGTGAAAGGCGACCACGGACTCGTGGTAGATCCCTATGCCCCGAGAACGGTTTATGAGCTGTGCACTACAGAGGACGTGGCGGAGGACGATAATACCGCATTTGGGGACGAGGAGCACGTCATCAAAGAAGTGACCGCCGACAGAGAGACAGTGAAAGAGATTTTCAACACGTTTGGCAACTATTCCCTTCATGCGGAGTACCGTCACTATGTAAGCTACCCTTACTGCGATGAAGACGTCTTGGAAACCGAAAATTCAGAACGCACTCCTACCGTCAATATGGCGCTTATCTTCGAGGGAAAGCTGGCCGGCGTACTGTTTAAAAGCAACGGCAAATCCATCGCAGCACCTGATTGTGAGAGATGCTTAAACTGGGGATGGGATACTTATTCGGTGCCCCTTGACGAAGAAATTGTTGAGGGCGAATTTACGTTTACACTCAGAAAAAAAGGCGAAAAAGGAGATGCTGAAAATGAAGCTTAGAATAGAAGAAACATTTTGGGGTATCAATCACCGTGACGGCGGCTACAGTGAAAAGGTGACCGCTGATGTTACCTTTCCTTGCCAGGTTGGCCCCATCCCCGAATTCGGAAACGGTCGCAGACACTTCTCCATTGATGCAGTAACCGAAAAAACCATCGTTCTCTCGGTTCATTATGAAAATAATCCCTCCGCAGATGAAAAGTGGAGGATCCGTGTGGGATGCAAGAAAGACTATGCGCCCCGTTCTTTTGACGGTGGCTACAAATACCGTTTTTATGTGACTGAATGATTATAAAAGAGGGATGGCTATGGGAGTAAACAAATTCTCTGTGGTGCTCGAAAAAGTAGCGGGTCAGCCACTTGCGACAACGAAAACTTTAATGCGAGCCTGCGGACTTGGTTTGAGCGATGCCAAAAAGCTGGTAGATAAAGCACCGTCCACCGTGATGGCGGAAGTGGATGAAAGCAAGGCAATCGCTCTAATGAAGGAATTAGAAGCACTCGGCAATACTGTGTCTATTCCGGGCATGGAGACGAAAGCAACTCCCGCAGCCACGAAAAAGACTGCCGGAGCGAAGAAAACAACTGCGAAAAAGTCCACGC
>JAZSPB010000044.1:0-6130 GCA_045537235.1 Eubacteriales bacterium
GAGCGCCAACCTTGAAGCCTTCACCAAGCGAAATCGCCTTTACGGAATCGAACGTAACAGTCTCGCCTTCGCTTGCGTTGAGCTTTTCAACGAAAATGATGTCACCCTCGTTGACCTTGTACTGCTTTCCGCCGGTTTCAATAATCGCGTACATGGAAAGCACCTCTCTTTCATTTATAGACTCGCTAAAACAAGGGCGGTGGAGACCACACTTAAAAAAGCCCTTTTTACGCGGCAAATTATTATATCATGAGAATCCCGGTTTGTCAATAGTTTTTCGATTTTTTCTCGCAAAATTCTTTTCACAGTATGATTTCGTCACCGTCGCGGACGATTTTGATGGGAAACGGATATTTTCCCACCATGGCTTCCACCGACTCCATGCGCCCTTCTTTTCCCGAAACGTGAGTGAAGCACAACTGACGCGTGCGGCACTTTTCAAGATACGGCTCCAGCACATCGGCTTCAAAATGAGCCATTTCGCAGATAAACAGATCCGATTCCTCCTCCATGACAAGCTTGGGGAAATCGTTCCGCGAAAGTCTGCATGACAAGTCGCCCGAGTCGATCACCCGTTTGCCCTCGGCCTCGATGACAATACAATACGACGGGCGATCAGCCGAATCGCGGCGATTTTTCAAATGGGCATTGGGGATCAGCCAGAGGTGTATGTTTTCGTCCCGATAGTGAAAATCCTCGTCCACGGCGTGAAAACGGACGTTCCCGCCTTTCATGGGGGCACCTTTTGTTGCCTCAACGAAATTCACGATCGTATCTACCAATTTCTGCTCGGTGAGATGAACATCCACCCCGGCGTATTGGGCGCGGCTGTCCATCAAGGAAACAAACCGCGGCAAACCATCCACATGATCGCCATGACCGTGGGTAGTAAAGACGGCACGAACCTTCTCGGGATCGCGACCGAACCGCAAAAGCTGATCGATAAGAGGCGCGCCTGCGTCAACGATGTAGATGCTCTCCCCCACCTCGATCATAATGCAGGAACAAAACCGTTCCGCCGAGGGCGTGCCGTGGCTGGTGCCAAGAAACGTAATCTTCATAAAACATTCTCCTTTATTGGATTTTACAGCGTCTTACACAATTCTCAAATCATATTTCCAGATACTTTACATATTCGTTATAAGGAACACTGTCATTTATCACTTCCTTTATTTCTTTTGTTCCGCTCTTATACAGAATGAGAAAAGAAGTGGTCTTTATATCTTTGGCAGTAGCAGCGCCAACGATTGCGCCACTGTCACCACCGATAAAGTCACCGATAATCCCACGGGCAATGATATCGTCTTTATCTTTGACAACGGATGTTCCTACGATTTTAGTCTTCTCAATTTCAAAAAATTTTCGTTCCTCTTGAATTTGACGCAATCGTTTTTTCAAAGGATCGGCTGATTCCACAAAAGCGAAAACGGCACCATACACGACAGGCTCTAACAACAGAATAATAACGCAAATGCCAGCCGCAATATCTATACCGGGTTCTTCGTTTTTATCCATCCCAAAAGCACATATAACAAAAGTAATGAAAACTATGATTGCAAGGCCTTTAAAAAATGAACCGATCTTTTTTTCTCTTCGCTCCAGCGGGACGATTCTCTCCTTCAATCTTTTTTCTTCCTCGTCCAGCATTTGCAAAGTATTCTCCGCTTCTTCCTCATCATCTTCCCCTTCATCAAAGGATTCCTTTTGCAAAAAAGGTGGCTCAGGTTCTTCTGTTGCGCAATCTTTAAGCTTCACAGTCAAGCCAATCTCTTTAATATCGAGGGCACAAGAGACACATAGATTCATATACGCCTCTCCTGCAAGGTAATAGTATATATTTTCTGTGCTCCCGCACTTTTCACATTTGATCATTGTATTTCCTTTCTGTTGATAGCATATCAACTCAAAAATCATGTCAAGGGACACTATCCCATGTAGGACAAAATAATGTTGAACAGCGAAAGAAACAGGCTTTTTCTCCCCCGCTCATAACAGATCATAGCCCAAACGTCTTCTCAAACGCTCTCATGCTCTTGTCAAAATTGTCACCCCCCCGCACCTCGAGAAAAACGGGGACATGGTTGAGCATTCCCGTCTCCCACGCGTAAAGGAAGGAAACGTAAGAGATCATGGGACCGAACCAATCGGTCAGCGGGCGGTGATTTTTGAGTTCGCCGTCGACGCGCACCGATTGGTGGATATGGTACGCCACTGTGCGGTCGCCCATCCTTTCATACCACCGTCCCACAGGATAGCGGCTGGCCAATATGCCGTTGTTGCGGGCGTGACCGACGTCCAGCACATGACCGACGCAGCGCGGTTGTCCCACGGCGTCGTTAATGGCGTCGATCCATGCGGCGACCTCCTGCGGTGCGTAGCCGAAATTGCGGTCGCTGTTGTCGGTCTCGCCGCGCTTCATGTGCAGATTTTCAATGCCAATCGCAGTTGTTGCGTCCACGCGACGAACCAGTTCCGTGTAACAGCCGAGAAGGGCACGCCACGCCTCGCTTCCCGGCGACATATCGCCCACGCGGACGGTGGGGACATGGACGGTCAAACCGTCGGCACCAAGCTCTTTGGCCAAAGCCAGCGCCTCCCAAAAGCGCAACTCACCGCTCAACTGCCCGTCTTTCCAAGCAAAGGCAGGCATATGTACCGAAAGATAGCCCTCGGTCTTTTCCCGCCACGCGGCCACCAACGCCGCAAGCTCAGGCTCCGGCGGCCACTTGCCGTTGAAGCGGAGCTCGATAAACTTCACGCCGTTTTCCGTGGCATAGGTCACGTCCCGCACGTTGTCCACGCAGGAAATGCCCATATATTTTCGCAGGTCGGCGGCGGTAGTGGCGGCAAGTGTGAGTGGCTTGTGCTCTACGCGGATATCGTCGGGGGAAACGTTCAGATAGGTCACGGTAGGATAATCGCCGATTGCTTTATCGGGGTCGATGCCGCGGAGGCTGAGCACACGGCTTTGACCGATACGGTATTCCTTTTGAAGATGCTTGTGACCGTGAATGACGGTCAGTTTAAGGCGCGACAGCAGGTCTTGCAGAAACGCACGGCTTCCCTCCTTCAGCGCATCAATGTCATGGTGGAGAAAGATCACATCGCCATCGCGCAATGTGCCGAGCGTCTCACGTTCCGACAGCTCAAGCTCGCGGTCGGGGGTGTTGAGTCCCACAAAGGTGCGTCCTTCCACCGAAAAATGCGGATGCTGACGGCGTGATAGGATGGTATCGCGTGTTTTTTCGCATCGAACATCGGAATTTCCCAAGACGAAGAAATGCTCGAATGGTTGCAGAGCCTCCATGTAATTTTCAAACGCAGACAGCTCTCCAAAGGCGGTGATATCGCCTAAATTCAGCACCTTATCTGCGCCGTCCTTTTTCATTTGCGCCACGGCACGCAGGAGAAAGGCGGTTTGGATTCCTTGCGCATTTTCCCCCATGTGCATATCGCATATTATACCGATCTTCACTGCATTTTCCCTTTCAAAACATATTTTATTATATCATTTTTGATCTCGTTGAAAATATCCATGTTTTGCTTTTTCATATGACTGTATTCATACAGATCCAAGTCTTCATAGAGATTCTTTTCGGCATTTTCCCGTCCTTCGGCAAGCTCCACCACCGTATACGCATCGGTGCAGGAAAATTTTACATATCGGGAACCCGTACAGTAATTGGTTTGACCGTTCACCGACACCGCTTCCAGCCCCAGCTCCGCCATCATTTGTTCCAGTTGTTCCCGCAACCGTTTGACTTCCCGTTTCTCCATGCATGCCAAAAGCTCCACGGTCATTCCGTCTTCGCAAAGTGTGGCACGATCTCCGAATTTTTCGTCAAGCTTCTGCAATGCCGCCTCTCGACTGCGGAGAACCTCGCGTCCGTTATGGTTGAAGAAAACGTGGTCAACCTTCTTTTGTTCCATATAATTATATACATCATCGATGCCGAAATGTCCCGTTTCCACGATCGCCGCATCACAGCCTTCACCGATCGCTTCGTCCATATCCGAATATTTTCCGAGATCGCCCGAATAGACCAGTGTCCGTCCCTCGCACTCGATGCGATAGGTAAAGGAACGCCACGGCTCGTCTTCGTTGTGCCGCAAATGGTGGTTGTGGAAAGCGGTCACGCGCATCACGCCGTCGTCAAACAGCATGCCGTCCTCCACGGAATTGGGAACAATTCGGAATTTGGAAGCAAAGCCGCCCTCGGAGTTGCTCAACACCATTCGGATCCCTTCCCACGTTTCAAGATTGGGAATATAAAGCTCGATATCATCAAAGCGCGTCGGTCTTTTATCGCCTACGGTGGTCAGCTTTCTGATATTCCAAAACAGATTCCCCAGACCGCCGACGTGATCCATATGTGTATGTGAGATCACCACACGGCATACCGAAAGAAGGTCAAGTCCCATCAAATGTGCCGTGTGCGAGCAACCCTCGCCGGCATCAAACCAATAAAGGCGCTCACCGGTCTCGATAACCACAGAGGTGTGCTTTCTGTCAGGCATTGGCTCGGTACCCGAGCAGGTTCCTAAAAAATGCAGCTTCATTTTTCCTCCTTAGACAATGGAATTTTTTGATTTTTGGGGGGCGCCTTCGGGCGCGAGAGGTCGCTTTTTTGAAAAAAAGCTCCGCAAAAAACTTTTGTTCCGCGCTCTTGGTATTGTTGGTGCATACATACTGCACCGGTCGGAGTTTCGAAATGTGTCTCCGCTCTGTTGCGGATCCCGATAAATCGAAATTAATTATATCATATTATGTTTTTTTTTGCAAGTCTTTTTCGAAGGCTCTTGAAAAGAAACGGGGGTTATGGTATACTGAATTGAATCTTTAGAAAGGTGGTAACGGTATGGATCAAAATAATCTTCTCATGCCGCAGAAAAAACAGAGAAATCTCGGCATCGAGCTTTTTCGCATTGTGGCAATGCTTCTGATCGTGCTCCTCCATGTTCTTGGACGCGGTGGGGTATATTCCAATGCTGAGTATTTAAGTGTCAATTACAAGATCGCATGGTTTTTGGAGACCGTAGCTTTTTGTTCGGTCAACTGCTATGCTGTGATCTCCGGCTTTGTGGGGGTGCGCTCGCAATTTCGGTTCCGTAAGATCGTATATCTGTGGCTGGAAGTCGCTTTTATTACACTTACCACCACTGCTCTGTTCGCCATCTTCGCGCCCGAGAATGTTCAGACCGACGACTGGTACAAAGCGGCATTTCCGCTGATCAAGCGCGAATATTGGTATTTCAATGCCTACACGCTTATGTTCCCGTTCCTGCCCTTTCTCAACAAGGGGCTGCTCTCCATCAGCCGACGTCAACATCTTGTCACGATGGTATTTCTCTTTGTATTGACGACCATATTCCCTCTCCTGGGCGATCGGGATATCTTCGAGCTGTCCAAGGGATATTCTTGCATTTGGCTGATGGTGATGTATATTTTCGGTGCTTATTTTAAGTTATACGGCATCCCCAAGATCGCCCATCCCGTAATATGCATTATCGCCTTTTTTGCAGCGGCATTCTCGGCTTGGTGGCAAAAGATCGGCATCCTCTCTGCGGTCAAGGAAGGAACTCTCGAACGCGAGTCCGAGCTGGCCGATCGCGCGGGGGATCTCATCAGCTATACCTCACCCTGCATGGTCATCATGGCGGTCGCCCTCCTCTGTCTCTTTGCCCGTATTCAAATTCGCGGCAAGGTCATCGGTACGATCATTTCCCACCTGGGAAAGGCTACCTTCGGTGTCTTCCTTGTCCATGTGGGCGCGATGGTCTGGGGTGTGATCGACGATCGGTGGGAACGCTTTGCCGAAATGCCACCCTTACAAATGGTGCTTTGGGTCATGGCGGCGATGTTCTCCATGTACTTCATCTGCTCTGCCTACAGCTTGATCCGCATATGGCTCTTCAAGCTCTGCCGTGTACATAAGCTGGTAGACACCATCGCGGACACCTTCTCTGCCACAAAAGAACCTTAAATGTGCGCCTGCGGGCGCGGGAGGTCGCTTTTTGAAAAAAGCTCCGCAAAAACTTTTCTATTGCGCCCTTATTGTAGTTTGAGCGAACATAGCGATCCCCCATGGGGTGCAGTATGTTCGCTCAAATTTTACCAAGGGCGCAATAG
>JAZSPB010000097.1:0-48648 GCA_045537235.1 Eubacteriales bacterium
CAAACCTACAAAGGAAGACCGCCGAAACCGATATCTCCCTTGAGATCAACCTCGACGGAACGGGAAAAAGCCAAGAGAACAGCGCATGCGGTTTTCTTGACCATATGCTGACGCTGTTTGCCGCTCACGGCAAATTTGATCTGACGCTGACTTGCAAAGGGGATATCCGGGTGGACGATCATCATACGATGGAGGATATCGGAATTTGTCTTGGAGATGCATTTGCCGCGGCTCTTGGAGAAAAGAGAGGGATCGTTCGCTATGGTTCGATGATCTTGCCGATGGATGAAACTCTCATTCTTTCGGCTGTCGATCTTTCGGGCCGAAGCTATCTCGGCTACGAGGCGGATATTCCGTCCGAGAAGGTAGGTACCTTTGATACCGAGCTTTGCGAAGAGTTTTGGTTAGCCTTTGTGCGCCATGCCGCCTGCACACTCCATATTCGTCAGTTGGCAGGGAAAAATTCCCATCATATTATCGAAGGGATCTTCAAAGCCACGGCAAGAGCACTTCGTGCGGCTGTGACAACCGACGGAAGCGGTGCGGTACCTTCGACCAAGGGGGTTCTTTGATGATCGCGATTGTTGATTATGGCGTCGGAAATCTCTTTTCCTTGCGCAGTTCCTTCTCGATGATTGGTGCCGAGGCGGTGGTCACGGCGGATGAGAAGATACTTCGCAGTGCCGATAAGATCATTCTTCCCGGAGTGGGGGCTTTTGGCGATGCGGCTGAAAAGTTACGTGCCACAGGGCTGGATGCCATCGTTTGTGAAGAAGCCCGAAAGGGCAAGCCCATCATGGGAATCTGCCTCGGAATGCAGCTGCTGTTTGAAAAAAGCTACGAATACGGTGAGCACAAGGGCTTGGGGTTGATCCAAGGAGAGATCCGTCCTATCGCGGATGTCATTCCCGCTGACCTGAAGATTCCGCATATCGGCTGGAACGCACTGCATTTCGGAGATAAAAAACATTCGTTGTTCCGTTATTTGAAGGAAGGCGATTTTGTCTATTTCGTTCACTCTTATTATGGAGCCAACTGCGTAGAATCGGTCATTGCTACCGCCGAGTACGGAGCGGAGCTTACGGCTGCGGTGGCACATGAAAATGTGTGCGGCTGTCAGTTCCATCCCGAGAAAAGCGGTGCGGTGGGGTTGAATATTTTGCGCGCATTTTGCGAAGGGGAGGGAACCGTATGCTGATTTTTCCTGCCATCGATCTTTACGGCGGCAAGGCTGTCCGACTGTTTAAAGGCGATTATAACCAAATGACTGTGTACAGCGATGATCCCGTATCGGTAGCCAAAGCCTTTGAGACTTGCGGAGCGAGTTGTATCCATCTGGTAGATCTTGAAGGTGCCAAAACGGGTGAAACACCCAATATTGATGTGATTTCTCGCATCGCACGCGAGACGTCTCTTTTTGCCGAGGTAGGGGGCGGAATTCGCAGTTTTTCTACCATTGAGAAGTATCTTGAGGCAGGGGTTTCCCGTGTAATCTTGGGGACTGCGGCAGTTACCGAGGAAGGCTTTGTTGCCGAGGCGGTCAAGCGGTATGGAGATGCCGTAGCGGTCGGTGTGGATATCCGAGACGGATTTGTAGCCATTCGCGGCTGGCAAGAAAGCTCGGCTCTCCGCTATGAAGCCTTTTTGAAGACATTGGTCGATATCGGTGTGAGAACGGTCATCTGTACCGATATTTCTCGCGACGGGGCGATGAAGGGGGCAAACCATGCTCTTTACGGCGAGCTTTCAGCTAAATTTCCCACCATGGATTTCATTGCCTCGGGCGGTGTTTCTTCCATGGAGGATGTGTGTGTGCTTTCCGAAATGAAGCTTTACGGCGCCATCATCGGCAAGGCATATTACGCAGGTGCGATTGACTTGAAGGAAGCGATAGAGGTGGCAAAATGATAACAAAACGAATCATCCCTTGTCTGGACGTCAAGAACGGGCGTGTGGTCAAAGGGGTTAATTTTGAAGGACTGAACGATGTGTCCTCACCCGTGGAGCTGGCTCGTTATTACAGCGAAGCAGGGGCAGATGAGCTGGTATTTTACGATATTACCGCCTCCGCAGAGGGCCGGCAGCTTTTCACCGACATTCTCCGCGAGGTGGCAGCTACGATCTTTATCCCCTTGACCGTGGGCGGCGGTATCAATACCGTGGAGGACTTTGATCGCGTGCTCAAATGCGGTGCGGATAAGGTCAGTGTCAATTCGGGAGCCATACGCAATCCGTCCCTTATTACCGAAGCGGCTAAACGGTACGGTGATCAATGCGTGGTCATTTCTGCCGATGTGAAGCGCGTGGACGGCGTGTTCCGTGTCTTTGCCAAGGGCGGACGGGAGAACACGGGGATGGAGGCGATCTCATGGATTCGATCCTGTGTGGAGCGAGGAGCAGGAGAAGTGGTACTCAACTCCATCGATACCGACGGTGTGAAGGGGGGCTTTGACTTGGAGATGCTGGAAGCGGTGTGCAATGCGGTGTCGGTACCTGTCATCGCATCGGGCGGAGCGGGTTGTATTGACCATTTCACCACACTTTTTCAGGCGCTTCCCAAGGTGGATGCCGGACTTGCCGCATCTATTTTCCATTTCGGAGAGGTCAAGATCAACGATCTAAAAAAGGAACTTTACCGAAATGGAATATCAGTGAGAATTTAATGGGAGCCGATCTCGGCGGCGAGACCGCCAAATCTTTAGAATGAGAGGATAAAAAATGATAAATATCGATGAACTGAAATTTGATAAAGACGGATTGATCCCCGCCGTTGTGGTGGATTCCGAGACGCGCCGCGTGCTGACAGTGGCTTATATGAACCGTGAGAGTCTGAAGATCTCCATGGAGAAGGGGCTTACTTGCTTTTGGAGTCGCTCCAGGCAAGAGTTTTGGCTGAAAGGCGAGACGAGTGGAAACTATCAGCATATTCTTTCCATTACCGCCGACTGCGACAAGGATGCCCTTGAGGTGATTGTCAGACCCGACGGACCCGCTTGCCACACGGGAAGCTTTTCGTGCTTTGAAAATCCCCTTTGGGAGAGCGAGGATGAACCTGCGCCCTTTACCTTGGAGAGCCTCATGAAGCTGATCGAAGGCAGAAAGACCGAGAAAAAAGAAGGCTCCTACACCACCTATCTTTTCGAAAAAGGAATCGACAAGATCCTCAAAAAGGTTGGCGAGGAGAGCACCGAGGTCATTATCGCAGGCAAGGCAAATGACAAAAAAGAGACGATCTACGAGATTGCCGACTTGACCTACCATATTATGGTTATGATGGTGGAAATGGGAATCTCTCTTGACGAGGTACACGATGAGTTGGCATCTCGCCATGTTATCGACCATAAGGTCAAGCAGGAGAAGATGACCCAATGATTCTTGAGGATTTTCATGTTCACACCACCTTCAGCGACGGAATCAACAGCCCCGAGGAAATGGTACGGGCGGCACTGAAGATGGGACTCAAGCGAATTGGTTTTTCCGATCATGCCCACACCCCCGAAGGGGAAGACTACTGTATGTCGTATGAAAATATTCCCGTTTACCGTTCGACTATTGGTGAACTGAAGGAGAAATACCGAGGGAAGATCGAGATTTTTTGCGGTATTGAGCAGGATCTTTATTCCGATGTGCCGACGGACGGATATGATTATGTCATTGCTTCGGTGCACTCGATCAAACAGGGCGATCACTATTACGATGTGGATGATACCGAAGCGCGATTTTTAGACCTCGTTGATCGGTTTTATGACGGCGATTATATTCGTATGGCGGAGGATTATTTTGAAAATGTGTCACATCTTGGGGCGCTTTCTCCGAATATCATCGGTCATGTCGATTTGGTTACCAAATTCAACGAGGGGGATCGACTGTTTGATACTCACGATCCGCGTTATCTTGCCGCAGTCAAGCGGGCGGTAGACGCACTTCTTCCTACGGGCGCGGCTTTTGAGATCAACACGGGAGCCATTTCGCGCAAACGCCGAACATCCCCCTATCCGTCGGATGAAATTCTGCGATATATTGTTTCGCGCGGTGGAAAACTTGTTTTTTCCGGCGATGCCCACAGTGCAGAGACACTTTGCTATCAGTTTGAACGGTGGAAGCGCTATTTTCGGGATAGTGGGATATTAATGTGAAATTTGAAAGGTTGTTTAATTTAAATGAAACAGCGTAGCTAAGGATTTCTCGGCTACGCTGAATTTTTGATTCTATTCGGGAATGATCGCGCCAAGCTCAACAAGGGAATGACGAAGTGCTTGGATATTCACCTGCTTTACATCCACCTTTTCCGAGACACAAAGCGCCGCCGCACATCCCGCCGCCTGTCCCATGGCCATACACGGAGCTTCGACACGAAGACCGCTGTTGGCTAAACGGTCAGAGGAGATGCAGCGTCCTGCCGCAAGAATCCTCCGAGCCCCCTTGGGGATCAGCGCGCCGTAAGGGATCTCGGCTACCACTCCCTCGGCATGGAATTTTTGCTCGATCCCATTCATAACATGGAGATCGATAGGGTAGAAGGCATAGCAGATTGAGTCGGAAAAGTGTGTGCCTGCGATGTAATCTTCGGCTGTGACAGTGGTTTCGCCTACGATGCGATTGGTCTCGCGAATTCCCGTTTCTTCCGCGATTCGGTCAAGGGTAAGTCCTTCAAGCCCGGGAATACGGCGAAGAAATTTGTATACCTCGATCACGTCGGCAAGGGCGCGGCGCTCGGTGTCGGTCTTGCCCTCGGAGGTGTCGGCATACGGCGCAGGGGTGTGAATGTCGATCTTGCGGATCTTGAGAAAATGAAGGAGCTTTTGGGGCGTGATGGGTGAGTCGATGGAAACGGTGTTTTCGACCATAAAATTTTCCAGCATTTCCAAGGAAATATCTTCGGCACAATAGCCTGAAATGTGATTTTGAAGGGTGGCGGGTTGGAGAATTTCGCCCTTATCGCAGGCATACCCCAACATAGAAACAAGATTGGCATCACCCGTAGCATCAATCGCGATTTTTGTCTCTACGGCGAACAGTCCGCTTTTGTTGGTCAGGAGCAGGGAAACACTGTCTTTCCTTTCCTCTGCGTGAGACAGCATACAGCTTGTGAGAACACAGACACCCGCTTTGCGGCACATCTCGTTGAGAACATGGGTATATATAGCGCGGTTGAGCTGCACTTGCTCGTGCCAATGATTTTTCGGCTTATAGGTGATCTTCGGAATGCTTGCGCCGCCCAATTCCTCGGCTCGCATGATAGCCTCCCGGCAGGGACCGTCAATGATTTGTTTTCCCCAAGCAAAAAACAGCCCGGGAAAGTCTACCCCCGCCACCGTCATGGTGCCGCCGAGAAGACTGTTTTTCTCGATCAAAAGCGTTTTGGCGCCCTTTCGTGCCGCGGAAATAGCGGCGAAAACACCTGCTGTGCCGCCGCCGATGACAGTAACGTCAAAGTGTCTTGCTTCGCGTTTCGGTTGGATGGAAAACATAGGTATGATCTCCTTTGGCATTGACGAATTTGCGATTTTGATGTATAATAAAAGAAAAATAATTCGGTTGAGAATTATTCTAACACATATAAAAGAATTTGTAAATGCGATTTTCTAAATTATTAACCTTAAAGGAGAAAAATATGAGTAATATTTGGCACGATATTTCCCCCAAGCGCATCACACCCAAGGATTTTATTTGCGTGGTGGAGATATCCAAAGGAAGCCGTAAAAAGTATGAATTAGACAAGGAAACAGGTTTGATCATTTTGGATCGTGTTTTGTATACGTCGACCCATTATCCCGCAAACTACGGATTTATTCCGCGCACCTACGGAGACGACGGGGATCCTCTTGATGTCCTTCTCCTGTGCGCCGAGCCGCTGGAGCCGTTGACCCTTGTTCGTGCATACCCCATCGGTATGATCTCAATGATCGATAACGGGCGCAATGACGAAAAAATTATTGCCATCCCCTTCAACGATCCCAATTACAACCAATACACCGACATCGACCAGTTGCCCACGCACATTTTTGATGAAATGCGCCATTTCTTTGCGGTCTACAAAAACTTGGAAAACAAGGCGACCGCCGTCAATGAGGTAAGTAAACGGGAGGATGCCGTTAAGATCATAGAAAATGCCATTGAGCATTATGTGGAAGTTTTCTGCAAATAAGCGAAAAACACCTACGGGCGGAAAGACCGCTTTTGAAAAAATCCAACTCTCCCGGAAAAAATAAAAAACTTTTGTTCCGCGCTCCTGCTGACATTTGAGCGAACCTATCACTCCCCCACGGGGTGCAGTATGTTCGCTCAAACATTGGCAAGAGTGCGGAACAAAAGTTTTTTGCGGAGCTTTTTTTCAAAAAAAGCGACCTCTCGCGCCCGTAGACGCCTCTTCAATCAAACATCGGCATCCTTGGCATATTCACTGCCGTGTTCAGTAATAAAGCGTTTACGAGCTTCCAAATTGTCACCAAGCAAGGTGTCAAACATTTCAAAGGTCTTTTGTGCATCTGTGGTGGTGACAGCAATGAGGCGACGTGTCTCGGGATTCATGGTGGTTTGCCACATCATGTCGGGCTCGTTCTCGCCCAGACCTTTAGAACGCTGGAGCGTATATTTTTTGCCTTCCAACTTTTTCAATATTTCTGCTTTTTCGAATTCATTATAGGCAAAATAGGTATTGTCGCGGCAGGTGATCTCAAACAGCGGAGATTCAGCGATGAATACCTTTCCCGCCGAAAGAAGAGACGGGAGCAGGCGGTAGAACATGGTCAAAAGCAGAGTTCGGATCTGGAATCCGTCTTCGTCCGCATCGGTACAGATGATGATCTTCGACCATCGCAAATTTTCCAAATCAAAAGCGGGCATATCGGTTTTGACCTTGCCGTGGATCTCCACACCGCATCCAACGACGCGGAGAAGGTCGGTGATGATCTCACTTTTGAAGATCTTTTCGTAACTGCTCTTAAGACAGTTGAGCGTTTTCCCTCGAACGGGGATAATAGCTTGATATTCGGCATTACGTCCCAACTTACAGGACGAAAGAGCCGAGTCGCCCTCCACGATGTACAATTCGCGGACGGAAGGGTCTTTGGAGCGACAGTTGACGAATTTTTCCACACGGTTGGCAATGTCGAGCGTTCCCGTCAACTTTTTCTTAATGTTGAGTCTCGCACTTTCTGCCGATTCGCGGCTGCGCTTGTTGATCAGTACCTGGTTGGCAAACGCCTCGGCATAGGTCGGATTCTCGGTGAAGAAGATCTCCAGATTGTCCTTAATGGAGGCGCACATGGCTTCGTAGATGAAGGTGTTTGTGATCGCCTTCTTGGTCTGGTTTTCATAGGAGGCCAGCGTGGAGGAGCCGTTGATGACCAAAACCAAGCAGTCTCCGACATCCGCAAAGGTGATCTTAGCCTCGTTTTTGTTGTATTTTCCGTTGTTCTTCAGATACTTGTCAAGCGCATAAACAAAGCCGACCTTAACCGCCTTGTCGGGAGTACCTCCGTGCTCCAAGAAGCTGGAGTTGTGGTAATATTCGATGACATTGACCGTATTGGAGACCGAGAAGGAAAAGTCTGCTTTGAGCTTGTACTCGGGTTTGTCCTCTCGATCGCGACCCTTGGTCTCCAAATGCCATGAGTAGGGAGGGATCATGGCCGATTCGCCCGCAAGCTCATTTACATAGTCGACGATGCCGTTTTCGTAGAAATATTCGTGGCGCTCAAAGCTGCCGTCAGCCTGCTCCAAAAGAAGCACGAAACGAATGCCGGTGTTGACCACCGATTGACGGCGCATAGTCTCCTTGTAAAAGTCATGAGGAATCTTGATGTCGGTGAACACCTCAAGATCGGGACGCCAGCGGGTAACCGTACCTGTGCGGCGATTGCGCTTTTCAAGAGGTTCCTCGATCAACTCGGAGCAAACCTCGCCCTTCTTGAAGTGGATGGAACGTGCTGTGGTGCCGTCATAGGATACAACATCCATGTATTCCGAACTGTACTGCGTCGCACAGGCACCCAGACCGTTGAGACCCAGTGAAAACTCATAGGCGGCACCTGCCTCATTATTTTTATATTTACCGCCTGCATAAAGCTCACAGTAAATGAGATCCCAGTTCCAGCGGCCTTCTTTTTCATTAAAGCCCAGCGGGACACCGCGACCGTGGTCATCTACCTCAATGGAGTAGTCGGCAAAGGCGGTGACGGTGATCTCGTTGCCGTAGCCCTCTTTGGCTTCGTCCACGGAGTTGGAGAGAATCTCAAAGAAGGAGTGCTCACAACCTTCCAATCCGTCCGAACCGAAAATAACGCCGGGACGTTTTCTGACACGGTCGGCACCTTTTAAGGCGGTAATACTTTGGTCGTTATATTTTGCGTTTGTGTTCTTGGTCGCCACGGAAATGTTTCCTTTCTTCAGTTTTGTTGAGGGGAGGGGATCTTGCAAACGTCTACCCAACGGATGGCGTGGGAAAGACGGAAAAGGGAATCGCAGTCCAGTTCAATGGCGCTGTTGGCGCTTCCGCAGGCGGGGAATACCGTTTCAAAGCGCTTCATGGATTCGTCGAGATATACGCAAACACCGCTTGCGGGTAAAGCAAAGGGGCAAACACCGCCTACCGCGTGCCCTGTCTCGGACAAGACCTCTTCAGCGGTCAACATTTTTGCTTTGCAGCCGAAGGTCTGCTTGAATTTGGAATTATCGATCTTGGTGTCACCCGCAGTGACGATCATCAAACATTGCCCATCCGCGCCTCGAAAGGTAAGGCTTTTGGCGATACGGGCGCCTTCGGTTCCGATTGCCGCAGCGGCCAATTCCACCGTGGCACTGGATACCGAAAATTCCATAACACGGTCGGACAGACCTTCTGCCGCAAAATATTCTTTTACTTTTTCTATTGCCATTTCCATTCTCCCAAAGCAGAGATCCTGCCGTTTTTGAAAAATCATATCTAAATAATATTATATCAAAAAAAAACCTTTTTGAAAAGGGGGTAACGGGAAAAATTTGTGAATTTGACATTAAAATTTCCTTTTTTTGTTGCATTGGGAGGGAAAATAGTATATAATAATAAAGTTAATAGTTTTGTGTAAATTGTGATTGAAGGGGCGCCTGCGGGCGCGGGAGGTCGCTTTTTTGAAAAAAAGCTCCGCAAAAAACTTTTGATCTATGCCCTTGGTTTAGTTAGTGCATACATGCTGCACTACTTGCGGGGCACTATGTTTGCACAAACTACCGTAAGTGCGCGGATCAAAAGTTTTTGCGGAGCTTTTTTCAAAAAACAACCTCCCGCGCCCACAGGCGCCCCCGCGATCATAATTTTTTATGTAAGGAGTAGAGTCATGGAACTGATTGAAAAAATAAAAAACAGCAGTTGTGCGTTGCTTGGACTGGGCGTTACCGGTCGTGCTATTATTGAGTTCCTTTTTGACATTGGTGTCAGCCGTATTACCGTTCACGACAAAAAAGATTTGGCGGCGCTGGGGGAGGAAGCGGCATCATTTGCCGCTCGCGGGGTGAAATTTGTTACGGGAGAGACGTATTTAGACCGCATTGATGCGGATGTGATCTTCCGTTCACCGGGGATTCGCGATGACCATGCGGCGATTTTGTCTGCGGTGGACAGAGGTGCATATTTGACCTCGGAGATGGAGCTTTTCTTTGCTCTCACTCCGGCTACGGTTATTGGCATTACGGGTAGTGACGGAAAGACAACGACCACAACACTTTGTGCTAAAATTTTAGAGGAAGAACTGTCGGGCAAAGAGGGGCGCGTATATTTGGGCGGTAACATCGGAACACCGCTTTTGCCTTTTGTCCGTAATATGAAAAAAGAAGATTTTGCCGTGGTTGAGTTGTCGAGCTTTCAACTCAAAACCATGAAGCAGTCCCCTCATCGCGCCGTGATCACCAATCTTTCCCCTAACCATTTAGATTGGCACACGGGGATGGAGGAATATATCGAGTCCAAATTCAACATTTGTCGCCATCAAGAGACGGTTCGATTGGTGACCAATGCCGAAAACGAAACTGCCGCTAAGCTGGCCGCGCGTTTGGGCGCGGGAGTGACTCTGTTTTCCTCTAAAAGAACGAGCCATGCAGACATTGTGGGAGATACTCTCGGTCGCAAGACGGTTTTTGAGAGGGACGGTGAGATCATTCTCAGCAATGGCACGGTGGAGCGAGTGATGCTCAAGACATCGGATATTAAATTAGTGGGCAGGCACAATGTGGAAAATTATATGGCGGCCATTGGTGTACTTGACGGACTTGTCAGTGGAGAAAGTGTGCGTGCGGTGGCGCGCAATTTCGGCGGTGTAGAGCACCGTTTGGAATTTGTCCGTACTTTTGAAGGTGTCAGCTATTACAACAGCTCCATTGATACCAGTCCCACCCGTACGGCAGCAGCACTTTCCGCACTTTCCCAAAAGCCTATCATTATTTGCGGCGGTTACGATAAAAAGATTCCTTTTGACACACTGGGAGATACACTCTGTCAGCGAGCGAAAGGTGTGGTTTTGACGGGGGCTACCGCAGAGGCTATCGGTACCGCCATTCGGTCCTCTCGTTTGTATGCAGACAGCGGACTCACTGTGGTTTGCGAGGCGGAATTTGAAAAAGCCGTCCTCCGCGCCCGTCAGATGGCGACGGAAGGAGATATTGTCATTCTTTCTCCCGCGTGCGCCAGTTTCGATGCGTTTCCCAATTTTGCGGCGCGAGGGAACACATTTAAAGACATCGTCAATTCGTTGACATGAGATTTCGGAAAGTTGCTTGAGACGCGAGCCAACGTTTTTGCGGCATCTTTAAAAGCACCCGGCTGTCATCTAAACAGAAAGGAAAACCTATGGAACTGAAGGAATGGATACAAAAGCTTTCAGCGCTTATGTCGGTCACGGGATTTGAGGATTACGAGTCAGACAGCCTTTGCGCACTCACCGAGGGAATCTTTGATGAGTACCGCAAGGATGCGCTGAAGAATCAGATATTTATTAAGAAATGCGGTCGAAAAGGGGCCCCCAAGATCCTTGTGGACACTCACTTCGATGAGATCGGAATGTATGTGACCGATATCAAGGAGGGAGGTTTTCTCTCGGTGACCAATATCGGCGGTTTGGATACGCGGATCTTGGAGGGGGCAGATGTGGTGATCTACGGAAAACAGCCCATCCTCGGTGTTATCGCCTCGCCGCCGTCCCGTTTGACCGGAGAAAAAGACAAGGATAAGCTCAAAAAAATCGGAGAGCTTTTCATCGATACGGGTTATTCCGAGCAGGCGCTTCGAGACATGGTGCGTATAGGGACTCCGGTGGGTTACTATCCGCGTTACACCGATCTTGGCGAACGGTTTATGGCAGGGAAGGGCTTTGATGACAAGGCCTGTGCCGCTTGTGCGATCCACGCGCTGTCGGGGCTTCGTGCCGAGGAGTTGGCGGGAGATGTGTATCTGATGCTGTCCGCTCACGAGGAGACCGATCGCCATGGCGGAATTTTCAGCGGCGCATTTGCCATTGATCCCGATTATGCTATGGTTATCGATGTTAATTTGGGAAAGACCCCCGATACCAAGCCGCATGAAACGGTCAAAATGGGCGGTGGAGCATCGATCACGCTGTCTGCGGCTACCGATAAAAAACTGACGCGCATGACCGTAAGTCTTGCCGAATCGAAGGAGATTCCCTATCAGAAATGTGTGGAGGCCGATTCTACGGGAACCAATGCCACCTCGTTGATGCCCGTGCGCGAGGGAGTCCCCACGGTGGATGTGGGGTTGCCTCTGAAGTCGATGCATACTTACAATGAGGTGCTGGAGCTGGGCGATGCCGAGTCGCTGTCGCGGTTGGTGGCAGCCTTTGTGACGAGCGAAAAGATCGCTGCGGCTTTTGGACGTGAAGGTGAGAAGGAGGAATGGATATGACGAACGAGATGATGCAAATTCTTTCCCGCCTATCGCTTGCTTTTGGTCCCACGGGATGTGAGGAGCCTGTGGCGGACATCCTTCGCGAGCTGGGGGAGTCCCTTTGTTCTCGCGTGACTACCGATCGATCGGGTAATATAATTTTTTCTTACGATCCCACAGAGGTGACCGAAAAGACCAAAACGGTCATGGTCTCCACGCATATGGATGAGGTGGGATTCATGATCCATGAGATCGACGACGAGGGATATCTTCGTTTTTCCGTTCTTGGAGATATCGATCCTCGCGTTCTTTGTGGACGGAATGTTAAGGTTGGGAATGAAATGGGGCAGGTGTGTGGTGTGATTGCCTCCAAAGCCATCCACCACCAATCGGCGGAAGAACGCGCCAAGATCACCGATCCCGAGGATATGTATATCGATATTGGTGCGACTTCTAAGGAACAGGCAGAGAAACGGGTTTCTGTCGGTGATTTCGGGACCTTTGACGGTTTGTTTGATGCCTTTGGTGCGGGCGGAAGCTTTGTTCGAGCCAAGGCATTGGATACGCGCGCGTGCTGTGCTGCTATGCTGGATGTTATGGGCAGACTGTCATCCGGAGCACTGACTTCGTCTCACCGACTGCGGTTTTGCTTTACCGTTCGCGGACAAACAGGTCCTTGCGGTGCGGGTGTAGTGGCAGCTCGACTTTGCCCCGATACCGCCGTTGTTTTGGATGCCGGTGCGGCTGCCGATCTTCCGGGTGTAAGCGCCGCTTCTCGTTCGGTGACACTTTCATCGGGATGTGCGATCCCACCGGTAGACAAGAAGATACTTTATGCCAAACGCCTTACCGATCTGGCATCGGTTTTGGCAGAATCGAAAAAGATTCCCGTTCAGATCCGATGTCATCCCGAAAACGGGAACGATGCCGCCGAGATTCAAAGACGCGGTATCGGTGCCGAGGTGCTGGCGCTTTCGATTCCCATGAGATACCCCCGCACGGCATCTTCGGTGATCTGCTTGGCGGATGTGGATGCCGCGTCTGATCTTTTGGCTGCGCTTTTGGCAGAACCAACCTTGTGATTTCTCTTTGTGCCAAGCGTTGGCTTGTTGTATGAAGAAACGATTTGTCTAGTTGTGAATCGTAATTTGACGAAAAAGAAGGGTAACGGTTATTTTTTGACACCTTCTTTATCTGAATCCTAACAACCCACGGAGGTTTCTATGTATAATATCTTGAAAAAACTTATCACTGTCCCCTCGGTTTCCGGTCGCGAGGACAAGCTGACAGAAATGCTGACCGAAATGATCGCTCCCTATGTGGACGAGAGTCGTGTGGATGCGATGGGCAATTTGATCGCCCTTCGTCGCGGTACGGCAGGAGAGAATGCTCGAAAGCTTCTTTTGTGCGCACACATGGATGAGATCGGCTTCATGGTTACCCATATAGAGGACAGCGGCTATCTTCGTGTTGCTCCCATTGGCGGAATTGACTGGCACGCGGCGGCCTATTCCCGTGTGATCTTTGAAAACGGCACTCGCGGTGTCATGATTCCCGAGGATGAGGTCAAGCCCGAGGACTATAAGGCGGATAAGTTCTGCATTGACATTGGAGCGAACAGCCGACGTGAGGCGGAAAAGAAGGTAGGCATAGGTGACTGTGCCATTATCGCGCCGGAGTTGAATCGGCTTATGGGACGCAAGATCGCGGGCAGACCGCTGGATGACAAACTGGGGTGTGCCATTCTTGTCGATATTGCGCGCAAGCTTCCTGCGGTGCGGGATGATGTGTATTTTGTTTTCTCGGTACAGGAGGAGGTGGGGTGTCGCGGTGCAGGACCCGCTGCCTTTGGTATTGCTCCCGATTATGCACTGATCTATGACGTAACGGGAACGGGAGATGCACTTGGCTCCAAGCCTATGGCTGTCAAGGTCGGGAACGGTGCGGCTATTAAGATCAAGGATAGCTCGGTGATTTGCCACAGTGAAGTGGTGGAGAAGCTTGATGCGATTGCCAAGGAGCGGAAGATCGCTCATCAGTTTGAAATCCTGACCTACGGTGGCACCGATACATCTTCGGTACAGATCTCGGGTAGCGGTGCACGGGTGGGAGCCCTCTCCATTCCGTCCCGTTATATTCACACCGGTGTGGAGTTGGCCGATCTTCGTGATGCCGAGGCTTGCCGCGACTTGACGGTAGCTTTTGCCGAGAATATGTCCTCGACGGATAAAGAATGATGTTTGATCTGAAAAAGTTGTTTCATCGGACAGATACGTTATCATAAAGACAAAAAAGGAAAGAAAGACATGGAATTTTCTCAAAAAATTAAAGACCTCGTTCGCGAGGCGGAAAACAAGTTGACAGAACACTTTGCCTATGTGGAGGCAGTTGCGGTGGAAAACACGGCTCGGATCATGGATTCCTTCCGTGAGCATCGGGTCAGTGCCGCCATGTTCAATCCCACGGACGGCTACGGATATGATGATAAGGGAAGAGATACTCTTGATGAGATCTGGGCAGATGTAATGGGCGCCGAGGCGGCTTTTGTCCGTCACAATATCATTAGCGGCACCCATGCGCTCAGCATCGCACTGTTCGGTCTTCTTCGCCCTAATGACATCATGCTTTCAATCGCGGGAAAGCCCTATGATACTCTTGAGGAGGTCATTGGCATTGCGGGAACGGCAGGTAATGGCTCGCTTCGTGATTTTGGGGTAGAGTATTCTCAAGTTGACCTTGCGCCCAACGGTACCTTTGATCTTGCGGGCATTGAAGCGGCGATTCGAGAGGGTGGGGACCGGATCAAGGTTATTTTTATTCAGCGTTCTAAAGGCTACCTCAATCGAAAGACGCTGAGCGTTGATGAGATCGGTGACGTGATTCGCTTTGTTAAACCTCTTGCGCCTCATGCATTTGTGGTGGTTGACAATTGCTACGGTGAGTTTGTGGAGACCCGTGAGCCTACAGCGGTAGGAGCGGATATGATCGTAGGATCGCTGATCAAAAATCCCGGAGGCGGTATGGCGGAAACGGGTGGTTACATTGCCGGTACCCGTCGCGCTGTGGAATTGGCTTCCTATCGCTTGACTTCAGTGGGCGTGGGGTGTGAGGCAGGTGCGTCGTTGGGCTTCAATAAGAGTTTGTATAAAGGACTTTTCTATGCTCCGCATACCGTTTCGCAAGCCATCAAAACGGCACTTTTGGCGGCCTATGTCTTTGAGGCTTTGGGGTATGAGGTCGAGCCTCGATATACCGAGCGGCGCTTTGATGTTATTCAAACGGTTATTACCCGTGCTCCCGAAAAGTTGTGCGCGTTCTGTCGCGGCATTCAAAAGGGTTCGCCTGTCGATGCTTTTGTGACACCCGAGCCTTGGGCAATGCCCGGGTATTCGGATGAGGTGATCATGGCGGCCGGTGCCTTTACGCAAGGCTCTTCCATCGAGATTTCCGCCGACGGTCCTCTGCGCGCCCCCTATACTGCCTTCCTTCAAGGCGGACTTACTTATGAGAGCGGAAAGATCGCTGTTATGGCGGCGGCTGAAGAAATGCTGTCCCTGTGATGGGTTTCGCAAAATGTTTACAATTTGTCTGTAGATATCTTCCTTCAGGTTTGGTACAATATTAAAGATATACAAAGAAAGGTTGGTAAAAACAATGAAACGAATTCTTGCGGCAATTCTCATGGTGATTCTTCTTCTGGGTGCCGTCTCGTGTTCTTCAAAATCCGATGTGCCCGAAGGTTATATGCAGGTGGCGCTGGATGACGAAATATTTAATCTGTATATTCCCCAAAACTGGCAGAGCAACGGAGAAAGCGGTATGTCTGGCGGATTCTCGTCTTATACCAGCGGTGTTATGGTAAGTGCTTTTTCGACTGTGGTTTCCGAAGCAGTCGCGCTTCACGATTATGCCAATACAGTGGAAAAGAGCTATCAGAGTACCCTTTCGGAATATGAAATGCTTTCATCCTTTGAAGAGGTGACATTGGCATCCCACGCGGCTTTGCGGTTTACCTATAAGATCAAGTCCGGTGACCGCGACCTCAAATTTGTGTGCATTTTGGTCAAGACCGGTGCATATTTTACCTCACTTTCCTGCTGCGCACCTAAGGACACCTTTGATCTTTATAAGGCAGAGTTTGACAAGATTGCATCTTACTTCACCTTCCGTGACGAGGATTTCAAGGCAGAGGACGATCCGTTTGTTCTGACCGATGAAAACACACCCGACGGATTCTATTTGGCTTCTCGAAACAATTATGAGTTCCGCTTCTATGTTCCCGATACTTGGACGGTCAATATTAACGACTTGGTTCCTTCTGCCTACTATTCCAAGAAGGATGTGTCCAATGTTCGTTTGAATTCCTTCACAGTTAAGCCCGACATTATGGACGGCAAGAGCTATTGGGAAAATTTCAAGAAGTATTACGGATACGAGTTGACCGACGTGGTCATCAACGAGAATGCCAAGTTGGGACAGTATGATGCTTTGGAGATCGACTATGCTACCGAGATTTCCGGCATAAAATACCGTCTTAAGCAGGTTTTCTTGACTACGCCTTCCATGATCTATATCTTCACCTACACCTCCAATGCCGATCACTATGCGGAGCATTTGGATGATGTAAACAAGATGATCTCCATGTTTGAATTTAAATAATAAAAATTCATGAAAGAAATATATCTGGACAATAGTGCCACGACTCCTCTTTGCGAGGAGGCTGCGGCGGTCATGACCCAAGCAATGGGCGTGTACGGAAATCCGTCCTCTCTCCATTCGGTGGGGCTTGCGGCACAGAGGTTGCTGGATGAGGCACGCTCTCAAGTGGCTTCGGCTCTGGGAGTTCGCACTCTCAAGCCCGGTCAGCTGATCTTTACGGCATCGGGGACCGAGGCTACCAACTTGGCCATTTGCGGTTGCGCATATGCCAAGACTCGTCGGGGAACTCCAAAGATCGTAACGACCGATTCCGAGCACGCAGCAACCGAAAATACCCTTCGAAACCTTGAGGCAGACGGCTTTCATGTGGTGAGAATTTCCACGCGAGGCGGCGTTTTGGATATGTCGCAGTTGGAGAGGGAGTTGGATTCTGACACGGTCATGGTCACGATGATGCTGGTGAACAACGAGACCGGTGCGCGGTACGATCTTGCCAAGGTCTTTTCCATGGCCAAGCAGAAAAATCCACAGGTGATCACTCACTGTGATGCTGTTCAAGGATTTTTGAAGTACAAATTTACTCCTGCCACACTCGGAGCCGATCTGATCAGCATCAGTGCTCACAAAATTCACGGACCCAAAGGCGTAGGAGCACTGTATGTTTCGGCGGACATTCTGAAACAAAGAAAGCTGATTCCCGTTCTTGTCGGTGGCGGTCAAGAGTTTGGCTTCCGTTCGGGAACCGAGAATGTTATTGGTATTGCCGGCTTCGGCGCGGCGGTTCGTAAGGGCTTTGCTTCTATGGATGACGATATCGCTCATATGACCGCGCTTCGGGAATATGCCATTCTTAAACTATCCTTTCTTGATGTGCGGTTGAATGTTCCTTTGGGTGCCACCGCTCCTCATATTATCAATTTCACATTGCCGAATATCAAGAGCGAGACCATGCTTCATTATCTTTCAAGTGAGGGTGTCTTTGTGTCCAGCGGCTCGGCGTGTTCTTCTCATTCCCACGCTCCCAGCCGTGCACTTACCGCATTCGGTCTCAATGCACATGATGCTGATTGCTCAATTCGTGTCAGTCTGTCTGCCCAAAATACGGAGGCGGACATTGATGCACTTGTTGAACACCTTCACAACGGTCTTTGCGCATTGATAAGAGTCAAACGATAAAATATTAATAAAAAAGGTTTTGCGGAATTTTTCAAAAAACGACCTCCTGCGGTTGCAGGTACACATTGTTTTTTTAGAAAAAAGTTCCGTAAAACCTTTTTTTTGAAAAATTTTTAAAAAATTTTTGAATTTTGAAGAAAATGCCCCTAAAAAAACGGTATTATATTATGAAAGGGTAAATCTCCGCCACGATGATAAAAAATTAAGAGTCATCGAAATTTATTAGGAGATAGGTGTTTCTATGAAAACAAAAGTTCAAAAGCTCTTGGTCGTCATGCTGACCGTGATCCTGCTGTGTAGCAGTATGCTCTCGGTAAGCGCCGTTGAGGTCGGAGGGGCGCAGCCCTTGTCTGAGACCTCGGGGATCACTCCGCGTCTTAACAATTGCGATTCGGCAACCTTTACCTTCACCGTGGATGAAGACGGTGTGGCTTCCTTTGCGGTTACTTACTTCGCAAAGAGCAACTTGTTTACTGAGGCAAAGCTGACGGTAAAGATCCAGAGAAAGGTAGTTCTCTTTTTCTGGAGAGACGTTAATATCGGTGAGCCCAACAATGAGTGGATTGGATACAATACCAATCTGAATGGATGGTTCAACGCTTCCTTTAATGTCGAAGAGCCCGGAACCTACCGTGCCGTATTTACGTTGGAGATCAGCGGAACCGGCGGGGAGACCGATGTGATCGAGCAGAAGATCGAGTGCGAATATTGATCGATAAGATCAAGCGCAGAGAGGTCGCTTTTTGAAGAAAAGCAGCAATTCCTTCGAAAGGGCGCAAAACCTTTGTTTCGCACCCTCGCCCATGTTTGAGCGAACATACTGCTCACCCAAGTGGTACCCCTATGTTCGCACAAACTACCATAAGAGCGCGGAACAAAAGTTTTTTGCGGAGCTTTTTTCAAAAAAGCGACCTCTCGCGCCCGCAGGCGCCTTAAAAAGAAAAAATCGGCAAACTTCTTTCGAAACTTGCCGATTTTATGGCAGGGGCAGGAGGATTCGAACCCGCGACCCACGGTTTTGGAGACCGGTACTCTACCAGCTGAGCTATACCCCTGTATGCGACTTGAATATTATATCACAAAACTTTTGCTTTTGCAAGAGGTTTTTGAAAAAAAGATAAAAAATTTTTATTGCTTAAAGAAAATGCGAGTGAAATTTATAAACGCTTGACATTTGACGGGGAGAAAACATGGAACTTACATATTTAAGAACGCCATCGGCAACGATTGCGTGGGATATTGAGCGGATGTCAAAGGACATTTATGACGGTAAGTGTAAATATATCCTTAAACCAATGCCTATTGTGAATCTGATAATTTATTGTGATCTGTATCCCGTGGAGGATGTATATGCCTGTGATATATGCGATTTCCCGGTGGTGATCATGTTGGGTGGCGGGAAGTATCATGTAGCAAAAGGAATGAGACAGATTCTTAAGGCACGAAAACTTCATTTTTGGGATTTGGAATGCTATGTTGTCGATGCCCGAACGCAAAAGCGGTATATCATAAATTATGATAAAGAAATCTACAAGCACGCTTTGCGCGAAGAACCGATATACGAGCGGAAATATGACATATATAATATTGATGACTTATATATCAAAATAGATGGCTGATCGAAGGGTTATTTTCCTTCGATCAGCCTTTTTTATTGATCCCAAAGTTCGGCGTTGCCGGTCGAGATGGCAGAGGCACCCGCAGAAAGAGCGGCAATGATCTCGGATTTTTCGTCGATCAGTCCTCCTGCAATTAAGGGGATGCGAGTGCGCCTTTTCATGTCGGAGATGGCTTTACAAGCGACCCCGGGCATCAACTCCGCCATATCCGCACGGGACTGAATGAGTGATTCTGCGGCGGTATCCACCGAACGGGAGTCGATCATGAAGAACCGTTGTACGCAAATGAGACCATGCTCTTTTGCCGCTTTTACGATACCCGTTCGCGTACTGATGATGCCGTCCACGTCAAGGGAGGCGAGGAAGGAAACCCCCGCCTCGTCCTTGCCGATACCTTCTGCGAGGTCGACGTGAACAAACAGCTTTTTACCGTTTCGGTGGGCACGGTCAATGTGCTCTCCGATCGTGAGAATGTTGCTTTTGAGCAAAAATATCATCTCGGGAGCGGCATTCAGCGCCCGAACAAAACCTGTCTCATCGCGGACGGCAGCGATGATGGGATCCAATGTGAAGTCAACCATCTTACTTTACATCAATGATGGAAGCATCCCACATATCGGGAGCCTCGTAACCCAGCAGATTGACCATAGTGGCGGCCACATTGGACAGCCCGAACTGTCCCTCATCCTTTTTGACGGTGTATTTGTCAGCAAAGAAGTTGTCATAGATGATGCAGGGAACAGGGTTGAGAGTATGGCTGGTCTTGGCTTTGAGATTGCCTTCCTTATCGGTTTTGGGCTGCTTGGTCTTTTTGTCCATTTCGCACATTTCATCGGCATTGCCGTGGTCTGCGGTGAGGAGAGCTACACCGCCCAGCTTGTCGATCACCTTGAGAATGCGAGCCAACTGAAGGTCAAGTGCCTCCATAGAGCAACGGGTGGCTGCCAAAGAGCCGGTGTGACCCACCATGTCACCATTGGGGAAGTTGACGCGGAGATACTTATATTTGCCCGATTCAAGGCACTCAATGAGCTTGTCGGTGATCTCTGCACACTTCATCCAAGGTCTCTGCTCAAAGGGAACGGTGTCAGAGGGGATCTCAATATAGGTCTCCAGCTCCTCGGAAAATTTACCCGACTTGTTACCGTTCCAGAAGTAGGTGACGTGACCGTATTTCTGGGTCTCGGAAATGGCAAGAACGGGGATGCCGGTATTGGCCATATATTCGCTCATGGTATTGGTGATCTCGGGGGGATTTACGAGGAAACGAGAGGGGATGTGAAGGTCTCCGTCATACTCCAGCATACCTGCATAAACTACCTTGGGATAACGGACACGGTCGAATTTGTCGAATTCGGCATCGTCGAAAGTCTTGGAGATCTCGATGGAACGGTCGCCACGGAAGTTGTAGAAGATCACACTGTCACCGTCTTCTACGGTGCCAACGGGCTTGCCGTCCTTGGCAATGACAAAAGGAGGCAGATCTTGGTCAATAACATGAAGCTCGTTGCGATAGGTTTCAACGGCTTCCTTTGCCGAGGGGAACTGGCGGGCGTCGCCCAGAACATGGGTGTGCCAGCCGCGCTCGACCATCGACCAGTCAGCTTCGTAACGATCCATGGTGATCTGCATTCTTCCGCCGCCGCTGGCGATGCAGATGTCAAAGCTTGCGTCGCGAAGGTCAGCCATAAATGCCTCAAAAGGCTCAATATAATCCAGCGCCGAGGTCTCGCCAACATCACGACCGTCGATGAGAATATGAACACGAACCTTAGCGACACCTTCCTCCTTGGCCTTAACGATCATGGCCTTGAGGTGGTCGATGTGAGAGTGAACATTGCCGTCGGAGAAAAGACCGAGGAAGTGAAGGGTGCTTCCGTTGTCTTTGACATTGGAAACCAACAGCTTCCATGTGTCGGAGGCAAACATTTTGCCTGTTTCGATGGATTGCGTGACCAGCTTTGCACCCTGTGCGAATACCTGACCTGCGCCGAGTGCATTATGACCGACCTCGGAGTTGCCCATGTCATCGTCGGAGGGGAGACCTACCGCCGTGCCGTGTGCTTTGAGAGAAACCATGGGGTACTTTGCCATCAGCATATCAAGAGTAGGGGTGTATGCGGTAGCGACCGCGTTGGAAACGGTATCGGGAGCGAGACCTACACCGTCCATGACGATAGTGAGTACCGGTCCCTTCACGCCGTCAAAAGTTGAGAGCTTTTTGAGTTGGTTCATAAAAAATCCTCCAAAAAAATATAATCTAAACATATATATTATACATATTTTTCGGTAAATATCAAGAGATTGTGAAAAAATTTACAACAAAATCCCATAAATTTATCTCAAATCGTTGCTTCTTGCAAAATTATGAAGAGCCCTGTAGCACTTTTCGGTATTTCCCATCCGTACAGAGTTTTTGAAAAGATGATTAAAATATTACTTTAAATTTCCAAAAAGACTTGAAAAACCAAAGAAAAAGGGCTATAATAAAAACGATAGGATTTATTTTCAGAAAGGAATTTCAAAAATGTCAGAATGTACACATAACTGTTCGACCTGTTCGAGCAACTGTTCATCCAGAAAAGAGGAAAGTCTGCTGGCACCGCTCAACGCACTCAGCAGTGTTAAGCATGTGATCGGCGTTGTCAGCGGAAAGGGTGGCGTAGGTAAGTCGCTTGTCACCTCTATGTTGGCAGTTCTTATGCAGAGAGAAGGTTTCAAGACCGCCATTCTCGACGCAGATATTACCGGTCCCTCGATTCCCAAGGCTTTCGGCATGAAGCCCGGCGTGGAGGGTGGCCCCGAAGGAATGTTTCCCCCCAGAACCACAACGGGTATCGATGTAATGTCGGTCAACCTGCTGTTGGATGATGTAAATAAGCCCGTAGTGTGGCGCGGTCCTGTGATCGCCGGTACGGTCAAGCAGTTCTGGAGTGAGACGATTTGGAAGGATATTGACTATATGTTTGTCGACTGTCCTCCCGGAACGGGCGATGTGCCGCTGACCGTGTTCCAGTCGATTCCGCTTGACGGTATCGTTATTGTCAGCAGTCCGCAGGAGCTGGTGTCTATGATCGTTACCAAGGCGGCCAATATGGCGAAGATGATGAACATTCCCGTGCTGGGTCTTGTGGAGAACATGAGCTATGCCATCTGTCCCGATTGCGGAAAGCATATCAATATTTTCGGTGATAGCCACATTGAAAAGGTAGCGGACGATTTCGGCTATGATTTGATGGGAAGGATTCCCATGGACCCCAAGCTTGCCGCCCTTGTTGACCGTGGTATGATCGAGTTGATGGAAAACGATTATTTGGATACGGCGGTTCAGTTGATTCGTAACCGCTTGGAAAAATAAAAAAGCAAAGGAGCTCTGCTATGAATACCAAAAGATATGACGTTGTTGTTGTAGGCGGAGGATTTGCGGGTGCTGCCGCAGCGATTGCCGCTGCGCGTGAGGGCAAGAGTGTTCGCCTCATTGAGAAGTATAACTGTCTCGGCGGTGCGGCTTGTTACGATCTTGTCAATCCCTTTATGAGATATTGGGCATGGATGGACGAGGAGCGGACGCAGAAGAAGATGCTCAGCGACGGTATGTTCACCGAGATCGTGGATAAGCTGAATGATATGGGTGCACTCAAGCCCGGCAATAATACTTGCTTCAACGAGGAGTACCTCAAACTGCTTCTCAACCGTATGGCCACCGAGGCGGGGGTTGATCTTTTGTATCAGACCACTGTTGTGGGCGTAAAGAAAAACGGAAACCGGATCGAGGCAGTTACCGTCTCCAACGTTTCCGGTACATATGATATTGAAGGTGACGTGTTCATTGATGCAACGGGAGATGCCAACCTTTCCCACCTTGCGGGAGTTCCTTATAAAGTGGGACGTGAGAGTGACGGTCTTTGCCAGCCCATGACCCTTTGCTTCCGTCTCGGCGGCGTGGATCTCAAGCTGTTTCAGGAGACCCGCGCGGAAATCAATCCGCTTTACAATAAGCTCCAAGAGGAAGGCAAGATCAAAAATCCCCGTGAGAATGTGCTGATCTTCCAAAACGTGGCGGACGGTGTTCTTCATTTCAATACCACCCGTATCGTCAAGCTGGATCCCACCAATGCCGAGGACGTGACGAAAGCCGAACTAATGGCGCGCGAGCAGGTGTTTGAGATGATGGATTTCCTGCGTGAGAATTTTGAGGCATTTAAGAATTGTACGTTGATCTCTACCGGTATGCAGATCGGTGTGCGTGAGAGCCGCATGATCGAGGGTGAGTATACCTTGACCCAAGAGGATCTGCTGGCATACACCAAGTTCGAGGACGGCATTGCCGCTTGTAACTACGATATCGATATTCATAGCCCCGACGGTTCGGGAACCAGCCACCATTATTTCCCCACGGGAACGTATTACACCATTCCTTACCGCACCATGGTGCCTAAGAATAGTGAAAATCTGCTTGTGACGGGTCGATGCATTTCGGCTACCCACGAGGCGCAGGCGTCGGTGCGTATCATGTCCACCGTATGCACGCTTGGTGAGGCCGCAGGTGTTGCCGCCGCCGTGGCTTGCGCGGATAAGACTACCGTCAAGGACGTTGACGTGCAGAAGGTGCGTTCCATCCTTCGCGATAAGGGGGCGTGTATTGATTGATGAGAATTCTTTGTATCGGTGATAGCTTGACCGAGGGCGATTACGGCTATAAATATCAGCGCGGCGTGGCCAATGTCCATCCCGAAAATTATCCCTACTTCCTGTCGAAGCTTGTCGGAGCAGAGACGGTCAATGCGGGCAAATGCGGCTATACTCCCACCAAATATCTCGAATATTATCAAAAGGGAAATGTGACCGCGAAGGAAGCCGATATGGTTATCGTTATGCTCGGTACCAATGGCGGTTTGGATCCCGACAAGAAAACGCAGGGAAATGCCGATTACGAAACACTGGTGGATTTGGTGCGGCAAGACGCCCCCCAAGCGCGTATCTTTATATGCACACCGCCCCATGTGACCGAAAATCCCGCCCTCATCAACTGCGGTTATGCGGAACGGGTAGAAAAGGCGGTCAAATGGGTCAGAGCCTATGCGGCGCGGTCGGGACTTGATCTGATCGATTTGGCGAGTGCTCCCATGTTTACCGCCGAGAATGAGAAGATCATGCAACCAAACGACGGTCTGCATTTCGGCGCGACGGGTTATCTTACTATGGCCGAGTTTTTGACCGAACGGTTGCGTCTGTTTTTGAATAGTTAAACGAGGGAGGTCGCTTTTGAAAAAGCTCCGCAAAACTTTTGTCCTGCGCCCCCAATAAAGAAAATGCGAACATAACGGTTCCCGATGGGGCGCAGTATGTTCGCATTTTCTTTATTGGGGGCGCAGGACAAAAGTTTTTTGCGGAGCTTTTTTTCAAAAAAGCGACCTCTCCCCGCAGGGTTTTACACAAAAATCATCGCAACTGTTTTGGCGTTTTTCCTGTTTGTTTTTTAATCAAGCGGCCGAAATAATTGATATCCTCGATTCCCACGGCTTGCGCAATCTCCGTGACCGAGAGGGAGGTTGCCGAGAGCAGACGGCACGCGGTATCGACCTTGATCTTTAAAAGATATTGTTTGGGAGCCATGCCCGTGGCCTGTTTGAAAAGATGCGCAAAGCGGCTTTCGCTCAGATGACACATGGCGGCATAGAAGGAAACGGGGCGGTTTTGCTCGCAATGCTGATGCATATGCTGAATCACCTTGTCCAACGCGGGTGCCCACTTTGATGATTCATCTCCGACTTTTCGTGCGGCGGCCGTGAAAAACTGCAGGAGTAAGGATGCGGCGGCGAGCTCCCAACAGGATTTGCGCAAATACTGTTCGGTCACTGTTTCGCGAAACAGATGTTCAAGCTGTGGGGTTTTGCCCACATGGGTCACGCGATCATAGCCCAGACCAAGCTCCGAAAGGATCGATTCACATCCGAAACCGCTGAAATGTGCGTAGGCGTATACTGTTTGGTCCTCGCCTCGAAAATAGTATTCCTGCCGCTCGTTAGGACGGTAGAAAATGAGGTCTCCCACATTTGCGGGGATCTCTTCTTTGTTCTCCACGACGGTACAACATCCATGAAGTATATACATGACGTAGTAATCCACTCGCCCGTTTTCCCTCAATGTCAGGCAATCCCGTGTTTTCATATCTAAAATGTCACAATGGTTGATCTCAAAGAATTTGTCCGATACTTTTTCACTGCTGAATATCATGATATCACCTCGCAAAGCCATTTTATCAAAAAAATATTTTTTTGTCAACAGCAGATTTGTGCGATAAAATGACAGGTTCGTGTATTTACAGATATGTGGGATCTTGCTATAATGAGATGGAAAACAGAGACAAATCAAAAGGAGAAAACGGTATGCTGGATTTAGGTGTGATCGGTTACGGTAACCGCGCCAATGATGTTATAGAAAAATTGGTAAAAACGGGCGAGGTCAAGGTGACAGCCGTTACCGATGTCAGAAATGAAGAGTTGAAAGCGCAGTTGGCGACCAAGGGGAATGATGATGTTCGTTTTTATACCGACGCCGACCAAATGATGACCGATGAGAATTTAGATGGTGTATTGATCGGCACAAGATGTTCGTTGCACACCCATTATGCCGAGCTGGTGGCAAAATATGGTGTGCCGATGTTTCTTGAAAAGCCTGTATGCACCAAAGAGGAGGAGCTTGCGCGTCTGCAGGCTATCCTTCCCGAAATGAACGAAAAGACTGTGGTCTCTTTCCCACTGCGTGTATCGTCGCTTTGCCGTAAGGTCAAGGAGATCGTGGCGTCCGGCAAGCTGGGACGGATCGAGCACGTTCAAGCCTACAACAACGTAGCCTACGGTCGCGGATATTATCATAAATGGTATCGGGATGCGAACGAAACGGGCGGTCAGTTTTTGCAAAAAGCGACGCATGATCTGGACTATATCAACGATTTGTTGGGAGAGAATCGTCCCGTTCGCATCTGTGCGATGAAGTCCCATCAGATATTCAAGGGAAGTGAGCCTGCGGGTAAGAAGTGCACCGATTGTGACAAGGCCGACATCTGTCCCGAAAGCCCGAAAAATCTGCAAAGAACCAATGGCGGCGGTGTGCGTGGCGATCTGTGTTGCTTTGCCGAGGATATCGGTATTGAGGACAGCGGAAGTTGCATTGTGGAATACGAGAGCGGTATGCACGTAGTCTATTCGCAGGATTTTATCGTGCGAAACGGGGCAGGCAAGCGTGGCGCAAGGCTGATCGGCTACTACGGAACGTTGGAATTCGATTGGGTCACGGGAAAAATCACCGTCTATCGCCATTTGGAGCAGGTGAAGGAGGAATATACCTTGGCACAAAGCAGAGGTCATTTCGGCGGTGACGAGAAGCTGGCGGAAAACTTTATCGGCGTAATGAAGGGGATCGAAAAATCAGCCACGACACTTGCGGACGGCATTCTCAGTGCTAAGCTTTGCCTTGCGGCTAAAAGGTCGGCGGAGGAGAAGATATTTGTGGATATTTGAAAATAAGATTGAATAAAATCTTAATTTACATTTAAGGAAAAAGCCGTGCTCAAAACGAACACGGCAGTTTCTTATGAAAGATAGTTTTTTATGGTGCGAATAGTTTGATTGAGTTTTTCAAAATCGATCCGCCCGCTTTGGTCAAAAGAGGTTGCTTCGATCGTAAAATCGCCGCGATAACCCCACGGTTTTATGAAATCGAACAGCTTTTTAAAATCAATGTGGCCATCTCCAATATGCAGGGTATTTAACTTTGTCCAGTCTTTATGTCTGCCACTGTAATCATTGATGTGCATATGTTGAATATGATTGAGAAGCCATTGATTCTCCGATGCATACAAGAGATCAAGTTGGCTGTGGAATGCCGCCATTTTTGTGTCAAAGGTGAATTTGATATTAGGATAGGCTTTGGCCAGTGTGATCATATGGTTCATAGGATCGGAATGGTTGCAGACAACATTTTCTATGGTCAGTGTAAGACTGTATCGATCTGATATCTCTTGAAGCGGGGGATAGCATGCCATGTTATGTGGCATATCTTTGTCGGAATCAATCCCGCTCCAAAGGTGAAGCACCAGCATTTTGGCTCCCAACTCTTTTGCGAGGGAACAGTTGATCTCAAAAAGCCGTAAGGCTTCCTCTGTATCACCGTTCTTATTGCGGCTGATTCGGTCTCCTACCTGCTTTTCGATGTGAAAAACGGGAACGGGGGCGGGGAAGTGTGCCATGAAACGGCGAATTTCGTCCAGCTTGTCGTACCATGTTTCGTACATCAGGAATTCGTAGCCGTCGCATTCAAGGCGGTCAAAACATTGGGTGAGTAATGTGAAGTCCCGTCCGTTTGGGCGACCGACAATGGCTCCTGTTGAGCAAAGAATTTGATTCATGGGTGCTCCTTTTTTATTTCTCCCTCAACCGCCGAATCTCCTCGGCATCGGGGGTGACGTAAGCCGTCCAGTTGGTGTGGTAGATGACAAAGCCCGGTTTTGCCGCAGGGGGCTTTTTTCAAAAAAGCGACCTATCCCGTACATTATCCGCTATCATACGCAGTGCAACGTCAGAGGGCGCAGAACCGTTGAGAATTAGATCGGCACGCCAGCGAGTTGGTTCTACATATTCATCGTGGCGGAATCTCACAAGGTCGAGATATACATCGGTGATCTCATCAAACGTTTGATTCCATTTCATATTACGTCGGATTCGGCGAACGATGCGTTCATCGGCTCGACAATCCACAAAAAGTTTCAAGCTAAGCTGTGAGAGAATGTTCTCATCCCAAAGCACAAGCAGTCCTTCCGCAATGACTACTTGCCATTCGCCACTTTCGGTCGCCGCGCGGAGATCGTTGGCAAATCGATCGAGTTCCATCGTGTACGGATGGTTATCATCCACATATACCTTGCCGCTGACGGGGGAGGTAGATCTTGGTCGCTCATTCCGTGACTTGAAATATGAATCCATATGAAGGACCTTGACGCGAAGATCGGATAATTCTTTTGACAGCCTTTCGGAAAAGGTGGTCTTTCCGCTTGCACTTCCGCCCGCGATGCCGATTACATAGGTTTTGCAGCTCATTTTCTTGTCCTCTTTTCTGCAGATCGATATTTAATAGGCTACGACTTTATTATAGGACGGAATTTGCGCATTAGCAAGTCAAAATCAGTTGATTGAGGGACAAAAGTTGCTTCGTTTACATCATCGCAACTATTTTGGCGTTTTTTCTGTTTACTTTTTTACCGGACGGCTGAAATAATTAAAAGGATATAACGGTGACAAAAGGACAGAGTTAAAATTTCTCTGTCCTTTTCGAATTTATTTGTTGAGTTGTATTTCAGGAGTGTTGACAAAATTTGAATTCGCCGAGAGCAAATACGATGGATTGCTCTCGGCGGAGAATTCTTGAAATCTTTTATGGAAGCATCCAAATGGTGCTCTTTTTTATTTCTCCCTCAACCGCCGAATCTCCTCGGCATCGGGGGTGACGTAAGCCGTCCAGTTGGTGTGGTAGATGACAAAGCCCGGTTTTGCCGCAGGAGGCTTTTTGACATTCTTGGCAAAGGTATAGTCCACCGCAATGTTCTGACCACCGTAGGCTTTGGAATAATACGCGGCAATTTGGGCGGCCTGCGTAAAGTCCTTGGCGTCCGGTTCCTCGCCGTTACATACCATGACCACATGGGAGCCCGGGACGTTCTTGGCATGGAACCAATAGTCGGTTTTGGCGGCCAGCTTGTAGGTGATATACTCGTTTTGAATGTTATTTTTGCCGCAAAGCACCGTGTAGCCACCGTCGGTCTTGAAATGTGCCACGGTGGGAGCCGACTGCTTGTGCGCGGTATAGCCCTTCATGCGAGAAGCATAGCCCGCGCGATAAAGCTCGTCGCGGATCTCTGCAAGGTCGGTAGGCGACTCGGCGTGTTCCAGCGAGTCGAGAACCGAGTTGATATAGGACAACTCATCGTGAGCAATGGACAGTTGTTTGGTCAGCTCGATGCGGGCGGTCTTGGTCTTGTTGTATTTTTTGTAGAGCCGCTGTGCATTGGCGGCAGGGGGGAGACGCTCGTCAAGCATGACCGTGACCTCGGCAAAGGTGCCGTCTTCGCGCATGGTTTCGTAGTCTACAAGGGTGGCGGATTTCATGCCGCGCTTGAGCTGATAGAGGTTGGCGGTGATAAGGTCGCCTTCTTTTTTATATTGCTCTCCGTTGGCACATTCGGCCAATTCGCCCTCTTGAAGCTCGATCTTTCGAAGCAGTCGGGACTGCGCATTTTGCAATAGCTTTTGTACATCGGACGCACGCTGTTTGACCCGTTGCTCGCGGTCACGGCTTCCAAAGAACATATCGAGAAGCTCTCCTGCACTGTTGTACTGTCTATGGGTAAACTCGTTTCCATATTGGGTCAGCTCGCAAAAAGCATATTCCACAGGGCGGTCACCGTTTAGTATCAGTGTAGGGGTATAGTTATTTTCACGAATGGTATTCATAACCTCGGAAAAGGCAGACCAAAGGGCTTCGGGGGAACATTCGCCAACCGAAGTGTCTACGGCGCCCGTAGCGCGCATAGCGATCTCTCTCGCCACGGCAGCGGAAATGCCGAGGTAAGATCCAAGGATGAATTTGTCACAACCGCGTTCGCAGGGAGCCTCGGACAGTTTGGCTAAAAAGCTCTCGCGGTCGATCTTCATGGGATCGTCCTTCTCCTGCGCGGGCGGCAACTCGTATTTCATGCCGGGAAGCACCTGGCGAAGACTGCTGGTCGAGAAATCTACCGTTTTGAGTACAGAAATGACACGCATTTCGCCGTCGGTGAACATCAGGTTACTGTATTTTCCCATGACCTCGGCCACCAGATACTTTTTGCATTCATAGCCCATTTCATCGCGCGTTTCAAATCCGAGGATCGCCACGCGCTCAAATCCTGCCTGCTCCACAGAGCAAAGCTTGGCACCCGAAAGATGCTTGCGAAGAAGCATACACAGCATGGGGGGATTTTGCGGATTTTCCTTTTGTTCTTTTGAAAAGCCAATGCGAGGATTGTTGGCACCGGCATTGATGAGAATGCGCCGCCCCCCGCATTTGGAACGGATCTGGAGTACGATCTCATCCCGTTCCGGTTGATAGACCTTTTCCACACGCGCACCCAAGGACTCCTCTCGGATCTCATGCAGGGCGCACGCAAGCATACCTGCGTCAAATGCCATTGGCTTCTCCGAACATAGCCTCGTCTACTTCAGCGAGGGAGGGGAATATATAGTCGGCGCGATCCGCCTCGGCGGCTTTTTCCACATCCTCCTCGGTGGTCTCGCCCGAAAGAACCAGTACAGAGCAAACACCGTGGCGCTTACCGAGGGCGATATCGGTGTAGAGACGGTCACCGAAGATGCACATATCCGCGCGGTTAATGCCCGTGGCTTCCTCAATCATTTCCACCGTTTCGCGGTAAGGCTTGCCGAAGTAGGTGGGAACTTTGCCCGTGGAGGCGGTCACGAAGGCGGCAATGGCACCGCTGTCGGGAATAAAGCCGTCCTCGGTGGGACAGTTGAAGTCGGGGTGAGTGGACAGATACTCGGCTCCGTTTCGCACAAAGCGGCAGGCGTTGTCGAGCTTTTCATAGGTCAAAGTAGTGTCGAAGCTGGTAACTACGATGTCGCAGGTTTTGCCCGTGCCGTCCGAAAGCGGAATGCCGCGCTTTTTGAAGTTTTCGCAAAGCTCGTCGGTACCCACAAGATATACCTCTTTACCTACGCGGTGACGGAGAAGGAACTCCATGGTTACATCTCCCGAGGTCATGATCTCGTCGGCGGTGGGGGAGAAGCCGAGACGGGTCAACTTGCTGATATAAAATTCTGTGGTGTGGGACGCATTGTTGGTGTAAAACAGCACACGGCGTCCGCTTTGGCGCAGATGGTTGATGAATCGAATGGCAAAGTCGAACACACGGGAGCCGAGATAAATGGTTCCGTCCATGTCGAAAATGTACAGTTTTTTGTCGCGGAGAGCCGCGGTTTCGGGATTCTTGAAGTCCATATCTTTTCCTCGCATAAAAAATATATTCAATACATTATAACACCTTCTTGATTTTTTTGCAAGAAGATGATATAATTAGTCAAGAAAAATTTTTTTAGTGAGGAAATATTATGAAAACCGTTATCGGAATCGACGTGGGAGGAACCACGACAAAGATCGTAGGCTTTGAGAAAAAGGGTAGTGTGCTGTCCCTTATTGAGCCGCAATTTGTTCGTGCTACAGATCCTGTGACCTCGGCCTACGGTGCTTTTGGAAAATTTACACTTCAGAACGGCTTTGCGCTTTCGGATATTGATTGTGTTATGATGACGGGAGCCGGCTCGGCGGCGATTGACAGACCTATTTTCTCGGTTCCGTGTCAAAGTGTGACCGAATTTGCTTGCATCGGACGCGGCGGGCTGTATTTGTCCGGTTTGGGTGAAGCAGTGGTGGTTAGTATGGGAACGGGAACGGCCATCGTTCATGCCAAAAGAGAAGGGAATAAGATCGAGACTCAGTATCTTGGCGGTACGGGTGTCGGTGGCGGTACTCTTGTGGGCTTGACGCGCAAAATTCTCGGAGTCGACAATATTGACCACATTGAACAGCTTTGCGAGGGTGGCAATCTTGACAATGTTGACCTGCGCATCAAGGATATTTCGGGGCAGAGCACATACAGCGGTGTTAATGCAGAACTGACGGCTGCCAATTTCGGCAAGCTGAGTGATATTGCCAGCAAACATGATATTGCCATGGGAATTACCAATCTTGTCGCGGAAACGGTGGGGATGATGGCCATTTTTGCGGCGCGTAACTTTGGTTTGCGCAACATTGTTCTCACGGGTAATCTGTCTTCCGTGGTTCCCATTCGCGACAGACTTCTCGCGCTTAACAACAGCTTTGATGTCAATTTTATAATCCCCGAGAATGCCCAGTTTGCCACCGTGATCGGTGCGGCATTGCATGGGGCGGAGAATTTGTAAGATTATGTATAAAAAACTAAAACAAAAAATATACTCGTTGATTCGAGAGGATGATAAAAACAATATATATGGAAATGTTTTTGATGGATTGATTATATCTCTTATTATCATAAATATCATTCTTGCTGTTGCGGATACATTTTCTTTACCACAGTGGTATTTTCCCATAGCTGATGTGGTAGAGTGTGTTTCTATTATCGTTTTTTCGGTGGAGTATTTATTGCGATTGTTTACTGCAGATTTGAAGTATTCAGAAAAAGGTTGTATCGCATCCCGATTAAAATATATTTTTTCCTTTATGGCGATTATCGATCTTTTGGCAATTTTACCGTTTTATTTGCCGTTTATATTTAAAATTGATTTGCGTATTTTGCGGGCGCTTCGTATATTTCGCCTTTTCCGTCTTTTTAAATTTGGACGTTATACGACGGCAATTCGCGTTATAGGAGATGTTCTTAAAAGAAAATATCATCAATTGATTTCCTCTATGATTGTCATTTTTATTTTAATGATAATAGCTTCAATATTAATGTATAACGTGGAAAACAGAGCGCAACCCGAGGTTTTTGCGAATGCTTTTTCCGGTCTTTGGTGGGCAGTTGCAACCTTTACAACGGTAGGTTACGGTGATATTTTTCCTATCACGGTGGCCGGGAAAGCTTTTGCTGCAATAATGGCTCTTTTGGGGATTGGTTTGGTGGCTGTTCCCACGGGTATTATATCTGCAGGATTTATTGAATTGACTGAAGAAAAAGATCCCGGTGAAGAAAAGAAATATTGTCCCTATTGTGGCCATGAATACGAAAAATAAGTGTTGGCGTAAATAAAATTGTTTGAAAAATGAAAAATATAGCTTGTAAAATTCCCACAAAACTATTGACAGCAGGTAGTGTTGGTGTTATACTTATCTATGTATGTTTATTTGTTTGAAAGGTAAGGAATTGCATTATGAAATGGACATCCCTCAATGAATTGAGAGAAAAATATCTTTCGTTCTTCGAAAGCAAGGGGCACCTTCGTTTGCCCTCTTTTCCGCTTGTGCCCCAAGGAGATAAATCGCTTCTCCTGATCAACTCGGGTATGGCACCTATGAAAAAATATTTCACCGGCGAGGTGGAGCCTCCCCGTAACCGCGTTACCACCTGTCAGAAGTGTATCCGTACCCCCGACCTTGACCGAGTCGGTCTGACGGCGCGTCACGGTACATTCTTTGAGATGTTAGGTAACTTCTCCTTCGGTGATTACTTCAAGAATGAGGCGATTCCGTGGGCTTGGGAGTTTTTGACCAAGACCTTGGAGATTCCCGAAAATCTTCTCTGGCCTTCCATTTATGAAGAGGACGAGGAAGCATATGTGATTTGGCGCGATGTCATCGGTGTTCCCGAGGAGCATATCGTGAGATTGGGAAAGGCCGACAACTTCTGGGAGCATGGCACCGGTCCTTGCGGTCCCTGCTCGGAGATCTACTTCGACCGTGGAGAGAAGTACGGTTGCGGCTCGCCCGACTGTAAGCCCGGTTGCGATTGCGACCGCTATATGGAGATCTGGAATAACGTGTTCTCCCAGTTCAATAACATGGGAGACGGTACTTATACCGAGCTTGCCCAGAAGAACATCGATACCGGTATGGGTCTGGAGCGCTTGGCATGCGTTATGCAGGGCGTTGACAATATGTTCGAGGTTGACTCGATCCGTAAAGTGATCGATACTGTTTGCGGTATCGCACAAAAGAATTACGGCGCAGATGCCAAGAACGATGTTTCTATTCGCGTGATCACTGACCATGTTCGCAGTGCTATGTTTATGATCTCTGACGGCGTTATCCCCTCCAACGAGGGACGCGGTTATGTTCTTCGCCGTATCATTCGTCGCGCTTGTCGCCACGGTAAGCTGCTTGGCATCGACCATCCCTTCCTCTTGGATGTAGTGGAGGTAGCCATCGGTGAGAGCTGTGAGGCATATCCTGAACTGTCTGCTAAGGCAGATTACATCAAGAAGGTTCTTTCTATGGAAGAGGAGCGCTTTGACGCTACCATCGATGCCGGTCTTTCCATTCTCTCTAACCTCATCCGCGGTGCTATCGACAACAAGGCCGACACCATCTCGGGCGAGGAAGTGTTTAAGCTGTATGATACCTTCGGATTTCCCATTGATCTTACCCGTGAGATCGCGGAGGAGAGCCATCTTCATATCGATGAGGAAACCTTCAATGCGCTTATGAAACAGCAGAAGACCCGCGCTCGCGAGGCGCGTGCCAATATCAGCGGTTGGAGTGAGTCCTCCAAGAATCTTCTGGCCGATCTTCCCAAGACCGAGTTTACAGGCTACACCGACTATCGCTCCGAGGCCAAGATCTTGGCTATCCTTTGCGAGGATGTTTCTGTAGATTCTGTTTCCGAGGGCGATTGCACCGTTATTCTCGATCGTACCCCCTTCTACGGAGAGGGTGGCGGACAGGTCGGTGACGAAGGAACCATGTATGCGGAGGGCAAGTTGCTCAATGTCTATGATACCAAGAAGACCGACGGTGTTTATATCCATCTCTGTACTGTGGTTAACGGTACCTTCTCGGTAGGCGATACTGTGATGGCTGACATTTCGGATGCTCGTCGCCGCTCCATTGCCCGTAACCACTCGGCAGCACATTTGCTTCAGGCCGCTCTCCGTACCGTGCTGGGTGATCATGTCGAGCAGGCAGGGTCCTATGTTAGCGAAAGCGTTTGCCGCTTTGACTTTACCCATTTTGCAGGCATGACTTCCGAGGAGATTGCGAAGGTCGAGGCGTTGGTCAATGCTCATATCTTGGCGGCTAACGGCATCGTTACCATGGAGACCGACCTTGAGACGGCTCAAAAGAACGGTGCGATGGCGCTCTTCGGTGAGAAGTACGGCAAGATCGTTCGTATGGTCAAGATGGGAGATTTCTCCACCGAGCTTTGTGGCGGTACCCACTGCTCCAACACCGGTGAGATCGGTCTGTTCAAGATCGTTTCCGAGTCTTCCGTGGCAGCAGGCGTTCGCCGTATTGAGGCTGTAACGGGACAGGGTGTGCTCAAGTTGATGGCAGAGAAGGATGCTCTTCTTTCCGAGACCGCACACAAGCTCAAGGCGCAGAATGTCAATGATATCGTTATGCGCGCGACCCAGCTTCAGGACGAGCTTAAGGCTGCCAAGCATGAGGTCGAGGCTCTTTCCGCAAAGTTGGCTTCCTCCAAGCTGGACGATATTCTTTCCGGAGCGATTGCCGTAGGCAATGTTAAGCTTGCTACCGCTTGCTTTGAGGGAATGCAGATCGACGTTGCCAGAAGCATGGCTGATGAGATCAAGGCAAACCATGCTGACATGGTAGCTGTCATTGCGATTCACACCGACGGAAAGGTCAACTTTATCGCTGTTGCCGGCAAGGATGCCGTAGCCGCAGACGCTCACGCAGGAAAACTGGTAGGTGCTGTGGCTGCAGTGACAGGAGGCAAGGGAGGCGGACGTCCCGACAATGCTATGGCTGGCGGACGTGATGCCGACAAGATCGCCGAGGCTTTGGCAACCGCTGAGGGTGCTCTTGCGGGAATGTTGAAATAATCCAATTGATAAAGGCACTTGCGGCATTTACCGTAGGTGCTTTTTTGCGCAATCGATAATGTGAATTGCTATTGGTGTTCCTGCCTATAAGCATTCCTGCGGTATTCGCATAAAAAAGCAAAAGGGCGCTTTCAAAGTTTTGGCATACATTCTCAAAAAGTGCTGCTCTTCTTGCCGAAAATGAAATATTCCGATGCTGTCCGAAAATATTTTCACATTTTCTCGATCTTCCGCATACTGTATATTGAAATTCGCAGTATAAGGAGGAGACCTATATGACAAGCGAAAGACAGAATCGATATTTTGCCGCGTCTAACAGCGCAGAGGGATTTGTCAATTATTTTCCGCAGATCTTTGGTAGGGATCAATGTCGGCGGCTGTATGTGATCAAAGGAGGTCCCGGGACGGGGAAGAGCTGTTTTATGCGTCAAGTGGCGCAGGCGGCGCAGGAAAGAGGATATGAGGCTACTTATTATTTTTGTTCCTCCGATCCCGATTCGCTGGATGGCATTTTGATCGGTGAGCTTGGTGTCGGTTTTGTGGACGGAACCGCGCCCCATGTCTGGGAGCCGACTTCCATTGGCGCATTTGAGCAGATTTTAAATCTCGGTGTTTTCTGGAACGAAGATGTTCTTGCCTTACACCGAGAGGAGATCGAGGCACTTTATAAGAAGAAAAAAGAAAGCTATCAAGAAGCTTATGACTATCTTTCGTCCTATGGAAAAGTGATGCGCGCGTTGGGGCATCGTGCGGAGCAAGCGGTAGACAGAGAAAAAATGTCCCACGCCGCCGAAAGACTGATCAAACGATTGGCTCCCTCGGGCGGCAGAGGCTATTTCGAGGAGGTGGCGATTTGCGATTCTGTCGGAATGTCGGGTCGTGTTCGGTTTGATACTTATGAGAGGACAGCAAAGATCTTGTATGCTGTCAAGGATTGTTGCGGAACGTCACATTTGTTTTTTGATGCTCTTCTCGCCCATTGCCGTCGGCAGGGAATTGGCGTGCGGGTTTCCCGTCACCCCATTCTGCCCGAACGGATCGATGCGTTGACCCTGATCGACTGTGGGGTGACTTTTGTGACAGAAGAAACAGCGGCTGAAAATGTGGTCAATATGCGCCGCTTTGTGCGAGAAACGGAACATAAAACGCTTCGCGCTCATATAAAATCAAGAAATGCTTTGGCAGAAGCCTTGCTTGCGTGTGCCGAGGAAAGCTTTAAGCAAGTGCGTCGCCACCATTTTGCCGTTGAAGCATTGTTCAACCAAACCATGGATTTTTCTGCCAAGGAAAGCTTTACCGTGGCCTTTTGCACAAAACTTTTTGCGGAGGCATAATATTTTTGATGGCAAATGATAATTGACTATGAGGGAGAAACGTGATAAAATAAGCGTGTTGCCTTGAAGGAGGTATGCTTATGGATCTGTTTGTTACCACTCTCAATCAAATGATATATCTTTTTGCCTTTATCCTCATCGGATATCTTTTGGCGCGTTTCGGTGTAGTGAAGCCCGATGCGGCGGGGGTATTGTCAAAACTTGAAAATATGCTGTTCATTCCCGCACTTGTTATGGGAACATTTATGAAAAACTTTACCGTTGGAACGATCCAAAGTGCGTGGAAGCTGTTGCTGTTCAGCCTTGTGATTGAGGTGATCGTACTTCCCTTGGCCATTTTGTGCGGACGCAAATTGGGAAAGGGGACAGATGAGCAGAATATTATCATCTACGGCTTGGCTTTCTCCAATTTTGGTTTTATGGGCAATGCCGTGGTCAGCGCTGTATTCCCCAAGTATTTTATGGAATATGTGATCTTCTGTTTGATCCTGTGGGTGTTTATCTACGGATGGGCGGTTCCCGCTCTTTTGATTCCCAAAACGGGAAAGTTGAGTATTGGACAGCGTCTCAAGAATTTCTGCAACCCCATGTTTATCGGTATGATCTTGGGGATGGTCATCAGCCTTACGGGATTGAAGTTGCCGACAAGTCTTGTCTTGGTTATTGATACGGCCGGGAACTGTATGTCTCCCATCGCCATGATCCTCACGGGTATTACCGTGGCATCTATCAATATAAAAAAGGCTTTCAGCGCGTTGAATATCTATACGGTTACCGCGGTGCGTTTGCTGGTCTTTCCTTTGGTGGCTTTGGGGATTTTTGCCCTGCTCCCTTTGCCGGAAACCTTTGTGATCTGTGCTTTCTGTGCTATGGCTATGCCCCTGGGATTGAGTCCCGTGGTCATTCCCGCAGGGTACGGTAAGGATACCTCAAAGGCGGCGGCGATGGTTTTGGTTTCCCATCTTTTGTCTATGGTAACCATACCGCTCTTATTTCTTCTGATGCAAAAGGTGATATAAAAATATGAGGCTGTTCATCTGCAACAGCCTCTTTTCATTTTGATTAGTGAATATCCGCAAGAGCCTCTGCCAGTTGGACAATGTCTGCTTTGGTGTTATAAAGTCCAAAGCTGATACGAACAGCACCGTCGGCAGGTGTTTTTAGGGTGGTATGCCCCAAGGCCGAGCAATGATAGCCGCCACGGGTGCAGATATTTCGTTTTCCAAGCTCCGACGCGACTTTTTCCGATGGCATTTCCGCCATGCTGAAGAGCAGGGTAGAACCTTCATATTGCGGAGCATATATTGTAATGCCGTCGATGCTTGACAGCTTTTCCTTCGCATCTCGGAATAGAGATTGCTCATGATTGGCAATCTGTTCAAGTCCGATGTGGGAGATCGCTTCTATTCCTCGGAGAAGCCCGGCAATGGACGGTGTGGGAAGTGTGCCGCTTTCATACCGTTCTGGCGACTCCTCCGGCATATGGCCTTCCAGCGAACGCAATCCGTTGCCGCCTTCCACCAGTGTGTCGAGTATGAGCTTTTCGGACAGGAGAAGAAGTCCAACACCTTGGAGGCCGTAGAGCCCTTTGTGACCGGGAACCGCCAGTGCGTCTATGTGCATGGTTTTCATATCTATCGGCAAATGTCCCGCCGACTGTGCCGCATCCACGGCGAACAGAATGCCGTGCCGATGACAAAAGGCTCCGATCTCGGCTATGGGGAGTGCATATGAGCAAAGATTGGACACATGGGTGCATATAACCAACCGCGTGTTCGGGCGGATGCGCTTGGCAATTCCCGCACAGACTCGAACGGGGGAGGCATTATGGCATCCGCAAAGAGACGGAAAAATATCATATTGGATAAGTCCCTCTTGCGCCATTTTGTAAATCGGTCGAAAGACAGAGTTGTGTTCCAGATCGCTGATCAAGACATGATCGCCCGGCTGTAAGAGCCCTTTGAGTAAAAGATTGATGGCATAGGTGGTATTCAAAGTGAAGATCACGCGCCCCTCATCATCTGCACCGAATAGAGAAGCTGCCGCCGCGCGGCAATCAAAAATGCGTTCCGCAGAAGCCATGGCGAGCGAATGCGAACCGCGTCCGGGATTCCCGCAGTATTGACGAATGCATCGGTTGACCTCGGAGAGGACAGACGGAGGCTTGGGGAAGGAGGTTGCGGCATTGTCAAGATAAACGATTCGGGAGGACATTACAGAAGCAGTCCTCCGCCGCCGTTTATATAGCTGTTTACATTAATTTTTTCGGTGCTCATGATTGCACGTACAGCTCGCCCGTCTTCACAGGAAAATTCAATGCCGTAAGCGCAACCGCGCCGCGTCATGGATGAATCCAGCTTCACGATCTTGCCGTTGATATTTGCTTGTGCGAGCGCTCGTTCCCCCTTGATAGCTTGTGTCAGAGAGCCGATCGCCGCCGTACATATCTTCATGATGGGCACTTCCTTTCCGAGCCCGTTTTACGAGTTATGCCCGTTTGCTCAGTGTTGCGCCGCAAACCCTTCAATGTCAATATATGTGATTCTGTGTCGAATGGTTCGGAGGAAGGAAAATCGTTTGAGTGTGGGGAGACGATCTTGCGATGGGGTGTTAGATGGATGAAGTCGCTTTTTTGTCGAGCCAAGCCAAGACAAGACAAGAAATACCACCCGCAATCATTCTGCGCTAGAACCCGGTTTTATATTTTCATTTTAAAGACGAAACCACGGAGTCTTTAAAGTAACCGTTTCCCGTAAAAATGCATCAAAAAAACTCCGAATCCCTTTTCCCATACTTTAACAGCTTGAGCGAACAAAAGCCGTACACCGATAAGTGCAGTGCGTTCGCTCAAGCTTTCACAAAAGAAAAGTTTATTTCAGAGCTTTTTTAAAAAATTGATTCTTCACCGGCGGGTGTCTTTCGTTTGTCGCGAGCGGCTTCCAAGAGGATGCCCCGCTCGCTGAAAGGAATTTTTTTGCCGAACACCAATTGATAATCTTCGTGACCTTTGCCGGCAAAGAGGAAAATGTCGCCCTCTTCGGCAATGCTTACGGCATAGCGAATGGCTTCGGCGCGGTCAGGGATGCGCACATAGGGACATCCAAAGCGGAATTGCGAGGCAATGTCGCTGATGATCTGTTCGGGATCTTCCGAGTCGGGATTGTCCGAAGTCAAGATGCAAAGATCGGCCAGCTCGGCGGCGACGGCCCCCATTTCCACACGGCGACCTTTGGTTCTTCCGCCAACCGATCCGAATAGACAGATCAAGCGATGAGGGTCATAGAGACGCAAGGTTTCCAATGCCGACATCAAGCTGACACGATTGTGTGCATAGTCGATGATAAAGGTGACGTTTGGCAAGGCGGGGACGGTCTCAAATCGCCCACAGATCTCTATGTGGCGAAGTCGGTCTATGATGGCATTCACGGCAAGTCCGCACTCGCGGCAGACAGCGATGGCGGCGAGGGCATTATATACACTGAACTTTCCGGGGGTGCCCAGTGTGACCTCGTGACTCCCATTGCTGTCGAAGTAGGTGAAATGTACACCGAGCGTATTGGTGTCCCGATAAAGGGTGAGGTCAGCGGCGCGGTGTGCGGCAGGATTCTTGATGGCAAAATTTGTGATATGGGTTTGAGCAGCAACTTCCGAGATCATTTCCTCCCCGTAACTGTCATCTGCGTTGAAGATCACGGTTTGGGCGCTGTAGTCTCGGAATAGAGTCTTTTTACAGTTTTTGTAATGCTCAAAATCGGGGTGCTCATTTCCGCCGATATGATCTTCCGACAGATTGGTGAACAGGCAGATGTCAAACTTGATTCCGTGGACTCGGTGCTGATAAAGTGCCTGTGACGAGACCTCGATGGCCAAATAACGGATCCCTACAGCAACCATTTCACGCATGAATTGATGGAGATCGTAGCTTTCGGGTGTAGTGTTGGCGGTCTCTCCGTAAAAAGAACCGTATCGGATACCGTTGGAACCGATGTATCCGCAGGGAAGACCTGCACTGTTGAGAATGTCATAGATCATGAGCGCAGTGGTAGTCTTGCCCTTGGTGCCCGTAATGCCGATGATGGTCAGCTCGTCTGCGGGATTTCCGAAGAAACGTGCAGATAGTTCAGCCAAGGCGATTCGGGTATTCGGACAGATCAATACCGTTGCATCTTCCGGGAGCTCGGGAATGGGATGCTCTGCCACAAAGAAACGGCAACCGCGTCCGTAAGCCGAGGGAGCATAACGGTGTCCGTCGGCAACCGCTCCGCGAATGCATACGAAAAGACTGTCCTCGGTTACCATTCGGGAGTTGTGACAGAGTGTTCCGATCTCTACAGTCATGTCGGTGGTTTCAGGGATTTCCAGTTCTATGCCTTTGGTTAATTCGAATAGTGTCATTTTGAATCCTCCGTCAGAATTCTGTCTTGGGTTTTTATGATATAATTTAGCTCCAATGAATCTCGGTTGGCTTGTACGAAAGCCAAGGCTTTGGGGGAGCAGGGAATGAGCGTATGGATCTTTTCTTTTTCCTTTTCGGCAAAATCGATCAACTCCATCAGCAAAATGCCGTTCCACCGATCGGACGCGCATTTGTGAATGACGGCAAGGGGGAAGAGGCGCATAACAAGAGGGCATTTATGTAAAAATATATGAGGACAGCAACGAAACAGCCTCCGAAAAGCGAGTAAAAAACGCAAGGGGAAGCGAGGCGCTCCGAGAAGCACATATCGGTTAAATTTCCGTTTGAGATCGTTGTGCAGAGTGACCACCGCCTTTTTGTTGAGGGTTATAAAAGTCTATTTATATAAGTATATCACAAATGCCCTATATTTTCAAATGTTTTTTTAATTTTATTCGGTAAAGGTGAAAAAATGACGTTGCGCGAGGATATTCTCTCCAATATTTCTCGATGAGCCGCGATTTACTTGCAAGCGCTATCGAGAAGAGAATTGGGACGAGTGAAAAAACAACGGCGAACCGTTCGGGAAATGTCTTTTGAGCCCATGTGGGCTTCTCAAAACACGAAAAAACGAGCATTTGCAAAAAATATTCCGATATACAATAAAAATGGAGGATATTTGCAATTTCTTTGCTGATAATGTGTTGTATAATAAAATAAAATAGGGTTATTGTGTAAAAAACCTTCCGCAGACTTTCGACCCGACGATATCGAGGGTCTGTTCAAAAACAAACGTCGGAGAAAAGAGGAAAAAATGTCTAATAAGGTTTGTGTCATCACGGGTGCAGGTGGCGTTCTTTGCTCGTCTTTTGCAGAGGAAATGGCAAGACTCGGCTTTGCCGTGGCGCTTCTTGACCTCAACGAGGAAGCTGCTCAGAAGGTTGCTGACAAGATCGTCGCAGAGGGCGGCGTGGCTAAGGCTTACAAGACCAATGTTCTGGATAAGGCTGTGGTCGAGGAGGTTCACCAAAAGGTGCTTGCCGATCTTGGTAAGTGCACCATTCTCATCAACGGTGCAGGAGGAAACAATCCCCGTGCAACTACCGATCATGAAATGTTCGAGGCAGGCGATGAGACGCGCGAGGACATCAAGACCTTCTTCAATCTTGACAAGTCCGGCTTTGAGTTCGTTTTCAATCTTAACATCATGGGAACCCTTCTTCCCACTCAGGTGTTTGCAAAGGATATGATTGGAGAAGAGGGATGCAGTATTCTCAACATTTCGTCCATGAACGCTTTCACACCTCTGACCAAGATTCCCGCATACAGTGCTGCAAAGGCCGGTGTATCTAACTTTACACAGTGGCTGGCCGTTCACTTTGCCGAGACGGGCATTCGTGTAAATGCGATCGCTCCCGGATTCTTTGTAACCGCTCAGAACCGTGCGCTTCTTTTCAATGAGGACGGTACTCCTACGGCGAGAACAGGAAAGATCCTTCGTTCCACGCCCATGAACCGTTTCGGAGAGGCAGAGGAGCTTCTTGGTGCCCTTCGTTTCTTTGTGAATCCCAAGGAGTCCGGCTTTGTAACCGGTGTGGTTCTTCCCGTTGACGGCGGTTTCTCCGCTTACTCGGGTGTATAATTATTAAAAAAGGAGTACATAGATATGGCAGATATCAAACTTTGCGCATTTGCCGATGAAGCAGGCGATTCTCTTGCCGATCAGATCAAGGCAATGCAGGAAAACGGAATCGGACTTCTTGAGCTCCGTTCCATTGATAAGATCAATGTGACCAAGTTCACCAACGAGCAGGTCAAGGAATATAAAAAGCAGCTTGACGATGCCGGCATCGGTGTATGGTCCATCGGCTCTCCCATTGGTAAGGTCAAGATCGAGGATGACTTCAACATCGACCTCGACCTGTGCAAGAGAACCATTGAGGTCGCCAATATGTTTGAGGCAAAGAGCCTTCGTATGTTTAGCTTCTACGGCACAAACGGCGAGGAAAAGTATCGCGACACCGTGATGGAGCGCCTTGCCAAGTACGTTGAGGCGGCCAAGGGAAGCGGTGTAACGCTTTGCCACGAGAATGAGAAGGGAATTTACGGCGATATCGCTGTCCGTTGCCTCGAAATTCACAAGAACCTTCCCGAGCTCAAGTGCGTATTCGACCCCGCAAACTACGTTCAGTGCGGACAGGATACCTTGGAGGCATGGGAGATGCTGGAGCCCTATGTGTTCTACGGACACATCAAGGACTCTCTTGCGGACGGTAGCATCGTTCCTCCCGGAAAGGGAATCGGTCACCTTCGCGAGTACCTTCCCAAATTCGTTGCAAAGGGCTGTCAGGTTCTTACGCTTGAGCCTCACCTCAAGGTGTTCAGCGCATTGAAGGATCTGGAGACTCCCGGTGACGAGAGCAAGATCGGCATGTACAAGTTCGAGAGTAAGCGTGCGGCCTTTGATTGCGCCGTTAATTCTCTCAAAGAAATTATAAAGGAGATTTGACCATGATTCTCGGAGCACAGTTTTATACACTTAGAAACTTCTGTAAGACGGTCGAAGGACTTGACGAGTCTCTTAAAAAGGTAGCCGATATGGGCTATACCGCAGTTCAGCTTTCCGGTGTTTGTGATTACGATGCCGAGTGGGTTGCCGAGAGATGCCGTGAGTATGGTCTGAAGATCGTTATCACTCATTTCAACTATGATAAGATCATAGGCGATACCGATGCTACCATTGAGTTCCACAAGAAGATGAACTGCCCTTACATCGGTTTGGGAATGGCCAAGGGCGGCATGATGGATGATAGCTTCGACAATTTGGTTGCCGAGATTCCCGAAGCGGTTGAAAAGATCTCTGCGGCAGGCTTGAAGTTTATGTATCACAACCACAACCATGAGTTCGCCAGAAACCCCAAGACAGGCAATCTGTTTATCGAGGATCTTTGTGCCGCATTCCCCGCAGATAAGCTGGGTATCACCATGGACACCTATTGGGTGCAGGCGGGGGGCGCCGATCCCGCAGAGTGGATCATGAAGCTCAAGGGCAGAAATAACTGCGTGCATTTCAAGGATATGAGCATGAGACTCTTCCGCGATGAAGAGGGTAAGGCAAAGCGCGAGAACCGCATTGCCACCATTGGCGAGGGTAACATGAACTACGATGCTATTATTGAGGCTTGCCTCAAGGCAGACGTAGAATATGGCTTTGTCGAGCTGGATGATTGCTACGGCGCAGATCCCTTTGAGTGCATGAAGAAGAGCTACGACTTCCTTACAAGCAGATACGGCTTGAAGTAATTGATTTTGAAAGGAATAAATAAAAATGAAAAAGGTAAAGCTTGGTATTATCGGTATCGGTAACATGGGTTCCTCCCATATGAAGGGTATTCTCGCGGGTAAGTGTCCCGAGATCGACGTTACGGCAGTTGCCGATATTGATCCCGCAAGACTGGAGGCTGCAAAGGGTTTTTATGCCGAGGCAAAGGAGAAGAACCCCGATCTTCCCGAAGTTGCCTACTTTGACGATGCCATCAAGATGATGGAGTCGGGTCTGATCGACTCTGTTGTGGTGGCGATCCCCCACTATGATCACCCCAAGTACGTTATTGAAGCATTCAAGCACGGACTCCATGCCATCAGCGAGAAGCCCGCAGGCGTTTACACCCTTCAGGTTCGCGAGATGATGGCGGAGGCTGATAAGCATCCCGACCTCGTATTCGCTATGATGTTTAACCAGAGAACCAACCATGTTTTCCGCAAGATGAAGGAGATCATGGAGAGCGGCGAGCTGGGCGAACTCAAGAGAACCAGCTGGATCATTACCAACTGGTACAGACCTCAGTATTATTATGACTCCGGCGCATGGCGTGCAACATGGAGCGGCGAAGGCGGCGGTGTTCTTCTGAACCAGTGTCCCCACAACCTTGACCTTTGGCAGTGGATCTGCGGTATGCCCGTTAAGATCGATGCCAAGCTCAAATTCGGTAAGTGGCACGATATCGAGGTCGAGGATGATGTAACCGCATATGCCGAGTACGCAAACGGTGCAACCGGTACCTTTATTACCACGACGGGTGATGCTCCCGGTACCAACCGCTTTGAAATCACTTGCGACGGCGGTAAGCTGGTTTGCGAAGATGCCAAGACCCTCAAGATGTGGAAACTGGAAATGCCCGAATCCGAGTATTCCAAGACCAACAAGACCAAGGCCTTCGGCAGACCCGAGATGACTGTTATCGACGTAGAGTCCGACGGCGAGAATCCTCAGCACACCGGCGTATTTAACAAGTTTGCTGCCGCTGTTCTTCGCGGTGAGCCTCTGGTTGCTGACGGTCGTGAGGGTATCTACGGTCTTTCCATTTCCAACGCAATGCACCTTTCCGCTTGGCAGAACAGAGAAGTGACCCTTCCTCTTTCCGCAGAGGACGAGAAGGCCTTCTATGACGAGCTGATGGAGCGTGCAAAGAACTCCAGACGCAAGGAGAACGTAGTTTCCGCCGTTGCCGATACTTCCGGAAGCTACAACAACTGATTGACTGATTGAAAAAATCCTTCGCCTCGCTTTTGCTTTGGTAAGAGCGAGGCGATGTTTCTATGAGGATATATCATATTGACAATACCTAAAATTCAAACAACCCACGGAGCGATTTCCGTTTTTTTTGGATGGAGAATTGCGCAGATGAGGAAAATTTAAAATAAAGGCTCTGTCACATCAAATGACTGAATTTTGGAAAGAAATTCGGAGAAATTGGGATTTATCGAACTGTCGATGGTAACATACAACCTCCGTAGGGGCGACCATCGGTCGTCCGAAAATGAACGGTCATCGTTGGCTCAAGGCGGACGCGCAATGGGCGCCCCTACGGGTTCCGAGGAACGGTTATATCTCTGCGTAGCCATTTCAAACGCACCGACAAATGAAAATTTGAAAAAGTCAACTATTTATTGTGACATAGACAAAATAAAAAAAGAAAAAATAATTTTGAAAAACCTCTTGACAAACCCAACCAAAAGTGCTATAATATGCAAGTACGAAAAACGTACACCTTGCGGCGCTAGCTCAGCTGGATAGAGTGTTTGGCTACGAACCAAAAGGTCAGGGGTTCGAGTCCCTTGCGCCGCGCCATTAAAGTCTTGTGATTTCGGTCACAAGGCTTTTTTGTTGTCTTGGTGCTTTGATGTTTTTTGAGACAAAAATATTTTTGCAAACAAATTGACCGATTTTACATATTTTTTGCTTGATTTTACACTTTTCGAAGATGCGCGTTTATGTTATAATAATTTAAATTCTGTAGGAGGAGCGAAAAATGAACACCATTCATGTGGATTTTTCAAAAAAACTGAATGCAATCAAGCCAATGCACTGTGTGAACAACGGCCCTGTTTATAAGTATATGCCCGATCAGCGCATCACCAACCTCGATGCCTATCGCGAGGCAGGCATTCCTTATGCCAGAAACCACGACGCATCCATTTGTTATAACTACGGAGGCGAGCATATCGTGGATGTTCACAGCATCTTTACCGATTTTGACGCCGACCCCACCGACCCCGCATCCTATGATTTTGAGTTGACCGATGAGTATCTGAAGATGATCGAGTTGGGCGGTGCTAAAGTTTTCTACCGTCTTGGCTCCAAGATCGAGCACTGGAAGAAAAAATACGGCACGTTGCCGCCTCGCGATTTCAAAAAGTGGGCGGTGATCTGTGAGCATATTATCCGTCATTATACCGAGGGCTGGGCTGACGGGTTTACGATGGATATTGAATACTGGGAGATTTGGAACGAGCCCGATCTTGACAGAGACGATTCCGATCATAAACGCAACTGGGGCGGTACCAAGGCGCAGTTCTTCGATTTCTTCGAAGTGGCGGCTAAGCACCTGAAGGCGGCATTCCCACATTTGAAAATCGGAGGTCCCTCGATATGCGGACGTTTGGATTGGGGAAAGGAGTTTCTTGAGGAAATGAGTTGCCGACAAGTTCCTCTTGACTTTTTCTCGTGGCATACCTATACCAGATTTCCCGAGGAATTGGTCAAAAAGACCCGCCGTGTGAGGGAGTTGCTGGATATGTTCGGATACACAGAAGCCGAGAGCATTCTCAACGAATGGAACTACATCAGCGGATGGTTGCCGATCGAAAAGTTTATTTCTTCTCTTAAGGCAGAAAAGGGCATCAAGGGCGCGAGTTTTGTTGCGGCGGTCATGCTTGCTCTGCAAAAGGAGCCCTTGGATATGCTGATGTACTACGATGCGCGTCCGTGTGCCATGAACGGTATGTTCAGCACCGATTTTTTGTGTGAGTGTCTCAAGGGCTATTATCCCTTCCCGATGTTCAACACCCTGTACCGTTCCGGAACGGAGTCCGAAAGCACGGTGGATGACGATACGTTGTTTGCTTGTGCCGCCGATGGCGAGACGCGTGCCGTGATGTTCACCCGCTTTATCGACGAGGGCGATGTGGAGGATCAACAGGTTAAGGTAGAATTGCGTGGCGTAGAGCATCGAAATGGCGTCCGCGTGTCGGTGTATCTCTTGGACGGTGAGCACGATGCCGAGATTATTCGCGAGGAGATCTTTACTTCTCACGACTTCGCATTGTATCTGAAAGTGCCCAATCTCACCACATATCTTTTGAAGATCGAATCGCTTTCATAAAAAAGAACTGCACTCTTTTCTCTGTTGTTCTTAACGGAGAATTGGGTAGCACAAATCGGCAGAGGGCTTGTTTTCTCTGCCGATTTGTGATATAATGGAAACGATAAAACTTTGGAGGAGTATATATGTCGCTTGATTACAACGAAAAGAATATTACTCTTGCAAAAAATCTTCGTAAAAATGCTACACCGCAGGAGAACCATCTGTGGTACGATTTCCTATCAAAATATGAAATCAGATTTCAAAGACAAAAAGCCATAGACAATTTTATTGCGGATTTTTACTGCCACAAAGCCAAACTGATCATAGAAATTGATGGGTCACAGCATTAT
>JAZSPB010000148.1:0-15486 GCA_045537235.1 Eubacteriales bacterium
ATGACCCTCTGCTTGTAAGGCAGATGCTCTCCCAGCTGAGCTATGCTCCCATTTCCCGTCTCCTTAGCGGCGACGGGTGTTATTATATCATAATATTTTTAGTTTGTCAAGCCTTTTTTTCAATATTTTTTCTTTTTTTAAAAAATATTTGCAAGGAGCGTACTTTTTTGAAAGAAAAGCGACTCTTTCAAAAAAATCGTTTTCTTTCAAAAAGTAACCACTCTCCCTCGGTTTCAAAACAACTTCTTCAATGTATCCTCATCGAAGGTATAATTCTTTCCGCAGAAACGGCAATTGACCTCCAGTTCACGGTTCTTTCCCTCCGAGGTCTGCTCATCCAGCATCTTACCGATCTCCTTCTCTCCAAGCGAATGAAGAACATCACGAATCTTCTTCTCCGAGCAGGTACAACGGTATTCCACGTCCAATTCATCGAAAATATCGTACGGGATGTCCTGCATAGCGATCTCCATGATCTGCTCATTGGTAAGACCGCGATCGAACATAGCCGACACATTGGTAAGGCTGGCAGTATTTCGTTCGATCAAATCGATAGTGGTATTGTCAGCAAAGGGAAGAAGCTGAATAAGCACCCCTCCTGCCGCACGGCAAGTACAGTCCGTATCCACCAACACGCCCAAGGCACACACGGTGGGAACCTGCTCACTTCTGGCATAGTAGGTTGCAATATCCTCTGCGATCTCGCCGCTGACCAGCTCGATGGAACCGTTGTAAGGCTCTTTGCCACCCATATCCTTGACCACATTCAGCATTCCGCCACCCACAGCACCGCCTACGTCCAGCTTTCCGTTAGACTTGAGGGGAAGCTCCACATTGGGATTGCTGATATAGCCTCTCACATTGCCAATATAGTCGGCGGCGGCTACGATATTCCCCGCCTCGCCGTTGCCTCGCACTGTGACCGTGATGCTGTCCCCCTCCTCACCGAGCATACAGCCCATGATCGAGGTAGCGGTAAGAAGTCGCCCCAACGCGGCGGTGGCAGTGGGGGTAGTATGATGGAACGCCACAGCATCGTTAACGATCTTGGTGGAATTGATAATGTGAATACGCGCACTTCCGTCTTGCGTAATGGCGCGAAGAATGGTAGACTGACTCATAATAATATCCTTTCGTTTCACTTTTTTCGAGCGACAAAATACCACCGCTCGGTATCCTTCTGCGGCTCGTCAAAGGCATAGCCGCTGTATATTCCCAGCACATCAAAGCCGGAATCCACAAGAGCCGACGTGATCTCCTTCTCGGAGTAGCACCGCTCATGCTGTTCCTCGTCCTCGCGGACGTATAAGCCATCCCGCTCACGGAAAACCGACAGACAAAAATCGCAAATCTTACTGTCCGCGTCATAATCGTTCTGCCATCCGCAGTACACGGGGGAGCCGTCTACAACATCCTCAAGGATATAAGCATTATCGGCATAGATATTTTCAAATTTATACGGTGTGTTCATGTCAAACACAAACAGTCCTTCGGGGTCAAGATAGTTATGCACACAACGGAAACACTCGCCAAGATCGCTGTCTCCCGTCAAATAATTGAGACTGTCAAGACAGCAGACCACAGCCCCCACCGTTCCGTACAGTTCAAACCGCCGCATATCCTGCAAAAGATACATGGGGCGCACTGTTGCATCCTCCGTATCCTCCTCGGGAAGGCTCCTCTCGTAAGCCACCGACAGCATCTCTTCACTTCCGTCCACGCCGATCATATCATATCCGCGTCTGGCAAGCTCGGCGGTCATGCGCCCCGTACCGCAAGCAAGATCAAGCACCAATTCGGGACGAGTAGGGAGAAATCTGTCAAAGCAGGCTTCGATAAAATCCGCCCAAGCAGCATAATCGATTTCCGCATTCAGCTTATCATAGATCTCCGCAATGGCATTATAACCTTCGGTAAAGCCCATCTTTCAACACCCCTTCTCAAAATCCATCAAGCCGAACATTTTATAGATATCACCCGCCCCCATAATGATCAGCACATCATCTTCCCGAAGCTCCCCTCGAAGATATTCGAGAATATGTTCGAAATCGCCCTCATAACGTCCGCCCTTGACCGCCGCGGCAAGCTTCTCGGCGCTGACAATGCCTGTATCCGGCTCTCGCGCCGCATAAATATCGGCTATGACGGTAATGTCCGCAGACAAAAAAGCCTCGGTAAACTCATGAAACAGCCCCGCCGTGCGCGAATACGTGTGGGGTTGGAACACGCAGACCACACGTCTATAGCCCATTTCCGCCACACTGGCGAGAGTCTTTAAGACCTCGGTAGGATGATGTCCGTAGTCGTCATATACATCCGCACCGCAGAATCTTCCTTTGTACTCCATTCGCCGTCCCGCGCCCCGGAAATTGGCAAGTCCGCGAGACACCGCCGCTCCGTCCAAACCGCAAAGATAGGCTGCTGCGGCTGCGGCAAGGGCATTGTACACATTATGTCGCCCCGTAACCGAAAGCGAAACATGACAGAACCACTGCCCTTCCACCATCACATCAAAGGATGGACGCCCGTGATCTACCGTAATATTAGCGGCATAAAAGGGCGCAGAGGAATCCTCCACGGAAAATCCGAGCTTGCGAACATTCGCCGCTTCGGGACGCGACATCGCTGTAACCGTATTGGCATCGTCAGCATTATAAAGAGCACAGCCCTTGCCTTCGGTCTTCGCCGCAAATCGAGCAAAGGAACGATAAATATGCTCCATGCTTTCAAAATAGTCCACATGATCCATTTCGGTATTGAGAATAACCGCGACCGTAGGATAAAAATCCAAAAAGGAATCCATATACTCACAGGCTTCAAACACAAAGTGCCGTTCGCCGCCGATGCGGAAGCAACCGCCCATGGAAGCCAGCGATGCCCCCGAAAGCACGGTGGGATCGACATCGGCACTCATAAAGACCTCCGCACACATAGAGGTACAGGTACTCTTGCCGTGCATTCCCGAGACACCTACACGATTGGCATATCCGGTCATAAGATACCCCATGAAATCCGAACGGGAAATAACGGGGATCCCTCGCTCACGCGCCCGAAGATACTCCGGATTGTCCTCCGAGATCGCTACGGTGTACACAACGGCATCATAGTCCTCAACATTGACCGCATCGTGTTCGTAAAAGATTTGAACTCCTTGTTTCTCCAATGCCTCGGTCACCGCTGTACGCGTCCGATCCGAGCCACCTGTGCGATAGCCGCGAAGCGCCGAAATGTGAGCCAGCGATGACATATTGACACCGCCCGCACCGATAAAAAATATGCTCTGACAATTCTCCAAAAGTTTATGTATGGCCGTTGCGCCAAAGTGAGTATTTTCAATCGACATATGCCTGTCTCTCCTATGAATTTCCAAGGATTGGTGACGGTTTTGTGAGGGCTTTTTGAGCATTCTCGGAACTTTCGTACACCATCAAAAAAAGTTAATTTATGTTCACAAAATCAACGGATGTTGTTTGAATAATCGTCATAAAATGGGTATATAATAATGCCATGTGATAAGACCGAAAAAATCTACTTTTAAGAAACAGAAAGGATGGGTCAAAACATGAAAATCACAGATATCAAGGTAAGAAAGCTTTTTGATGAGGGACCGATGAAGGCCATCGTTTCGGTGACGTTTGACGCACAGCTCGCCGTTCACGATATCAAGGTGATCAATGCCCGTGACAAATTCTTTATCGTCATGCCCAGCCGCAAGAACCCCGATGAAACATATCGCGATATTGTTCACCCAATCAACGCGCAGTTCAGGAGCGTTCTCGAATCGGCTGTCATCGCGGCTTACGAGGAAGAGCTTGAAGCGCAGGCGAACAGTGAAATCTCCGAGGATGTGGAAAACGATTCCGTGCCCGCAGAGGAAATTCCGGTATAAAAGCAAAACCGAAAAGCGTTTGGGGATTGTCCGTCACAGTCCCCGCTTTTTTATGCCCTCTTATGCTCACACACGATCCCGTCGGGCGAGAGAGTAACCACACCGTAGTATCCTCCGCTCACATTGCCGGGATTGAACAAGATCAGCGGTCGATCAAGACGCATTCCGTCCACAAGCTCTCCTTGAGAGAAGCGTATTTCTTTTTGGATATGTGTATGTCCAAACAATACAAGCTCTTGCTTTTTAGCCGCCGCAAACGACATCGTGCGATCAAGACCCGACTTAACCTCAAAACGGTGACCGTGCATCATCATAATTCGATGCTCCGCCAGCGTCAATTCTCGAAGGTCGGGAGTGTCGGATGAACCGAAGAAGTCACAGTTCCCTCTCACGGCAAGTGCGGGAAGCATCGCGAATTCACCGTAATAGGTCAAAGCATCAAACTCTCGCAAGCCGTCTCCAAGAAAAAGAACATAGTCGGGAGGCGCCCCCGAAGAAATCTCCCGTCGCAAGATATTATGTAATACCGTTTCCTGTCCGTGAATATCCGAAAGCACCAGCAATCTCACCGTGCCGACTCCTTCTTTTCGGGAACGACAAATCGAATTGCCGCAGGAACAACTGTCATATGAAGGGCGTCACAGATCTCGATCTCACCGTCCACACAAATCTGTTGAGGTGCGGAGAAGCTTAGCTCCACCTCACGGCATTTACGGTAAGCAAAAACACTCTCGTGATTTTTTATGTCCAAGTGAGTGCCTTTTTTATATTTCCCCACCAACGTGACAAAGCGAATACGCGGAATGTAGCGGACAAAGCATAGATCCATCAGTCCATCGCAAAGCTCCGCGCGGGGCGCCGTATAAAAGCCGCCGCCACAGTAACCGCCGTTGGCAAACAGCGACAACAACAGCTTGTGATCGCCAAGATCGCAACCGTCGGCAATGCACCGAAAAGACACACCCGTCTTCTTGATCAATTCACCGACAAGACCGAAAATATAGGCAAGTTTTCCCGGTACCAAAGGGTTCTTCTTGATTTTGGCGGTACGTACCACGACCGCACAATCGTAACCGATGTTGATCATATTAACGCAATAGCGATCATTGTATTTTATGAGATCGCAAGGTACAGCGTGCGCATCCAACAAGGCACCGATGTCAAAAAAGTCCTCGGCTGTTCCGAAATTACGCACAAAGTCATTGCCCGTACCAATGGGAACCGCTGCTACCTCGGCAAACGAAAAGCCAACAGCACCGTTAACACACTCGTTTATGGTTCCATCGCCACCGCACGCATAAAATCTTACAGGTTCGGTATTCTCCCCGTGTTGCTCGCATATTTTTCGGATATAACGCTCGGCATCTCCGACCTCGGAGGTTATATGGAGTGTATAATCCACGTCTCGATTATCGCAAACAGTCTTGATCTCCTCGATCAATTTTTCCGGTCGATTTCCTTTTCCTGCGAAGGGATTGATAACAAAATAGTGCTTCAAAACAGTTTCTCCCATCATGATAATTATATTACGGACAGAATAAATCATTATATTATAACATGAAATTACAATTTTGTCTACCGCTTCATGAAAAATTTGGTGACTTTCCTTTTATACTGCGATATGAATAAAGAAAAGTCTTCATTTCACAAAAGGAAGCCGACGAATTACTGTTTTCACTGTTTTTCTCTTTAATAAAAAGTGCTATTTAACACCTCCCTCTCCGTGCGCATAAACTACCCATGAAGGCGCAGTGCGCAAATCCACACATCGGAGGGATTCCCATGCAGATCGATCAAAAAACACTCCAAAAAATGCTTTCTCTGAACGACGAACAGTTAACCGCCGTCATTCGAAGTCTTGCCGAAAATTCGGGTCTGGATCTTTCAAGTTTCCACATCCGTCCCGATGATATCAACAGCATCCGAACCGCGCTGTCGGGCGCCACCAATGAGGATCTGGCTCGTGCCGCCGAGCAGCTCCGCGAATTCCGACGCGGAAAACGGTAAAGGAGGAAGCATGGACGAAAACCAAAACACACCAAAGACCGACGGTTTGTCCGACATCTTATCCGGTGTCATGAGCAATCCGGAACTAATGGAAAAGATATCGGGGATCATGGGAAATATATCATCCAAAGAAGACGGAGCACCGACCGAAACCAAACCACCTGTTTCCGGCATTTCGGATGTATTGGCCAACCCCGATCTGATGTCAAAATTGCCCGAGATCATCTCGGTTCTCCGTCCTATGCTGTCGGAGGGCACGACTCAATCGCCACCAAAAAAGAGCGACAAAGACAATGCAGCAGGACGCAGACTGGCTCTTCTCTTTGCCCTGAAGCCCTACCTCAGTCCCCGTCGGTGCGAGGCCATCGACTATATCGCTCGCATGAGCAAAATGGGGGATCTGATGAAAAACATAAAATTTTGATCCGAAAGGCGTGAGACCATGTATATACGACCCCAATCCGAGGACAGCGGAACCATTCGTATCCCCGACAATTACAGTGGCAATGCCTTTCCCGGCGATGCTCTGACTCCATCGTCCCCCATAGAGCTTCCCACAGAAGGGCAGCCTCCCGTCACAAAAGACACAATACCCGAGAATGAAGAAACACATCCCGTCATTCTCCACACAGAGGAGATGCCAAAGGAAGCGCCTGTTATGAAAAAAGCATCCCCCTTTTCTTCCCTGCTTCCTCCCAAAACCAAAGGCACACACGGCGGTCTTTTGGGGGACATCGGGATCGAAGAAATACTTATCATCGGTGTCCTCATTCTTCTGTCTCAAAGTGAGACCGACGATGATATTCTTCTGCTTCTGGTACTGCTTCTTTTCTACAAGTGATTCTTTTTTAGTCAAATGTGAATCGACAACAATCTGTTACTGATATCTCCACAAAGAAACGACCGCAGACGAATTTTCGGCCTGCGGTCGTTTTCTGTCAATAATATTTTTTGCAAAAGCTTGCCAGCCGTTCCAATGCTTCGGTCAATTTTTCCTTCTCTGCGGTGTAAGCGACGCGAATAAATCCTTCACCGCATTCTCCAAAAGCACTTCCGGGAATACATACCACCCGTGCCTCGTCCAAAAGTCGGTTACAGAAGGTCATACTGTCCATACCGAACGCACGAATATCGGGGAACAAGTAGAAGGCGCCTCGCGGACGGTTGCATCGCATACCGGGAATACTCTCAAAGCCCGAAAGTGTCAGCTCGCGGCGCTCCTCAAAGGACAGACGAATCTCCTCGGTAAACCGCTCCTTCTCCGAAAGTGCATAGGCGGCTGCTAATTGAGAGGGGGTGTTGATGCAGGAGTTGAAATACTCTTGCACCTTGGTCATACACTTAATGATCTCCGCAGGACCGGCGGCATAACCGATTCGCCATCCCGTCATGGCAAAAGCCTTGGAGAACGAGCTGAGCACTATGGTGCGCTCCTTCATTCCGGGGAAAGAAGCGATGGAAAGCGGCTCGGCGCCGTCATAAAGAAGTGTTCCGTAAACCTCGTCGGAGAGAACCAAAAGATCCAATTCCTTGGCTACATTGGCAAGAGCCTCCAATTTATCCTTGGGAATCACCTCACCCGTGGGATTATTAGGAGAATTGATGATAAGTAACTTGGTCTTGCCGGGGACATACAATTCACGTATCGTGTCCGCCTCCATGCAGAAACCGCTCTCCGCTGTCGTGGGAACACGGACAGCCACGCCACCGCAGTAGCTTACCGTGGCCGCGAAGTTCAAGTATTGAGGATCTTGGATCAAAACATGATCGCCCGGATCCAAAAGCACCTGCATCACAAGAGCAAACGCGCCCATTCCGCCGTTGGTAACAATGATCTCATCCTCGGGACGATAAAGACCTTTGGCGATCAGCCCCTTCTCGGAAATGGCCTTGCGAAGTTCAAAGCGTCCCGAATTGGGGGCGTAATGGGTATTTCCCTGCTCCAGTGCCGCAGAACAAGCGCGGCAAATATCAAGATTGGTATCCTGGTTGGGTTCACCGATTCCCATGCTGATTACATTGTCCATCTTGGCCGCCTTATCAAACATGACGCGAATAACGGCTTCTTCAATGGCAACAGCCTTTTGGCTCAATAAATTTCGTGTATTCATAAACAGTCTCCTTATTCGTCGATCGACGGCAAAACAGTCGGGCAAAATTTATATTCCATGAGCGAAAGCATGGTGTGACTTTTCACAACACCCTTCTGTCGCTTCATGTGCAACAGTTTTTCCTCCAGTGTCTGCACATCGGCGGCACACACCTTAATCAGATAATCGTATTCACCCGTGACGGCAAAGCATTCCAGAATGTCGGGATCGCGCTTGATATAGTCGAGAAGCGCCTCTATGCCCGATCCCGGTTGCACCACAACAAGAATAAAAGCCATGATGGGCTTCCCCACCCGTTTTCCGTCGGTAAGCACGGTAAAACGGCGAATGACTCCTTCTTTTTGCAAGCGGCGGATTCGCTTATTGATAGCCGGCACCGAAAGATTCACATCACGGCTGATCTCGGTAGCGGTTGCATCCGCTCTTGCGGCAAGGATCTCCAAAATTTTGGCATCGATCTCGTCCATAATGACCTCCTGTCAAATGGGATTCAATATAAACTAATTTTACTCGTTTTCGAACAAAAAGGCAATAGTTTTCCAAAACAACGATTATTTTTTAACTTTTTCGTCATTTTTGTTCAATTCTGCGCGTTCGGTCCTCGCTTTTTGCGCTTCCGTTTTATTATTTTTCCTTTTTCTCGCTCCCACAAGTACCCCGTCAGCCATATTTTATCAAAAAACGACCTCTCCGCCCGATACGAGCAAGGTCGTTTTTGTATGAATATAAATTTCCAAAGTTTTCAGGACGGTTCAAAGCACGGCATCCACTCCAACTTGAACAGATTTCTTCGATGAAGCGTATCAATGCGCAACTTTTTTTCGGGATCATCGATCTCGCCCGTGCGGATATAGCGATCCAGCTCCGCATAGGTAAAGCCCAAATTCTCCTCGTCGGTCTTGCCGCAAAGACCGTCAATGGGAACCTTTTCCACAAGATCCTTCGGCAAGTCCAGCACATGACCGATCTGCTTGACTTCGTCCACGGTAAGTTTGGAAATCGGGCTAAAATCCCCGGCGGCATCGCCATAGCGCGTAGAATAGCCCACCCAATCCTCGGAAAGATTACAGGTGTTGGCAACACGCCCGTTACAACTTTGCGAAACCGCATACAGCGCAGCCATTCGAATGCGCGGAGGCAGGTTGTTTCTACTTTGTTCAGTAATCGGCACGTCCTTCGGCATACTCCCAAGAATCCCCTCTACCGCAGCCCGGATGTTGACCTCGTAATGGCGGATCCCCAGATGCTTGACCAATGCGTAGGCGCAATCAATATCCTTCTGTTCTCCGCAGGGCATAAGAACGCCGATCACTCGTTCCCGTCCAAGCGCCTGTACGCAAAGAGCGGCTACCACCGAGCTGTCCTTGCCGCCGGAAATTCCGATCACGGCATTGCACCCTTTGCCGTTTTCCTCGAAAAATCGGCGGATCCAAGCTACGCAATCTTCCGTTACTTTTTGGGCATCAAACGGCATTTTCCTCATCCTCCTCACACCTTTTCGTATCTGTTGTTTTTTTCAAAAGATCATATCGAATCATTGCAATTACCAGTGAGACGATGGAAAGCAAGTCCCCCACGACCGAGCCATATGCGCGGCTGATGAAATTATATGACACCCAAAACGGACACCCCGCAAGAGACATTCGCCGTATTTTCTTTTCATCATCCAGCCAAAAAGCACCTGTCTGAAGCATAACACCAATTACAGGAAGAGGACTGTAAATATCGCCAAACCATAAGTAAAGCACCACTCCTCCCACCACCATGGAAATATTCAATACGATAAGAATGGTCACCATATGTTTTCTAACCCATTCTTTATGCTTCATTCCTGCCAAAAACGATGCGATTATGCCGATCACATCCAAGACTGCCCCCGCAAAAGCCCCCAGAAGGAGATATTGCAGAATATACAATGCTCTTGACACTACGCCGCAAAAAACGATACGCTTTCGCTTTTTCTGTTGATAACCGGTTACATATATCGCTACGGCCAAAAGCCCCACTGCAGTTGCCGGATAGTTCATATAAGCACCTTAATCCTTCTTCTCGTTGATCAATCGGATAAATGCCTCGCCATAACGCTCGGCCTTGACTTGACCTACACCGGAGACCTCCAAAAATTCTTCGATATTCTTTGGCTTTTTGGCGGCCATATCCACCAGCGCACTGTTGGAAAAAATAATGTATGCAGGCACTTTTTCTTCTTGAGCCAAACGAAGGCGAAGCGCCTTGAGTTCGCGGAACAATGCTTCGTCCGCGTTCATCGGTGCAGCTTCCTTTTTTTGCTTGCGTTTGCGTTTTCCCTTGCTCTCGGGCTCGGTCTTGAAGGATGCCACTACACGCTCACCGCCGAAAAGAATACCTGCGGCTCCGGGTGCCAAAAGAACTCCGCCGTGTTGTTCATTTATCGTAAGCGCTCCGATGGTCTCCAGGTGATCGATCATCTCGGAAACACGGTGCCGATCTGTCTCGCGCAAGAGTCCGTATGTGCTCAAGCGATCCAAACCCAGCTCTCTGATTCGTTGCTCGGTGCTGCCTCGAAGTGTGGCCATCAGCAAAACCTTACCCACCGAAAAACCAAGTGCATCGTATGCTCGTTTGATACAGGAAAGAATCTTCTGCGAATCGATGGTGATATCCTCTTCCACAAAAGTCGAACGGCAGTTTCCGCAGTTCTCACAACGATTCCCGTGAGGCTGTCCGAAATAATCCAAAATATAACCGCGCAAGCACTCCGTCGTACGGCAATAACCGATCATCCGGTTCAATCGCTTGTAATTTTGATGTAAAACGCGCTCTTTTTCTTCCTTGGTCAAAAGATTGTTTTCCTCCGAGGAAAGGATCAACTGTCGTGCAGTGGGAATATCACTGCGGGCAAACATCAAAAGACAGTCGGCCTCCTCGCCGTCTCGCCCTGCTCTGCCCGCCTCCTGATAATATTCCTCAAGACTCAAGGGCAGATTGTAATGTATTACATAATTAACATTGGATTTATCAATCCCCATACCAAACGCCGTGGTAGCCACCATGATCGGCTTTCGGTCATAAATAAAGTCCTCCTGATTGCGTTGCCGTTCACCGTCGGAAAGCCCCGCATGATAGCGCGTAACCGAAAGCCCCTTGCTTTGGAGAATATCACAAACACGCTCCACCTCGCGCCTCGTCATGCAATAAACAATACCGCTCTTCCCCTCGCGCTCGGTGATATAGTTCTCCAAAGCCTTCATCTTTTCGGTAGGCTGGATCACTTCAAAATTGAGATTGGGACGGTCAAATCCGGTAATGACACGCACCGGTGAACGCAATTCCAAGATGCGCAAAATATCTTCACGCACAATATCGGTGGCTGTAGCGGTAAAGGCCGCCACAACGGGTCTTCTCGGAAGTGCCGAAAGAAAAGACACGACCTTCAGATAGCTGGGGCGGAAATCCTGTCCCCACTGGGAAATACAGTGTGCCTCATCCACAGCAACCAAGGAGATGGGGATACGCTGTGCCAGATCCAGAAAATCCTCGGTCTCCAAGCGCTCGGGGGCGACATAAACGATCTTATACATCCCCGCTTCCAAATTGCTGTAGACAGCATGGATCTGGGGGAGTGTCAACGAGCTGTTGACATATGCCGCCGGAATTCCTGCCGTTTTGAGCGCCATGACTTGATCCTTCATCAGCGAAATAAGGGGAGATATCACCACGGCAACGCCCCGCATCATCAGCGCGGGAACTTGATAGCAAAGGCTCTTTCCGCCACCCGTCGGCATAATTCCGAGCGCATCACGTCCCGATATTATCGCATCGATCAACGTCTCCTGCCCGGGTCTAAAGCGGTCGTAGCCAAAAAACTCTTTCAAAACACTGTACTTATTTACCATGATCTTCCCCAAGACCTCTTCTCATAAAAATATATATTTTTCGCAACAATCAAAAATCAATCACATAAAGCGCACCGGAAACATCACTGTAATAGCAGGTATCACCGCAAAAGTCGATCAGTTCCGGCTCAACGGTATAGCCCATCGCAAAAAGATTAACAAGCTGTTCTTGCCGCCGCGTCGCCACATTGATGATGCGAATTGCTGCGGGAGCATCCTCCCGATTGGTAAAGCCCTCCGCCGAATAAACCTTTCCGTCATGGAAACACGCACCTTGAATGTATTTGTGATAATCACAGTCAAAGCTGTCACGGATCTTATCCAAGCCAAGGATCACCCGTTCCATTCCCGTTTGCTCATCCGCCACAGCATCGGAGTGCTTGGGCAGGTCAAACGAAAAATACCGTGTAATATTTTCCGCATCGCGCATGGTAAAGGCATGATATATACCGTTTTCTCTATCGATCACGAAATTTCCGTACGGACGCTTGTCCTGTCCGTCGCTCCATCTCTCATCTTCAACAAAGCCGATCTCCACCGAACCCAAAAGAGTGGTGGTAAAATCGGTTCCCGCTCTTTGCAAGCGATATACCAAGCAAACACCCTTCATTTTATCCTCGACCTTGGCATAGTTGTTGTAAATATTGGAATAGAGAAGCGGAAATTCGTCCCCCTCTTCATAATATTCTGCACCGAATACGACCGCATTGCTGTGAGGAACCACGCGCTCCGCTCCGTCAAGCGTAAAGGTCGCGATCACGGTAAGATCTTGGGGCACCTCTCCAATCTCTTTCAGATCATATACGCGGCAAAGCCCTTTTGAGTTAAAACAAAACAAATAATTCCCCCAAATCGCACCGTCCTGATGCCCTTTGGCTATATTGGCAACGTGTCTGATCTTCATGTTTTTTCTCTCTTTCCACAATAATATTTCGGTATTATTATATCAAAAAAATCCGAACAATGCAAGAGGGCGCAACAAAAAAGCAAGAGCAGTATATCGGCAACAAGGCAAAAAGCGACTCGCATCCTTGCTATGGTGGTGCAAACACAGCACTTCCGAATTCGTGCTGTTTGCTTGCGCGATCTTTACAAGGACGCGAGTCAAAATATACGCTATAAAAATTGGGGATTCCCGTTGTTTTTCTTACACGCCTCCCAGCGTCAAAAAGCCGCCGTCAACAGGAACCGTAATGCCTGTCACAAAAGCCGAAGCCTCGCTGTTGAGCAACCACTTGACGCACCCAACAAGATCGTGCGCTTGTCCGAAACGCCCCATGGGGGTATGGTTGATCACGCTCTCGCCGCGCTTGGTAAGACCGTCCTCCACCGTACCGAGATAATTTTTGCTCCGCTCATTCACCATAAATCCGGGAGCAATGGCATTGATGCGAATATTGGCCGGTGCGTAATAGGCAGCAAAGGACTGGGTAAGATTGGATACCGCAGCCTTGCTCATCGCATATGCAAAGCATCGGGTCAAAGGGCAATAGGTGTTCATAGATGCAAAATTGATCACACTGCCTCCCCCTTTTTTTACCATCTGCTTTGCAAACTCCATCGTCGGAATAACTGTGCCCATTGTATTGATCTTGAGCACACTCTCAAAGGCATCCATATCGATATCATAGAGCCCCCGCTCTCCTTCGGGAAGCGTCCCCTCCAACTCACGGGGATCGTACTTGGTAATGGAGGGCATCGCCTTTTGATTGTTTCCGCCCGCACCGTTGATCAGAAAATCACAGCCGCCCTTTTTCTCCACCTCAACAGCCAGAGCCGCGATGGCATCCTTATCAGTAACGTCGCAAGAATAAATTTCAGCCGTGCCGCCACCTGCTCTGATGATCTCGGCTACATGAACCAACTTTTCCTCGGTACGACCGACAAGAAATACAGTAGCTCCTTCCTCTGCTAAACGAATAGAGATTTCGGAACAAAGAGTTCCACCGGCACCCGTAACAACCGCCACTTTATTTTCAAACAATTTTTTCATACCCAAATTCTCCTTATTTTGTATTGCAAATTTTATCCAACGCGTTTTGATAACCGATCTTTTGTATGATTTCCCCCTGTATTTGCCATGGCAGATCCCACTCTTCTTTTTCATTCTGTTCAGCCAGCCATGAGCAAAGCAAACGACGGAAATAGTCGTGACGAACAAAAGATAGGATGCTTCGAGAATCCGTGGTCATACCGATAAATTGCGACAACACGCCAAAAGAGGCAACCGCAGAAAGTGTATTGCGGATTCCCATGGCATGATCGCACCACCACCATGCCGATCCAAGCTGTACCTTTGACGCTCTTCCGTCCTCGGAAAAAGAGCCTTGCAGAACGGCAAGAGGCGCCTGATCGTTCATGTTCAGCGGAAACAGTACCGTATCGGGAAGACCGCCGCTCTGCTCCATCTCGTTCAAAAGATCGCAGACTGCCGAAAGATCAAAACTGCCACCCACCGCGGCATAGCCACCCACAGGACCGGTGAGCCGCGCCAAACGGGCACTGGTCTTGCGCTTGGCATCCATATGCAAAAGCAATGTCCAACCACGCTTGGCGTATTCTATACCGAGCCGTTTGAGAATATCCGCTCGGCTCCCGTCTTTGTCCTCCTCAAAGAAACCCGCATCCAGCGCATGGTCAGCAAAACTACAGCCTGCCGCTGAAAAACGATCCAAAAGAACGGCAACCGCCTTGATGTATGAAGGAACGTCGATAATCGCCACCCCCGTTTTGGTTGTCAATTCCTGCTTCAACTCGGGGGAAGGACTCAGCAAATTGTCACCGCGCAAAGAAGGAGCAACGCGCTTGCCGTCAAAAAGAGACAGATCATCCATAAGCGAAGCCACCGGCGATTGATACGCAATATCAAACCGATCCAAAATGGCATTTCCCGAAAACTCGGATGATCTCAACATTTCCCGTGCCGTATCATAGATGCGCTTGGCATTCTCACGGCAAGGCACCTCATGGATCCCAAACACAAAGGACAGCTCCATCCGCGACCAATCGTATACGGGGTTTCCCGCAAGATGGGGAAACACCTCACAAAACTTTTCGAACTTTTCATAGGGTTCTGCATTACCCGTAATATAGTGCTCCGCCACACCGCAAATTCTCATCAAACGGTGCTTGTATGGATCGGGCACCAGCCATAGCTCCGCAAGATCGTCATAACGGCGATCCTTTACCATATCCACCACCGAAAGATGGTTATGATAATCAATAATAGGCAAATCTTTGGCAAACTCCATATAAAGCCGTTCAGCATTTTGAGTTTTAAGCAAATAGAACTCCTTCATCTCTTTCCGCCTCCCCGTTTCACTAAAATCCAGTGAGCCGACCGACCATATGTCAAAATCAACTCTTTTTTTCATTATAACACAAAACCTAACACCCAACAATCACCAATATGATAATTTTTAACACAAAACGAGCATTGATTTTTTGAGGCGCCTGCGGGCGCGGGAGGTCGCTTTTTGAAAAAAGCTCCGCAAAAACTTTTCTAATGTGCCCTTGCGAAATTTGAGCGAACATACTGCCCCCACCGGGGTTTCACTATGTTCGCTCAAACACCCAAAAGGGCACATTAGAAAAGTTTTTTACA
>JAZSPB010000048.1:0-2216 GCA_045537235.1 Eubacteriales bacterium
CCCCATTTGTCAACAAAAACGAAAAAAATTCCATCAATTAAACCCACCGCCATCGGAGAAACTAACACCGTAGGTTCAAAAAGAAGGAGAAAAAAACAATGGCAACCGTAAAAAACAAAAGCGACGAAGCAGAGCTTTACGAGGAGATCTACAAAAACGTCAAAATGGGCGCCGAATCCACGACAGATATGATCAGCAAACTCCCGGACGGCGAACTCAAAACCGAGCTTGGCCGCGAGCTTGCGGAATACGAGTCGTTGGCACACGAGGCAAAGACGGCACTTTTTGAGCTGGGCGAGACCCCCAAGGAAGAGGGCTTCATGACCCGAATGTCAGCCAAAGCAGGAGTGATGATGAATACCCTGATCGACTCCACCCCGTCCCATATCGCGCAGATGGTCATTGAAGGTTGTGCGATGGGTACGTCGGGACTGATCAAAAAACTCAATGCCTGCCAACGGCAAAGCGACAAAGAGAACTGCGGAAAGGCACAAAAATTGGCAGAGCGCGCCATCGCCTTTGAAGAGGACTGCGCAGAGAAAATGAAATCCTATTTGTAAAAAGGAAGGAAAAAACCATGGCACAGATCACAACCAAAGAACTGGGCGCCATCGGAGATGCACTGGCGGTGGAGGAGACTCTCATCGGCAAGTACCGTTACTACGCATCGACGGCTCCCGATACCACTCTCAAGAACAAATTCGAACAGATGGCAGATAAGCACCAACGTCATTATGACGAGCTGTTTACCAACATCAAGTAAGGAGGACAATATGACAAACTGTAATATTAAATTCGATGATAAGTGTATGCTTTTTGACGCACTCAATTCCGAGAAATTCTTGGCGAGTGTCTATAGCAGTGACGTTTTGGAAGCCGCGACTCCCGAGGTTCGTCGGTGCTTCTGCGGAATGCTGACCGACGAGCATACCCTCCAGCAGGATGTCTTTGAAGAGCTGAGCACCCGCGGCTACTACCCCACCGAAAAGGCCAAAGAAGATAAGATCATGGAGACCAAACAGAAATACGGTCAGTGCGTGACCGCATAACCCAAAAAGCCGACAACCGAAGCCGTCTTTCTCTGACTTCGGTTGTCCGCTTTTTGTATAATACCAATCTTGTATATCGATTATATCGATCTCTACTATGCCTGCGTGTCTTCAGGCTCGGTTTCCGTGTCTTCTGACTCGGGCGAATCGCCGCCTGCCTTGCGAACACGTTCCAGCTCCTCTTCGGCTTCACTCTTTTCTGCCATTTTTCCGTTGATCTTAGCCAGCAGATTATCTATGCGCTTTTGCACATCGTCGGGCGCGGTTCCGCGAAGCTGCAAATAAGTCAACCTTCCCAGCTCGCAGTAGTATTCGTCAAGCTTGCCGGCAATGCTTGTGAGCTTGATGCGGAGCGAGGCGATGTCTGCCGCTTTTTCAACTTGATCTCCCAATTTTTTAAAGCCCTTTTTTACGGAATTGCCAATATCATTCAAATTTGCCATCACAAATACCTTCCTTTCGCTTTTCTTGCTTCCATTATATGCGATTTTTTGAGTTTTGTAAAGAGGTTTTACATAATTTTAAAGATTTGGGACAAACTTTGGATAGAATTTGCAGGAGGTCTTCTATGAATATCGATAAAAAAACCTACAAAAAATATGTGACCGCTCATGCCCCCAAGTCCCCCATCATCAAAGACTGCCTATGGGCATTTCTCGTGGGCGGCTCCATCTGTACCCTGGGAGAAGCCTTGATCCACCTATACGAAAGCCAATTCAACCTCCCCCAAGAAGACGCAGGAACCTTGACCTCTGTCACACTGATCTTTCTCGCCGTGCTTTTCACCGGTCTCGGCTGGTTTGACAAGCTTGCCAAACACGCAGGGGCAGGAACATTGGTTCCCATCACCGGCTTTGCCAATGCCGTCTCCTCTCCCGCCATCGACAGCCGAGCAGAAGGCTTGGTGCTGGGTGTCGGTGCCAAGATCTTCACCGTAGCAGGTCCCGTCCTCCTTTACGGCATTGTCGCAGGTACCCTCTACGGCGTTATCTATTTCTTCGCCCACATGGCCTTCGGTGTGTGAGACGACGGAGGCGCCTGCGGGCGCGGGGAGGTCGCTTTTTTGAAAAAAAGCTCCGCAAAAAACTTTTGATCCGCGCCCTTGCCAAAGTTTGAGCGAACATACTGTACCCCATGGGGACTCGCTATGTTCGCACAAACATCAGT
>JAZSPB010000173.1:0-7007 GCA_045537235.1 Eubacteriales bacterium
GTGACCCAAGGAGTTGACTATAAAGCTTGTCTTCCTAAGACCGCTTGGCCTCCGACTTGGGGGCAGTATGTTCGCTCGAATTTCGCAAGGGCACATTAGAAAAGTTTTTGCGGAGCTTTTTTCAAAAAGCGACCTCTCCGCGCCCGCAGGCGCCCGAAACATTCAGAAATTATGCTCGGAAAGCCAGTGAGACAGATCCTCAAAAACTTTCTCTCGGTCGATCTCGTTAAAGATTTCATGACGGGCGCCTCCGTACATCAGCAGGCGAACGTCGGTCAGATGGGCATTCAAAAGGCGGTAATAGATCTTTTCCACACCGCGACCGTAATCGCCTACGGGGTCGGCATCACCGCTCATCATTAAGATGGGAAGCGAACGGGGGATGCGGTCGGGCCAGTCTTTTTTGGAGACCTGTCCGATGAGATCGAAAAGGTCATAGTAGCCTTTTGCGGTAAAGGTAAAGTTGCAAAGCGGGTCCTCGTTATAGGCAGATACAACCGCCGAGTCGCGAGAGAGCCAAGCCGAGTGAGGCAAGCGCTTGCCGGCCTCTTTGGGGATACGCTTGTTATAGCTGCCGAACGCAATGGCCGTGATCAGCTTGCTGCGATGCTTTTCCCCGCGAAAACGCGCGACCGTCTTGGCCACTGCCTTGCCGAGTCCCGTGGGATTGTCGGGACCGCCTGTTCCCACAATGACCAATCCGTTTGCCTGACCGGGGTAGGTCGCCGCATACAGACGGGCTACAAAGGAGCCCATACTGTGTCCCAAAAGGATCAGCGGAAGCGAGGGATATTGCTCCTTGACGATCCAAGAAAGTGCATTGACGTCATCCACTAAGGTGCGCGCACCGCCCGTAAATCCGAGTCCGTCCGAATCGGGCACACTTTTTCCGTGCCCCGTATGGTCGTTTCCGCAGACGAAATATCCAAGACCTGTCAAATAGTTGGCCAGCGGCTCGTAGCGCATAATATATTCACACATTCCGTGGCTGATCTGCACAATGGCGCGAGGCTCACGCCCCACGGGAATAAAGCGATAGTAGACTACCGTGGATTTTCCGTCGGCGGACGGATACTCACCCATTTCAAGTGTATAGTTCTTTTCCATATCGTGACCTCTCACATTTGTCAATCGTATCTTTTCCGATGTCTTATTCTTCGACCGACACACCGTAATAGGCTTCCAGCACGGCGGCGGCAACCGAGGTGGAATTCAGACCCGACCGCGCTCCCTCCAGCACGCAGGACAAAACGACCTCGGGATCGTTATAAGGTGCGGCGCAGACAAACAGACCGTTATCATTCTCCGCATTGGTCTGCGCGGTACCTGTCTTTCCACCCACGGGGACGGGGACATTTTTCATAGCGGTACGGGCAGTGTAGCTCGAATCCACCATGCTCCGCATCGACTCCATCAACACCGAAACCGTGGAGGAGCTGATATGACTTTCGCTCTCCACAACAGGTGTATAGCTTCTGACCACCTTGTCGGTGTAATACTCACGAACCGAATCGAAAATATGTACACGGTAACGGGTGCCGCCCCCAAGGAGCGTCGCCACATAATTGCTGATCTGAATGGGAGTAAACTGGTTATCCGACTGACCGATCGCCGCGGCGATGGTATCACCGACATACCAGTTACCCATGCCGTTCGCCATACGGTAGTCCTCACCGGCGAGAATGCCCACCGCTTCGCCCAGCTCAATACCTGTCTCCGCACCGAGTCCGAACATCTTGGAATACTTGTTCATGGTGTCGATCCCCATACGGTAACCCATATCACAAAAATAACAGTTGCAGGAATCGGTCAGCGCGGCCACCACATCCACATTGCCGTGGCTGTCGGGATAGCGCCAGCACTGCAAACCGCGGGAATAATACCAATACTCATACTCGTCGATGGAGGTGTGACCGTGATAAACACCGCCGCAATAGACGGTGGAGTAGCGGTCGACCACACCTTCCTCCAGTGCCGCAGCCGCCGTTCCCAGCTTGAAAGTCGAGCCGGGGGTGTAAAGACCGTACAGCGTGCGATTCAACAACGGATTGGATTTGTCGGCGGCAAGGTCATTGTACAAAGCATTATATTGGCTCAGATCGTAGGACGGATAAGAGGCCAGCACCAAAACACCGCCATCCTCGGGATCCACCGCCGTTATCGCGCCTGCCTTGACCTCTCCGGCGCAATACAGCTCGGCGGCCTCGGCCAGCGCATCTTCGGCGGCTACCTGAAGCACCATATCTATGGTCAGCCACACGTCCTTGCCGGGGATCGGCTCTTTGACCACCGTCTGATTCACGATGTTGCCTTCCTCGTCCTCCACGACCTCCATCAAACCGTCCGTACCGTGCAGATCGGCCTCATACAGCTTTTCCACACCGTTGATACCGACCAACGTGTTCATGGAGTATCCCAATTCGGTATAATATTCCTTGGTATCGGAAGTAATGCTTCCCACGCTTCCCAAAATATGAGACAAATAGCCGGGATAATTGTACTGCCGTCCCATGCTCTGCGGAAATTTAATGCCTACCGCATTCTTCTCCCGAACATAGACCACCGTGGAAAGCGGAAGATCGGTAGCTAAAACATAGTCGGCATACGCACCGAAATCCTCGGCATCCATGTTATACCGCACACGGAGCAATCGGTCGATGTCCTTGTTGGAATAGCGAGGATCGCCATCGGATGTCAGCATGGAGAATTTCTTGAGATACCACTGAATGATATCCTCGCCCGTCATATCCTCGTCCCAAGAACGGCGTTTATACACGGCGGCCAACCGACGACCGAGCTTGCTTTCTTCATCTTTAGCCTCGGACTTAAGCGTGTAGTTGGGATAACTGCCGTTAAAAGGAAACCAATCATCGGCTCGATCCACCTCGACACCGCTCTTCTCCAGCGCATCCAAGGCATCCAGTCCCACCAGGATCGTACGATTGGCCTCCTGTCGATCCGCAGGCATCGACCAATATTCAAAGGTCATGGAATAGACCTCCTTGGTGGTGGCAATGATCAGTCCGTTCCTGTCACAAATATCGCCGCGCGAAGCGGGGATGGTAACATTATAGGTGTAGGTCTTCATGTCATAGTTGCGCGAAAGCACAGTTTCGGTGCCGGAAAGCTGATAGGTCAACAGCCGAACAGCATAGACCAAGCATATCACAGCAAACACGATAATGATCGCCGCATAACGAGGCAATCGGAGCCGCTTTTTTTCCGTTCTCATAAATCACTAAGACCTCCCTTCCCTTTTTTCAAGCTCTTGCGTCCGCGGAGCACACCGGACAGTCCACGAACAGGAACTGTCAGCGCGATCGCCAAGAGCCACGTCAACAAAAACTCGGGCAAGACCGACGCTCCCAGCGCCGCCCCCGACAGCCCTGTATCCGAGACCACGGCGATATATACGATCGAGTACACCGCCTTGACCAAGCAGTACAAAGCGGAATACAGCATCACATGAACAAAATTTCCACGGAATATCTTTCTTGAAAGCGCACCGAACAGTACACCCATAACCAAATAGAACAGCGGCGCCAAAGCCACCCCGTATCCGCCCAAGCCTTCCAACACGATGCCACCCGCAAGACCGATGACCGCACCGTCGATTGCCCCCAGATAAAAAGCCACACCGCAAACCAATATCAGCACCAGATCGGGAATCACACCGAGCAATCCCAGCGCAGGAAAAAAGGAGGTCTGCAACAGCCCTGCCACAAACAGCACAGCCACAGCGATCGCCAAAAAATATATCAATCTCTTACCGAATCGACTGTTTATCATCGTGGTACCTCCTTTATAAACGCGGAAGAAATCAGCATGGGACATCATAAAAGCGAAAACGGGAGAGGCAAAGCGTCAGAAACTCACAAGCAATTCTCCGCCCCGTCTCTCCGCTGATCTCTCGCCTTCGTCGGTGAACAATTTACCGTTTCTTCTCTCTCATTATATCGCATCGCAGAGAAGTTGTCAAGACGAAAAACACCCGAATCGAAAAGACACGGGTGTTTTTATGTTGGTTATTCAATTAGCCAATCTTTGCAGAGTTAACCTTGATGCCGGGGCCCATGGTGGAGGCGATCACGCAACTCTTGATATACTGACCCTTTGCAGCGGCGGGCTTAGCCTTGATGATAGCACCCATGAGAGTGTTGAAGTTCTCACCGAGCTTATCTGCACCGAAGGAAGCCTTACCGATGGGGCAGTGGATGATGTTGGTCTTGTCAAGACGGTACTCGATCTTACCGGCCTTAGCCTCGGTAACGGCACGAGCCACGTCGGGAGTAACGGTACCTGCCTTGGGGTTGGGCATAAGTCCCTTAGGACCGAGCACCTTACCAAGACGACCGACAACGCCCATCATATCGGGGCTTGCGATAACCACATCAAACTCGAACCAGTTTTCCTTCATGATCTTATCCACAAGATCAAGATCGCCAACATAGTCAGCACCTGCGGCCTTTGCGGCATCAGCCTTGTCAGCCTTTGCGAAAACGAGGGTTCTTACCGACTTACCGGTACCGTTGGGGAGGACAACCGCGCCTCTGACCTGCTGGTCAGCGTGACGGGAGTCAACACCAAGGCGAACGTGAATCTCGATGGTCTCATCGAACTTTGCCTTAGAGGTCTGGCAAACCAGATCCAGCGCCTCGGCGGGATCGTATGCCTTGTTCTTTTCAATCAGCTTTACGCTGTCAACATATTTCTTTCCCATTTTTCAATCCTCCCTTAGTCCTCAACAGTGATACCCATGCTGCGGGCGGTACCTGCAACCATGCTCATAGCAGCCTCGATAGAAGCGGCATTCAAGTCGGGCATCTTGGTCTCGGCGATCTTTCTCACCTGATCCTTGGTAAGCTTTGCTACCTTGGTCTTGTTGGGCTTGTCGGAACCGGACTCGATGCCGCAAGCCTTCTTGATCAGAACGGGTGCGGGGGGAGTCTTGGTGATGAAGGAGAAGGAACGGTCAGCATAAACCGTGATAACAACGGGGATGATCAGACCGATATCGTTCTTGGTTCTCTCATTGAATTCCTTAGTGAATACGGGGATTGCAACACCGTACTGACCGAGAGCGGGTCCTACGGGAGGCTGGGGAGTAGCCTTACCTGCGGGCAGCTGCAATTTGATATAACCCATAATTTTCTTTGCCATAGTAAATTACACCTCCAAATGTGGTAATGATACGGGAGAATGACAGTAAATTTTTCTCCCTCCCACGATCGACGGAAGATCCGTCACAAGCGCTTTATTTCTCCGGTCGGATGGCGCTTACATCCAACTCAACGGGAAGATCGCGGCGGCCCTTCTTGACCAGCACCGTGACCTTTTTGGAATCCTCGGATATCGACTGCACAACACCGCTGTATCCTTCGAAGAGACCGGCAAAGATCTCCACATTGTCACCCACCCCAAAGGCAAGCTTGACGCGCTTCTCTTCGATGTTCAGCGCCTCGACCTCTGCCTCACTGAGAGGAGTGGGACGGGATCCGGGACCAACAAAGCCCGTAACACCCGTGATATTTCTGACGGCGTGCCAGCTTTCCTCGGTCATGGTCATCTTCACAAGCACATAACCCGGGAAGATCTTTTCCTCGACCTCGGTTTCCTTGTCGCCCTTTTTCTCAATGACCGTCTGGACAGGAATCTTGATGTCATAGATCAAATGAGAAAGTGAGCGGTTTTCGACGATCTTTTCCAGACTCGTCTTGACCTTATTTTCGTATCCCGAATAGGTGTGCGCTATATACCATCTCGGACCTACGTTCATTTCATTGATATCGCTCATAATTCCCTATTTCCTTTCCGAAGCTCCGCTTACGAAAGAAGATTCTTCAGTGCGTCAATGCTCTTGGAGAACAGGAAGTCTACACCGGCGATAACCACCGCGACGGCGATAACCACCACGAGGACGACCAAGGTGTTTTTGCGAACATCCTTCCAAGAGGACCAGGAAATCTTCTTGAACTCACTGCGAAGACTGCGAAGGAACTTTCCGACTTTTTCACGGTTCTTCAAGCAGTATACCACACCGATGATGATCAGGACAGCGAAGATGATGATCGTAACGATATCGAAGGTAGAAAGAGTCTTCTTTTTCTTATCGTTGTCGGCATCCCCGGTCTCGGATTCGGACTCAGATTCGGATTCGGACTCAGACTCGGACTCACCTTTAGTCTCGTCGGTTTCGGAATCGGACTCTGCACCCGTCTCGGTGTCGGATTCTGCACCGGTCTCGCTTTCGGACTCATTTCCGGTCTCGGCATTGGTCTCGACGTTTGCTCCCGTTTCAGTGGAAGCATCGGTCTCTGCGAATGCACTTACGGAAAAGATCGAAAAGACCAGCATCACCGCAAGGATCAGCGAAAGAGCGGATCGGCTCAGCTTTGATTTCAGCATCTTTTTTCTCCTCTCGAATTACTTGGATTCTTTGTGAAGAGTGTGCTTGCGGCAGAACCGACAGAATTTCTTCAGCTCAAGTCTGTCCGGATCATTCTTCTTGTTTTTCTTCGTGTCGTAGTTTCTCTGCTTGCACTCGGTGCATACCAGAGTAATCTTGACTCTTGCATCATTAGCCATAATAGCGGCACCTCCCATTTCAAAATATTTGACTTTTCCACACGGAAAAGTCCGTGTACCTCCCTCATCGGGCAGAGTTTGTCCGAGCCTTTCGGCTTGGCGCATTCGGGCAAAACAAAAAAGCCTGCTCGCAGAGGTAGCAACATTATATCACATTCCATTTTCAATGTCAAGTGCTTTTTTAAAGTTTTTTTGTACTTTTTTGTGGTTTTCTTTCATTATATTGCGGTCTTTTTCTTCCCTTCTTGCCTCCCCCTCTTTCCCGTGATATAATCATTTTTAGCGAAATACGTAATATCAAGGAGGTCTTTGCTCATGCTCTCATATTCTGTCAATATTCCCCGCGGGGGACTTGTGAACAGAAACCGGGTTTACGAAATATAATGTTACAAAAAGAGAGAGGAAGCATATGCTTCCTCTCT
>JAZSPB010000032.1:0-3252 GCA_045537235.1 Eubacteriales bacterium
CATCCCCCCCACCCCCATGCCCCTCCAAAAAACCTTACCCTAAAAAAACAATCAAGGAGAACCCAACCATGAAAATTGCAGTTATCACCGGCGCGTCCTCCGGCATGGGACGCGAATTCGTCAAACAATTAGACACCGCCCACAACTTCGATGAACTGTGGGTCATCGCCCGCCGCCGCGACCGCTTGGAATCGCTGTCCGAGGAGGTCAAAGCCAAGGTTCGTCCCGTCTGCCTCGACCTCTCCCGTCGCGAGAGCTTCGACGAATACGCCGCACTTCTGGAGACCGAGAAACCCGAAGTCGCAGTGCTCGTCAACGGCAGTGGCTTCGGGAAATTCGGCACCTTTACCGAAATGGATCTGGACGAGCAGTTGGCCATGATCGACCTCAACGACAAGGCGCTGGTCGCCATGACCTACCTGACCCTCCCTTATATGAAAGAAGGCGGTCAGATCTATCAGATCGACTCACTGTCCTCCTTCCAGCCCGTGCCCTACATCAACGTGTACGGCGCGACCAAGGCCTTCGTGCTCAGCTTTTCCCGCGCCCTCAACGTCGAGCTTAAAGCGCGCGGCATTCGCGTCATGGCGGTCTGCCCGGGCTGGGTGCGTACGGAGTTCTTCGATCACGCGGTCACCGACGATACGATTTCCTACTATAATAGATATTACGACGCCGACGAGGTGGTCACGCGCGCCCTTCGCGATATGAAAAAGGGCAAGGACGTTTCGGTCTGCGGTCTCCCCGTCAGAATGCAGGTGCGCGCGACAAAGCTGCTTCCTCACAAGCTGATTATGAAAATCTGGTGCCGTCAGCAAAAAAAGTGATTGCGTCTATCCGCACAAATATCAATGTTCGGTTTTGTGCAAAGTGACAAAATTTGCCCGATTGGGGCAAAAATCATGTAAAGAAATGCGAAGAAGTATTGACAAATTTTGAATCTTCATGTATAATGGCTACAAAGTATTTTTATGTTTACACGGAGGAAAAAATGAAACTTAAAAGACTGATATTCGTGGCTTTTGTACTGCTTTTGGCAGTTTGCCTGATCGGTTGCGGCGGTTCTAAAGACACCGAAACTGACGCTCCCAACATCCCCGACGTCCCCGGCGCAAGTGACGGCTTGGAATTTACCAGCAACGGTGACGGTACTTGCTATGTATCCGGCATCGGTGAGCTTGAAAATGCTACCAACATCGTGATTCCCGCAAAGAGCCCCGCAGGTGACACCGTTACCGGTATCGGCAACTGGGCTTTCGGCACGGTAAGCGTTGACTACCTCACGCCCGTTATCATGGAGGTTTCGGACTTCAACAGTAAGTTCATGGATCCCCTGGTTTCGGCCGCAGGAAAGCAGGGTACATGGTATAAGAACAAGATCATGTACTACTATGAGAAGGACACCATCTCCAACGGTAAAGAGGTCTATCGCTTTATCGGTTCCGAGGGTGACCGTAACACTGTTTCCGGTTACATCAAGCAGTTCCTTCCCGATTTCAGCACCGAACAGTTGGTACAGACCTACAAGGATCTTCTGGGCGGCGGTTGCCGTTTGACCGACGTTTTGGAGTCTGTCACCATTCCCGCTACGGTTACTACCATTGGCGAGAGTGCGTTTGACAATTGCGTACATCTTACTACAGTGAATATTCCCGATGCAGTTACCGAGATCGGCGCTTCTGCCTTTACCGGCACTGCTATTACCGCAGTTAACATTCCCTCCGCTGTCAAGACAATCGGTGACAATGCATTTGATAACTGCCTTGCTCTTGCCGAGGTTACCTTGTCCGGCTCTCTTGAGAAGATCGGCGCATATGCTTTCAATGAGTGTGCCGCTCTTGTTACGGTCAATGTAAATGGCGGTATCGAGTCCATTGGCGACTATGCATTTAACAAGTGCGAGCTTCTTACTACGTTTAAGGCTCCCTCTGATCTTGTTATGATCGGTAACTTTGCATTCAATGAGTGTGCTGCTCTTACTGCTTTCGACGTTCCCGACAGTGTAAAGACGGTCGGTGAGAAGGCATTCTATCTGTGTGTTAGCTTGAAAGAAATCGAGTTCGGTGACAATGTAACCGAGTTCGGTAAGAACGCGATCACCGGTTGCTCCAGTCTTGAGAAGATCGTTCTCGGTAACGGTATCACCAGAGTGGAAAACAGTGCTTTCAAGGATTGCGTAGCTCTTGTAAGCTTTACCATGGGTAATGCAGTAACTTATGTAGGCTCCTCTGCTTTCGCAGGATGCTCCTCCTTGAAGGAAGTTAAGATCCCTGACGCCGTAAGCACCATGGGCGCTTCCGCATTCTCCGGCTGTTCTTCTTTGAAGTCCATTGATATCCCCGCTTCCATCAAGAAGATCGAGGCTTCTACCTTTGAAAACTGCACCTCTCTTGAGACGGTTAATGTTAAGGGCACCATCAACGAGGTCGGTAAGAACGCATTTGCAGGCGCATCTTCTTTGAAGACCTTCGATACCTCCAAGATCAAGGTATTCGAGGAGAAGGCTTTCTACGAGTGCAAGGCACTTGAGGCTGCTGACCTTTCCTCCGCTACCGCGATCAAGAGCGAGGCATTCTTCCGTTGCACCGGTTTGGATGAGCTGAAACTCGGTTCTAACCTCGTCTCCATCGACGGCAGAGCATTCATGTACTGCACCGGTATCACCGAGCTTGTTATTCCCAACTCCGTGACCGAGATCGGCATTGCCGCATTCATGGGTTGCTACAACATCGAACACTTGACCATCGGTACCGGCTTGAAGGTGATCAACGAGGACGTATTCTTCCATTGCCATGAGATGAAGACCCTCACCCTCAACAAGGGTATCACCAAAATCGGTAAGTGGGCATTCTTCAGATGCGATAACATCGAGCTTATCAACTTCAAGGGCAGCGCTGCTGACTGGAAGGCTATCGTTATCGGTAATCCCGAAGAGTACGAGGGCGGTAAGGATCTCTCTAACCCCATCCTCTTTGAGGTTACTCCCATCTACAAATAATTCATTCTAAATCCCCCAAAGGCATCTCCACTTTATCGGAGATGCCTTTTTTGCCACGGGAGGTCGCCTGCGGGCGGGGGAGGTCGCTTTTTTGAAAAAAAGCTCCGCAAAAAACTTTTGTTCCGCGCCCTTTTGGATGTTTGTGCGAACATAGCGATACCCCATGGGGTGCAGTGTGTTCGCTCAAACATTGGCGAGGGCGCGGGACAAAAGTTTTTGCGGAGCTTTTTTCAAAAAGCGACCTCCCCCCGCCC
>JAZSPB010000147.1:0-13567 GCA_045537235.1 Eubacteriales bacterium
TGGATCCGGAACTACCACCGCCGCAACCCCAACATTAGTATCTGCGAGTTGTACGGCAAGCTGCGTGAGGACAAGGCATACAGTAGACACCCGGGTTCGCTCTATCGCGTGTTTGTTCGGCTTGGATACCGGAAGAAGGTAGAATCCACCAAGAAGAAATCCAAGCACAATGGGCACTACGATACACCAACAGAATTGGGCATAAAGTGGCAAATGGACGTCAAATATGTGCCTTATGTCTGCTATGTGGGCACAGATGGTGAGAAATTCTACCAATATACAATGTTGGAGGAAGCCAGCAGAAAGCGGTTTATCTATGCCTACAAAGAAAACAGCAGCCATTCAACCATTGATTTTGTTCAAAGGGCAATTATCTTCTTTGGGTATGCTCCTGAGACGATTCAAACAGACCACGGCGGAGAGTTTACACACACGCAGAAAACGAATAGGATTCATCCGTTTGATATGCTCTGCAACAAGCTGCACATTACGCACAAAGTACTTCGACCAAGAACACCCTGGCACAACGGCAAGGTAGAACGCAGCCACCGTAACGATCAAGAAAGATTCTACAATCACCTGAGCTTCTACTCATACGACGATCTGCAAGTCCAGATGAAACGTTATCTGTATCGTTCCAACAATATCCCGATGTCTGTGCTTGGTTGGAAAACTCCCAATCAGAAACAATACGAGTTAGAAAATATGATCTACATTTAGAACTTAATCAAATTTTTCCAGTCTCACATCATTGACAAACGTACAGATTTTGTCAATATAAATTGTGAGAATGGATTGACGAAGTATGATAACTATGGTAGAATGAAACTATTCAAAAAACAAAAAGCAGAGAGGTGGACACCCCTATGAAAATGATTATTAACGGTCAGTTGGTTGATTCCGTAAGCGGAAAAACCTTTGAGAACATCAATCCCTATGACGGCTCGGTGGTTTGTACCTCTCCCGCAGGTGTAAAAGAAGATTTTGAAAAGGCTGCCGCCATTGCGGTAAAAGCACAAAAGGAATGGGCTGCAACTCCCTTCTATCAGAGAGCCAACATCATTAAGAAGTTCGTTTCTCTCGTCAGAGAAGACGCTGATGCCATTGCTACTGTTGTTTGTGCTGAGGGCGGTAAGACCATTACCGATGCCAAGAGCGAGGTTGAGTGTCTTTGCATGGTTTTTGAGACCTTTGTTGAAGCCGCAAGACATCTGTGCGGCAACTCCATCCCCCTGAACGCCGAGGCAAGAACCAACGGTGATATCATCTTTACGGTACGCGAGCCCATCGGTGTATTCGTAACCATTACCCCCTTCAACTTCCCCATGGAGCTTTACGCTCACAAGGTTGCTCCCGCCATCGTTACGGGTAACGCCGTCATCATCAAACCTGCATGCGATACTCCTCTGGGCGCATTCTTGGTAACCAAAAAGCTTTTGGATGCAGGCGTTCCCGCAGGTGTTGCTCAATTCATCACGGGTAGCGGACGCGAAGTCGGTGAGTGGCTTGCTGAGACCAAGAACGTTCAGGCAATCAGCTTCACAGGTTCTACGCAGGTTGGTATGTCTCTCCTTCGCGGTGCAGCAAACAATCTGGAACACACCTTCTTGGAGCTTGGCGGCAACGATCCCCACGTCATCTTTGCCGATGCCGACATGGAACTCGCTGTTGCAGAGGCTGCCGGCGGACGTTGCTACAATGCAGGTCAGACCTGTTGCGCAAACAAGCGTTTCCTGGTTGAAAACTCTGTAAAGGATGAATTTGTTGCAAAACTGATTGAGACCTTGAAAAACTGGAAGGTTGGTAATCCAGCCGATCCCGAAACCCAAATGGGCTGTCTCGTTTCCGAGAAGGCTGCCATCAATATAGAAAAGCAAATTGCTTCCATCATTGCTCAGGGCGGTAAGCTTCTTTACGGCGGAAAGCGTAACGGAACATTCATTGAGCCCACCGTCATTGCCGTTACCAAGGATATGGACGTTGCAAAGGATCTGGAAGTATTCGGTCCTCTCTTCCCCATCATTGGCTTTGACAGCTTTGAGGAAGCCGTTGAGATCGCCAACCAGACCTCCTACGGTCTTGCTTCGGGCGTGATGACCAATGACATCAACAAGGCTATGAAGTTCGCTATGCAGGTGCAGGCAGGAACCTGTGTGATCAACGCAAGCGGCAACTACCGCTCGGTTCACCAGCCCTTCGGCGGTTACAAGCATTCGGGCATTGGCAGAGAAGGCACCACCCATACTCTGTATGAGGTGACCCAGGAAAAGACCGTTGCCATTCGCAACAGCTTGGCTTAATTTTTGAACATTCATAAAATTTCTTTTAAAAAACAGAGGAAAAAATGATGACAAAACAGAGAAAAACAGAGCTTGCCCTGCTTGCAAATGAGATCCGTCAAGAGACCATCAAATGCATTGCATCGGTAGGTATAGGACACTTGGGAGGTTCTCTCTCAATCGCCGATCTTTTGGCAGTTCTTTACTTTGATCAAATGAAGATAGATCCCAGAGATCCCAAAAAGGCAGACCGCGATATGCTGGTCTGCTCCAAGGGTCACGCAGGTCCTGCCATTTACAGTGCACTGGCGATGAAGGGATACTTTGACAAATCTCTTCTGTATACCCTCAATCAGCCCAACACCGATCTTCCCAGCCATTGCGACATGAGAAGAACCCCCGGCATTGATATGACCACAGGCTCTCTTGGTCAGGGCATCTCTACGGCATGCGGCATTGCTCTTGCCAATCAGATGGACGGCAAAGACGATCTCTACACCTATGCCATTATGGGTGACGGAGAAAGTCAGGAAGGTCAGATCTGGGAGGCAGCCATGTTCGCAAGCCACCGTAAGCTTTCTAATCTCATCGCATTTGTGGATAACAACAATCTTCAAATCGACGGCACGGTGGATCAGGTTTGTTCTCTTGGAGACGTTACCGAAAAGTACCGCAGCTTCGGCTGGGATGCGGTTCGCGTCAACGGACATGATGTAGAAGCCATCCACGATGCCATTGAGAAGGCAAAAACAGTCAAAGATAAGCCCTCGGTTATCGTGCTTGACACCATCAAGGGCAAGGGCATCAAATCCATTGAAAATCAAGCAAGCAACCACAACATGAACGTAAATCCCGATCAACTGGAAGCCTTCTTAAAGGAACTGGATGAGGAAGCTTGCAATTTGAAGGGAGGGTGTGCATAATGTTCAAGGTCAAAAATGAAATTCTCATGGATTCCATGGAAATGAGAGCGGCATTTTGTCAAACCTTGATTCAAATGGCGGAAAAAGACGAGCGAATCGTTGCTCTGGACGCCGATTTGATGGGCGCTATGGGTACCGTTCCCTTCCGTAATGCATTCCCCGAGCGCACCATTGACTGCGGCATTCAGGAAGCCAATATGATCGGCGTAGCGGCAGGTCTTTCGGTAAGAGGAAAGATTCCCTTTGCCCACACCTTTGGTACCTTCGCATCCCGTCGTGCCTGCGACCAGATCGTTCTCTCCTGTGCGTACGCAGGTTTGAACGTGAAGATCATGGGTTCCGATCCAGGTGTTACCGCGGCTCTCAACGGCGGTACGCATATGTCTTTGGAAGATCTTGGTATTATGCGCGGAACTCCCGAGATTACCGTAGTAGAGCCCACCGATGTGGTCATGCTGCAAAATCTGTTGCCCCAGCTCAAGGATATGTATGGCGTTGCCTACATTCGTCTGGTTCGCAGGAACTGCGAGAGCATTTACGAACCCGGCTCCACCTTTGAGATCGGCAAGGCAAACGTTTTGACTGAGGGCAAGGACGTAACTATTATTGCCATGGGCTATTGCGTCAGCCAGGCATTTCTGGCACAGAAGGAATTGGCGGCAGAAGGTATCCATGCCACTGTCATTGATATGTTCACCCTCAAGCCTCTGGACAGACAGGCTGTGATTAATGCCGCAAAGGCAACGGGTGCTGTTGTAACGGCAGAAAACCACTACATCAACAACGGACTTGGATCGGCGGTTGCCGAGGTTCTTTGCGAAGAATGTCCTGTTCCCATGGTAAGAGTGGGCGTACAGGATCATTTTGGCGAAGTTGGTCCCAGAGATTTCCTTGCTGATAAATTCGGCATCAACGCAAAAGCAATTGTTGTAGCGGCAAAGAAGGTTATTGCGAAGAAGAAATAAATAGGAGACACCACCATGAAAAGCTTCAAGATTGCTCCCGAGATCAAGCTTTGCGATACCTTCCCCGAGTTCATCGCCGAGTTCTCGGTAGGCGCAAAAGATTTGATCGTTACCGATCAATTTTTGTATGACACCTATATTTCAGCTGCCTTTCCCGGCTGCAATGCCATTGTTCAGGATGCCTTTGGCGGCGGCGAACCCACCGACACCAAGCTTAAAGCCATTCTCAATGAGGCTAAAAAGTATGATTTTCAACGGATCATCGCTATTGGTGGCGGAACCGCCATTGATATCTCTAAGATCATAGCCCTTTCGGGGACTGATGACCTCATCGGACTCTTCACGGGTGAGGTTTCTCCCGTGCGTGAAAAAGAGTTAATCATCATCCCCACCACCTGCGGTACGGGAAGCGATATCACCAACATCTCTATCGTGGCATTCGAGGAGCTGAACACCAAGCTGGGTCTGGCAAACAATGCTCTGTTTGCTGACTACGCCGTTCTGATTCCCGCGTTCTTGGAGAATCTTCCCTACAAAATCTTTGTATTCAGCTCTGTCGACGCTCTGATCCACGCCATTGAATCCTATCTCTCCCCCAAGGCAAATGCCATTACAAGACTCTTCTCCGAGGAAGCTATTTTGCGAATCCTTGGCGGCTATGTTGCCATCGCACAAAAGGGCAAGGATTACCGCAAGGAGATCATCTCCGACTTCCTTTTGGCAAGTACCTACGCCGGCATTGCCTTCTCCAACGCGGGATGCGGTCTTGTTCACGCCATGAGCTACCCCTTAAGCGGCGAATACCACATTGCCCACGGCGAGGCAAACCACAAAATGCTGATGAGCGTTCTGCGTTTTTACAACAGGGCGAAGGGCGACGGCGACATTCAAACGTTGTATGACATCTTTGCCAAGGCTCTTGGCTGTGACGTATCTGTTGCCTTTGCCGAATTTGAAAAACTCTTTGCGTCTTTGGTCGAAAACAAACCTCTTGCCTCCTACGGAGCCACCGTGGAGACTCTACGTATCTTTGCGGCACAGGTCATCAAAACCCAGCAAAGACTTCTTGGGAACGCTTATGTTCCCACGTCGGAATCCGACATGTTTGAAATTTATAAAACTGTTCTGTAAGGAGAAAACATCATGAAAGCCATTGTAAAAACCAAGGTTGGCATCGGAAACGTTGAATTTATGAACATTGACGAGCCTGTGCTGGGCAAAAAGGACATCAAGATCAAGGTGGAAGCCGTTGGTATCTGCGGCACCGATATTAAGATCAAGCACGGTGACGCTTGGTCCAACCCCCCCGTAGTGCTGGGACACGAGCTGTCCGGCGTGATCTGCGAGGTAGGCGAGGACGTGAAGAGCGTAAAAGTGGGTGATCGCGTGGTTACCGAGACCGGTAACGTGGTTTGTGGACACTGCTACTACTGCAACACGGGTAACTTCCTGATGTGCAAGGATCGCCTTTCCATCGGCTACGGTGTCAACGGCGGTATGGCAGAATACTGCGCCGTGAGAGAGGACATCATCCACAAGATTCCCAACAACATCCCCTTCGATCAAGCATCTCTTTGCGAGCCTGCGGCTGTTGCGGTTCACGCCGTTTACGATCATGTAAACATCATTCCCACCGATACCGTTGTTGTCATCGGCGCGGGTGCCATTGGACTTCTGGCAGCTCAGCTTGCTAAGAATTTCGGTGCAACCGTTATTGTAACCGGACTCACCTCCGACTCCTACCGTTTAGAAACTGCCAAGAAATTGGGCATCGACTATGCCGTTGACGTACAGAAGGAAGACGTGATGGCTCTGGTAGAGCAGCTCACCGGTGGCATGGGTGCCGATGTGGTTCTGGAATGCTCCGGCTCTACCCCCGGTATCCGCACGGGTATGTCTTTGCTGAAAAAGATGGGAACTTTGGTACAGGTTGGTCTTACCAAGAAGGATGTAGAAGTGGAATATTCCCTTCTCACCGCAAAGCAGATTCGTTTGTGCGGCACCTTCGGTCACAGATGGCAGTCCTGGGAAACTGCCATCAAGCTGATGCAACAAGGCAAGCTCAACACCGAGCTTCTCATTTCCCATCGCTTCCCCATCGATCAGTGGGAAACCGCCTTTGACGTTGCCGAACAGGCTTCGGGCATCAAGGTCGTTATTTTCCCCAACAAATAAAGAAAAGGGGATTTAGCTATGATCAGAAAAGCATCCGAATTTAAACAGCAGATCGTTCCCAATATGTGCGGCGGTGACGAAAATGTCTACCTCGGTAACGCCTTTAAGAGCTCGGAGATCAAGAGTAAGGTTTGTGCTTTTTGCACCGTAACCCTGAAAAAGGGTGGCTCTGTTGGCATGCACCAGCACACTGAGGACGATGAGATCTACTACATCCTCAGCGGAAACGGTCTTGTGGACGAGGGCGACGGTAACAAGGTAGAAGTAACCGTAGGTGATGCCATCCTCACGGGTGACAACGGTTATCACAGCATTGCCAACGCAGGCGACGAGCCTCTGGTGTTCCTCGCTGTGGTCATCAAATACTAAGAAACAAACACTAAAATAGCTACAAATCCCCCGCGAAGGCACACCGTCATGTGTCTCCGCGGGGGATTTTCTATGTTCATTTATGCATCCCATAACAGAAAGCGAAAACACATTGAGTAATCAAAACCACGCGATAGTCGCGTGGTTGGATAGAACTTTAGCGATGAAAAGGGTAGTGTCAATAGTTATGCGTAAAATCATTTAGGCATCTGGTAGAAATCTATTATAAGGGGGGCTTATTGCCCCCTTATTTACTTTCCAGCGGTCAGGGCGCAATGTGTCAAGGGCGGCGTTAGCCGCTCGTCTTGCCCTTGACACGTTGTGAACTGACTGCTATCAGCCGACCAGGAACTCACATTCCATAGCCTCCAAGTGCTTCATGTTCATATACTTCTTGCACCCCCACAGGGTGCCGGCTACATGCCGCAGTCGGGCGCACACAAGCATCAAAGCAGAGTTTCCATCCGGGAACGCACCCACCATTCTCGTTCTGCGCCGGATCTCCCGGTTCAGCCGCTCGATCACATTGTTGGTACGGATCTTCGTCCAGTGCTCGGAGGGGAAATCGCAGTAGGTCAGCGTCTCCTCAATACCGCCCTCAACTTTCTTTGCCGCTTCCGGCAATTTCATAGATTTCAGTTCCGCAACCACGGCGGCCGCCTTTTCTCGCGAAGCCTTCTTGCTCTCCTGTGCGTGGATTGCCTTGAGCATTTTCGCTACATGCTTTACCTTGGATTTTGGAACAACCGAGAATATATTTCGGTAGAAGTGCACCACGCAACGTTGGTACTTTGCTTCAGGGAACACTTCTCCAACAGCCTCCAACATACCCAGGCATTTATCTCCTACCACAAGCTTAACACCTTCAAGACCCCGTCCACGCAGCCACTGAAAGAAACTCACCCAGCTGGCTTTGTCTTCTTTCATCCCTTCCATGGCCCCCAAAACCTCACGGTAACCATCCTCGTTAACGGCTATTGCCACCAAAACAGCGACGTTTTCATATTCGCCGCCCCAGTTCCGTTTGAGGTATGTGCCATCTACATACACATACGGATACTTGCCACTTTGCAACGGCCGATTCCGCCAGGCTTCAATGTTGACATAGGCCTTCTTGTTCAGTTCACTGATGGTGGAGGCGGACACCTTGCTGCCCCACAGGGCTTCGGTGATATCCTCCACTCGGCGCACCGATACACCTGCCAGGTACATCTCAATGAGTGCCTCTTCCACGCTGCTTTCCCGCCGACGGTAACGCTCAATGATGGCCGTCTCAAAAGAAATCCCTTTAAGGCGAGGAACATGGAGAGTCACATCCCTGGAGGTGGTGGTCAGGTTCCGATCGTAGTGGCCGCTCCGGTAGCCCAGACGGGCCTCATTGCGTTCGTAGCGAGCTGCCTGGGTTAGTTTCTCCGCTTCAGCCTCCAGCAGCTCATTCAGCGTTTCCTCTACGCTGTCGCGCACCAATTCTTTAATTTGCCCCTTGATTATTTCCTCGTTGAATTGTACAATGTTGTTGGACATGGTTTGCTGTCTCCTTTCAGAATGTTGTGTTGCAATTTCATTCTACCAGAGACCGGCAAGCCGTGTCTATCTTTTTGCCCTTTTTTTATTTGCGCAATTTATTGTACCTTATCATGAAAAGTTCGCCGCGGCGATAAGGCCCCCTTGTGTAAAGGGGGCTGGCACGGCGACAGCTGTGACTGGGGGATTGTTTTTGAAAAAGATAAAGTGAATATTCGGAGAACAATCCTACCAACCTCGTCGGTTTCACCTCCTCGGCCACCTCCCTTTACAAAAGGGAGGCTTTGTTAAGCTCTACATCAATCCATTTATGGGTAGTTAGTAATCGATGCGTGGCAGGCAGGCCAATACAAAGCGCACTTGTGCGCCGCCAGTAGTATTAGGGCTATGCCCGAAAATGAAATCCCCCCCGCTATGTGGACCGCTCCCGAACAAGGAGACACGAAAATAAACACCCTGTCGTAGAATAACGCTGAATTAGTCGGCTTTGCTCCGGATTTCGTACGGAGTAAGGCCGTCTTCCAGGTTAATGCGTTCGAAATTGTAGAAGTGAACATACTCTGACACTGCTTGTTCAACCTCTGCACGATTGGAGAATTTCATACGATATAAACATTCTGATTTCAGAGTTCCGAAGAAATTTTCCATCGCCGCATTGTCATACGGACAACCGGGACTGGACATTGACGGCTGAATGTGGTATTCTTGCATCAGGTCAAAATATGCTTGGGAAGTGTATTGAGACCCTTGGTCACTGTGGAGTGCTAGTCCATCAGTGACCATTTCATTGGTGCCTTTAGGCGTGGAAATAAACCCCCAGTAGAATTGGGGGAAGATAAAAAGCTTTAGCATGAGAAAAACCTCCGTGATACAATGGTAAATGGTTTGGCGACCGCATTACCCAAAAGTATCAAGGAGGTTTTTAACAAATGAAGAAAACAAACAATGAAATTAAGCACACAGCCCATTCGAGTTACAGATGTCAATATCACATAGTGTTTGCACCGAAATATAGACGAAAAGAAATATATGGGCAATTACGAAGAGATATTGGAGAAATACTGCGGAAATTGTGTGAGCAAAAGGGAGTAGAAATCATAGAGGCAGAAATATGTGTAGACCACATACATATGTTAGTGACGATTCCACCGTATCTTACCCTTGTACGGGGGATCGAGCAAAATGAATGTATCCTTACCTGCAGCATAGGCGATGCAATCCTTATAATCACGATGCATAATGACTGCATTCCGCAATCTGCTACAGGCGGCTACGAGTCTGCCGAACCTTTTAGTCATATCCTTCTTTGCTATGGCAAAGGTTTTGCCTGTGGACGAGAAGCTGAATATCTGATTTTCAAAGAAGGCTACAGCTTTTTCGATGTCCGACCAATCGGCATTTTCGATAATAACGGAGGTTTCCGTGAGATCATCGAGAATATTGGGGACATCCGCAAGCATAGCCTTATTCGCTTTGAAAAGCTGCTCGGAATTGAAGGACAAGTATAGCCGTCCTATCAGATATGCCAACTTTTCACTACGCTGCAACACTCGGAAGAACTTCACCAGGTCGCCATTATAGTCGTTGATGATTTCTCTTTCCGATGGTCTTTTTCGTAGGAACACCTCCGCACTTCCCATACATGCTTCCACATATGTTTTATGGGGAGGCATAAAGGCATCTATTGTTGTGTAGATGCATCCTTTGCTTCCAGTCCAAGGGAGTGGGCTTACCGAGCCGGACAATGTAACCAACCTCCTTTCGTGGGGAGGCAGTTGCGTATAAAACAAAAACAGGCCGTTTTTGTGCATACACACGCAAACGGCCTCAAAGTCATTTATTTGTGATCTCGCCCTTTTGTTCCTTGGCGAGTTGTGCCTTCAGCTTCCTTATCTGTGATTCGTATTCATTGACTCGGTTGAGCTGAAAACCACAAAGAAGTATGATGCCGAGGCATCCACCGAGCAATAGCCCGATGAGGAAAAATAGGAATTCACTCATAATTACATACCCTCCATTTTCATTCCTTGGCCGAGTGCTTCGTCCATTTCTTCTTTGGTGCGGATGAAATAATCATCGCCGCTATTCCAGAAGGAAACATACATATCGCCCTCGTCTGTTTCTATGGGGCGCTGTTCAAAGCCTTCGCCAAATCCATCACTGTTTTGACCGGATATACCATCTTTCAAAGCTTCGATTTCTTCCTCCGTAAATGCTACCGCAGAGCGACAGTCGATTCTACCGTAGAGGACACCATCGATTTCTTCGACAGACCATACAGCAGAAACAAGTTTATCATTGGCGGTTGGGTGATCCGTGATATAGGCAGCCATATCGAAGTCGGGATTTTGCTCTCGTTCCAGGGCTTCCTCGATTTCATACTGTGCTGCTCTGATTTCATAATCACCAACATCATTCATATCGCCATACTCGTCATCGTGTACCTGGGCAGTTAACGGGCAGTAGAATGTCGTTACGATAGGTGCAATGGCTTCTTTGATTTCACGAATGGTGTTGTACAGATGACCTGTACCTTCAAGCTGATCATGGAGGATATATTCCTCGAGCTGCTCTTTTACATCGTCCGAGGCGATGTCTATTGCGCCCACGGCGGTGTGAACATCATCGAGAGTATCTCTTTCGTGAAAAAGTCGAATTACATGATTGCCGAAGTCATTATCCGCATAAAGCTTCACCTGAATCTCGGCATCCTCATCGTCCGTCAAAGGGATTTTGTGGGGGCCTTTTCGAATACCAATCTGACCGAGCTGCTTGTACAGATCGAATTGATCTATCGAAAACTCAATGATGGCTGTTTGGTCGTTTGCTGTGATAATGGCATTAAGCACGATTCATCACTCCTTTACGATGCCAAGATCGGCATTTATTTCATATATCTTTTGCCCAATAGCAGTAATGACAGGTACGCTCACTGCGTTACCTGCCATTTTATAAAGGTGACCATCCTTCAGTCCGGTCGCCTGTGCTTTATTGAATTGTTCTTCAGTAAATCCCTGGAGCAACCAACACTCCACAGGCATCAACTTTCGGATTCTTCCTTTATGGTATATACCATGTTTATCTTGGGCTGTAATGGTAAACATGGGTTCGTCCGGCTCTTTAAGTCGCCGTCCTTGCTGCCGTACCTTTTCTTGGTCGGGAGTAAGCATAGCCCTGGGAGGCTCGTCCTCGATCAGCACAGCAGAGTGTTCACCTCTGTGGTTGCTGACACCCGAGTCTTGCCTTGCCGTAATACACCGTGCTACTTCAGTAATCTTAGGATTTACATTCATATCGATGAAGTATAATCCCGTCTTACCGCCCCAACCACCGGCGCTTGCACATTGGGTACATGCTACACCGTCTGTTTCGTAGACTCTTTGTCCCTGTGCGCCGGGGATAAGCTGCTTAAGATTTTTCGCATAGCTGCTTCCGAGAGGAAATACTTTTCCGGCACATCGTGCATCAAGATATCCGACAATGTACAGCCTTCTTCGCTGTTGTGGGACTCCGAAGTATTTGCTGTTAAGCACCATCCATTCGAGATGATACCCCATTTCAACAAGCGAGGAGAAGATGGTAGTAAGCGTCCTGCCGCCGTCATGCGATAACAAACCGGGGACATTCTCCAAGAGTAAAAATGAAGGCCGTTTCTCTGCAATGATTCGGGCAATTTCAAAGAACACAGTACCTCTTGTATCTTGGAATCCGAGCCTTCGCCCTGCAACAGAGAAACTTTGACAAGGAAATCCGGCACAGAGCAACTCAAAGTCGGGCAGTTGTTTTGGGTCAATTTCTCGCAGGTCGCCATAGTTCAAACCTCCTTCTTCTCCGTAGATGGCTTTATATGCCTTTGCAGCATTAGGATCAATTTCAGCGTGTCCAACACACTCATAATGACCTGTCGCCATCAAGCCGGAATGGAAACCTCCGATACCCGAACATAAATCAATAAATTGGATAGCCATACGGCATCCGACCTATCTGTCTTCCAGTCCACCTCGCTCTCTACATAGTCTGATTCTGCATAGACTGCTCTTGAGCCTGATCTCTCAATTCCTGATCGATTTCCTCTTGAGTCAGTCTGCGGAAGGAGTCCTCGGGGCAAAGTGCAAGGGTTCTTCCGTTATCCCACCGCATATGGATATTTGCTCCATCATCCACATGATCTACTGTACCACGCATTCCATCATCAACAGGATGGTATGGATCGTTCATGTGCAGGAGCATCACCCGAGTGCCGGGCGGATACGATTCTTTGTATTCCTCTGCCTGTCTATGCAAGCGTTCCCAATCGTTCATTTACTGTACCTCCATATTGAATAGTTCTTCGGGAGACCAGTTGATGGTGAAATCCACACTTTCAATGTTGTCGCAACGGGAGAGGAATGTGTCATCCATTTCTATTCTTTTCATGAAGTAAGCAACTTCCTCGGGAGTGGCACGATGTGTTTCTTCCTCTCCGTACAGGTAGGCTTCTGCATGAATTGCGACTTCCGTTTCCTCATCAATGTCCTCCATAAATCTGTCGAAGGCAGTCCAGCCTTCAAGGTCGTCATACTCCCTTGGGATACCGCCCACAAGGAATTCGACTTCCTGGTCGTTTGCGGTCGCTCTAACCGAAGAAAATAACAAAGCCATATTTATCACCAACTCCTTTCTACTGCATTGTCATTTCGGGGGCAGGGCTGTCCTCACCGAGCATCGATGTGAGAATTGTTCTTCGGGCAATGGCTGCTTCGTATTTTTCATAATCCTCTTTCGAGACTTTTTCGCCATAGTCCAAGGCAAGTTCTGTGCCTTCGATGATCGGTGCAAGTTCTTCAAGCTCGGTACGAATTTCCTGTTCAGAAGGACACACCTCAATGCCTGACTGCTTGAACATAGAGAGGCTATAATACTCTCTTGCCCAATTGGGATGCAGCTTCAAAAATTCCTCATTGGAGGCATTGATGCCGAGGTTCGGATTGCCGTATTGGTCTTCCGTGTCATACACCATTTCGATGCTTCCGTCTTCCATAAGGATTTTCATACCTGCCTTGATTTCCTTGCCATTCTTATCAAAATACTGCATGGGACATTTCTCCTTTCCGATTTATTTACTCATCCTCATGGTTGGAGGAGGGAGTACAAAACAAAAAAGGAGGTTGCGCGTAAAATGTAAGCGCAACCTCCCAAGACATAAACATTTAACAATTAGAAAAACGAAAAAAGGGGCAGATCCTACGAAATAAATCGCAAAATCTGCCCCTAAAAGCCCAGGTATTTAGTTCAAGTCCTCCCCAAAGGTCGTTTTTGGGAAATGATATCTTTTGAATTCCACCTTGAAAAA
>JAZSPB010000104.1:0-41915 GCA_045537235.1 Eubacteriales bacterium
ACGATATGCGCATCGTGTTCACGTACTTCTGTATGATGAGCGATCCGATTACCGGTGCAAGTATGACCTATCGTTATCCTCTTGGCAAAAAGATAAGTCGGAGGGCCAAGCGGTCTTAGGAAGACAAGCTTTATAGTCAACTCCTTGGCTCACAGAACGACATGGCTACGATCCGACTTTGCTTGACGATATGCGCATCGTGTTCACGTACTTCTGTATGATGAGCGATCCGATTACCGGTGCAAGTATGACCTATCGTTATCCTCTTGGCAAAAAGATCCCTACCGACATGGTAATCGATGCGGAATTTTTTTTGGACGAGCTCGATGAAAAAATTTACTCTTTGAGACACGTAGAGTGAGGTGACACAATGAACACCTATAAAGTAAAAATCACTGAAACTTTTGAAAAGATTGTAGAAGTCGAAGCAAGAAACAAGATAGAAGCAGAGCAAATCGTGTGCACAGCATATCACGATGAGAAGTATGTTCTTGATGCGAATAATTTCGCGAGAGTTAATTTTACCGCTGAGTTGCCTGCAAGAAAACGCGAGTATTACGAGCGATGAAAGGAGGATAGCGACGGGGAGGAGCTGTCCGTCAGTCTTAGCAAGCACTGCTTTTGTCATGACAAATGCGCTTGTTAGAGGGACACCCCTAAAACCCCGTCGAGCTTATAATGAGAAAAAGACAGAATCCTATACAAGTATATTTGGATGAGTCAGAGTACAACAAGTTAAAAGAATGGTCTGCCGCATCCAATCGTACAATGAGTGCCTATATTCGGGAACTGTTAAGTGATAGCCAACCCGTCGCATTCCCACCCATCGAGTATCAAGAGGTTCTTCGTGAACTCCGAAAGATCGGTATCAACTTAAATCAGCTTGCAAGTAAAGCGCATACCCTCGGATTTGTCGATGAAAGAGAATACAGAGCAGAGAGCGAACGCTTGTGGCGCGTTGTTGCGGAGCTTACCAAGTCTATGGCAAGAGGTGGTGTGAAGTTTGGCAACCACAAAGATATGGGATGTTAAAAGCCACTTGAGTCAGTTGATCGCCTACGTTTCCGACGTTAAAAAGACGATAGAGAAGTTTGATGATGAAACATTAAAGGCTCTTATATCGTATGGAGTTGACGATCTCAAAACAGAGGAGCGTAAATACGTTACGGCGGTTAACTGCACCACGGATGACGCATCCGAAATTATGGCATCCCTCAATAAGCAAACGCAGAGCAAATCGGATACGGTCGCGTACCACGGGTATCAGAGCTTCGCACCGGGCGAGGTCGATGCAGAGACCGCGCATGAGATTGGAGTGAAGCTTGCCAACAAATTATGGGGAGATAACTTTCCTGTGATCGTTGCCACCCATTTGGATCATGGGCATATCCACAACCACTTTGCTCTTGGGGCGACGGGCTTCAACTTGAAACGCTATCACGATTGTAATGAGACCTACCGAATGATGCGTGAAGCATCCGACCGTCTGTGTAAAGAGTACGGTCTATCCGTAATCAAGAACCCGCAGAGAGGAAAGACGCGGCATATCGGAGAGATTAAGGCAGAGCAGGAGGGCAGACAAACGGTGCGCGGGATTATCCGTAGAGATATGGATATTGCCATCAAGCATTGTCTGCGTATGCAAGAGTTCTATAATTTGTTTCAATCTCTCGGCTATACGCTTGAATGGAGAGGAAAGTATCTCCGCATCCGTCCCGACCACAGCACAAAGTTCTTTCGTATGGATAAACTCGGAGAGGGTTACACCTATGAGGATGTGCAGGCGAGGATTTTGGACAATGCGAGAAATCAACGCATCATTCCTTATGCTCCCTACAAGCCGAAAGAGAAACCGAAAGGACTACTTGCACTGTATATCCATTACTGCTATCTGCTTGGTGAACTCCCAAAACAGAAACCAAATAACCGTGAAGCATACGCGGTCATCAAGGACGACGTGAGACGGGCGCGAATGTATAACGAAGAAGCAAAGCTGCTTGGTAAGTATAACATCAATACTGCCGAGGAGCTTTCTTTGTTTACCGAAGGTTTATCGAAAAAGTTCAAGGGACTTGCTTATCAGAGAGCCAAGCTACGCAACAAGCTCCGCCGTATGCACGATACTACAGAGATGCAGCCCATCAAGGACGAGATCTCACAGCTATCCTTGCAGATGGCAGAACTGCGAAAGCAGATGAGACTATGCGAGGATATTGCCGCGCGAAGCGGTGTGATCGAGAGGGTGGTGAATACCATCGACATTCCCGATAAGGAGCTTCAGAAGAACGAAGCCAAAGATGCAAAAACCAAAGAAACAAAATCAAGAGAAAGAGAGGACAAGAGATGAACACATCCGGAGAAGCTGCCGATCAGGTCATGAGGATGATGCTGAACGGTGCGGAGGTGCTTATCAAGCTCTCGGGCAGCGGTGCGAAGAACGCCGCTGTTCTTTTGTATTCGATTGCTCGTCAGCAAAAGAAAACCAAAGGACACGCGAGACTTGAAAGTATGCTCCGAAGCGGTAAACCCTTGAAGGTCTATACCTTTAGGGATAGCGACCTGCCGAAGTTCAAAGAGGTTGCAAAGCAGTACGGTATCCTCTATGCCGTGCTGAAGGAAAAGGATAAGACGGGCGGTGTCTTTGACGTTATGGTAAGAGCTGAGGACGAAAGCAAGATCGCGCGTATCACCGAGCGATTTAATCTTGCAAGAGTCGATACTGCTGACCTCAGAGCCGAGATCATCCGCGAGAAAGAGGAGGTCGAAAAGAAAGAGGGAAAGGACGAAGTTCCCGAGACCGACAAACCCGAAAAGAGCGCAGAGGAGAAGCTTGCCGACGAGATACTTGAGACCCCGATCAAAAAGGAGGAGAATACGCTGACAAACCCTACGGTAGCTCGGACGGACACTACGGGGAAAACGGAGGTAACGGAACCCATAAAAAATCCGTCCGAGCGCTCCTCCGAGACTGCCAATCCCGAAGGAAAATCTGATCTTCCGAAAGAAGGCAAGTCCGACCGTAAACCCTCCGTCAGAAAAAAGCTTGATGAGATCAAGCGCGAAAGAAGCGAAAGAGCCAAAGACAGACCCAAGACCCCCGAGGTCGCAAAGGACAAGGGGAGCAAGTCAAGTAAACCGAAAGAAAGGTAAGGTAAAACAGAATGAGTGAATTTGATAACGTATTGAACGGTACTGCTGACAAGAAAGCAGAACAGACCGTCCCCGAAGCACAGTTCGACGATGCCCTTGAGGGTGGCGGCGACAAGAAAACCTATGGACAGATGATGGCAGAGAAGAAGGCAAAGTGTTATGCGATGATCGACGACGCTTGCCTTGCGGTTATGTCGAGTCCCGAAAAGCTCTATGAGTACCTTATGGTACAGAGCAGCTTTGAGAGATATTCGCTGAATAACAATCTTCTTATCTTTGCACAGAACCCCGGTGCAACCAAGCTGAAGGATTTTGAGGGTTGGAAGAAAGCAGGCTGCTACGTTAAGAAGGGAGCCGAGAGCATTATGATCTTGGAGCCTTCCAACTATACGGGAACAGACGGTAAGCCGCACAGAGGGTATAACGCGAAGAACGTCTTTAACATTGAGGACGTCAACGTACCGCCCGAAGCGCATCCCGAGGAAAAGACTTATGAACAGAAGAAGCTCGTAGAAGCTCTTGTTCACGATTCTCCCGTTCCCATCCGTAAGGCAGAACAGAACCTCGGAGATAACTTTGCGGTCTATGACCCGCAGAACAAGACGATCTACTTCAAGCCCGGCTTGGAGTTCGCAGAGGTCTTTCCCGCTATCGCAAAGGCTCTTGCCCACGCGGAAATGGCAAAGGGCGATGCAAACTACCGCGTGAACGATAACGAGTTCAAGGCAAGATGCTCTGCCAATATCATCGCGCAGAAATACGGTGTGGATATTCACACTGTAGATATTCACGTCATCCCTCCCAAGTATGCTTCTCTTGAAGCGGAGGACGTGAAGAAGGAGCTTGGCGCAGTTCACGATAACGTCAAGACCATCACTACCCGTATGGCAGAGTTGCTTGAAAAGACGCAGGAGAAGGAGCAGAGTCAGCCGCAGGCACAGACACAGAACAAAGGGAGCAAGAATAGGGAGGAACGCTGATGAATGAACGCAGAGTGATCGAGGTCGATGATTTTCAGCATCGCGTGATGATGGAGGCTCTTGCGGACAGACGGAACGATTTCATCGCGGAGAACAAGCCCACCGAGGACGTCAATGAAGTGCTCTTGAAGGTCATTGACGCTCCTACAAAGAAGAACAAAAAGAGAGACCGTGAAGCAAGATAATAAAAAACTGCTGATCATTCTCGGCGTGATAGGATTGCTTGTCCCCGTCTGGCTTGCAGTTCTCATCGCGCCGACGCTCGGGGGCGGACTTCCGGTTATGATTCCGAAGATGGGGGATGCGTTTTCGCATCCCTTTCGCTTTACTTGGTGTGATGCGTCCTTACCGTGTATTCTGATCTTCTCGGTCATATACGGTTTTGTTTTGTTGATCTATCACTATACCAAACCCAACTACCGCAGACGTGAGGAGCACGGTTCGGCACAATGGGGCGATGTGAAGGAGCTGAACAAGAAGTACCACCAAGAACCCGAGGAGAACAACAAGATACTGACACAGAACCTCAGTGTCGGGTACAACATGAGAGCGCACCGCCGTAATATGAATACCCTCATCGTCGGCGGTAGTGGTTCGGGTAAGACCTTCCACTATGCAAAGCCAAACGCCATTCAAGCCAACACCTCAATGGTAATTCTTGACCCGAAAGGCGAGATCTTGAGAGATACGGGCGGTCTGCTCAAAGCCAAAGGATATGACGTGCGAGTGCTTGACCTTATCAATATGGAACGCTCGGATAGATACAACCCTTTCAAGTATATCGAGAGCGACAACGACGTGCAGCGACTTGTGACCAATCTGTTCAAGTCCACCACACCAAAGGGAAGTCAGAGTAACGACCCCTTTTGGGACACGGCGGCATCTATGCTTCTCTTGGCTCTCATTTTCTACTTGAAGTATGAAGCACCGCCCGAGGAGCAGAACTTCCCAATGGTAATGGAGCTTCTTCGCGCGGGAGACATTGATGAGGAAAATGAAGCCGAGGGAAGTGCGCTTGACGATCTGTTTGCAATGCTTGAAGCAAAGAACCCGAATCATATTGCCTTGAAGTATTATAAGTCGTATAGATCGGGATCGGCAAAAACGTTGAAGTCCATTCAGATCACCCTTGCCGCAAGACTTGAAAAGTTCAACCTTGAGAGCCTTGCAACGCTGACCTCTACCGATGAGCTTGATTTGCAGAGCTTGGGAGAGAAAAAGGTAGCACTCTTTGCTATCATCCCGGATAACGATACGAGCTTTAACTTCCTTGTATCTGTCCTTTATACGCAGTTGTTCCAACAGCTCTTTTTTGTGGCTGACCACAAATACGGAGGAGCACTTCCAGTACACGTTCATTTTCTGATGGACGAGTTTGCAAACGTCTCACTTCCCGACGATTTCGATAAGATTCTGTCGGTTATGCGTTCTCGCGGTGTGTCGGTCAGCATCATCTTACAGAACCTTGCACAGCTCAAGGCACTGTTTGAGAAGCAGTGGGAAAGTATCGTCGGTAACTGTGATGAGTTCGTATATCACGGCGGTAATGAGCAGAGCACACACAAGTATGTGAGTGAACTGCTCGGCAAGGAAACCATTGATACCAACTCCTACGGACGAAGCGACGGTATGAGAGGTAACTTCTCGACCAACTTTCAAGTCGCGGGCCGTGAGCTTCTCACAGCCGACGAGGTTCGTATGCTTGACAATCAGTATGCAATCGTCTTTATCCGTGGTGAACGCCCGGTGCTTGACTTCAAGTACGATCTGCTGACACATCCGAATATAAGTCTCGGTGTTGATGGCGGTGCAGATGCCTACACCCACGATATTCCCGAGCTTGAGGACGTTACGACCATTGAGATCGTGAAGCTTGAGGATTTCAAGGATAAGAAGATGGAGGACTTTCCAAAAGCCGAGGAATACTTTGCAAACCTTGTCGCTTACGACGATGAGGAAACAGAAGCCATGTGCGATTATTTAGAAAACAAAAATGAAAAGGAGAAATCAGAATGAAAAACAAGAAGAACAGAGAACTGATGCCTTCGGGTGCAAGAAAGATCGTTAAGGTATGGACTTGCATTGTTATGGTCTGCCTTATGATCTCTATGATGGCGGTGAGTGCATTTGCTGCCGAGAGCGATCCCGTACAGGTTGTCAACAACCTCTCCGACTTTATGTTCGCACTTGTGAGAGCCGTTGGTATGATTATGCTCGGCTTCGCTGTTGTGCAGATCGGTCTGTCTCTCAAGAGCCACGATCCCTCGCAGAGAGCTAACGGCTTCTTGACCCTTGCAGGTGGCGTAGTCATTACCTTCGCAAAAGAGATTCTGACCCTTATCACGGGTTAAGGTATCCTTTTGAGGAAGGAGAGAAGCTATGTCAAACAATTGGGTTGTAGAAAACCTTGAAAATGCCCTTGAGACATGGAACAGTAAACTCTCCGAAATATGGCGGCTCCTTTCGGAGTCGCCAACTGAATTTAAGGGCGGCGGCATTTGGAACGTAATGGTGAACATCAACGATGCGCTCAAGGCGGTAGGATATGCACTCTTGGTGCTTTTCTTCCTTATGGGCATCATGCGTCAGTTCAATTCCTTCCAAGAGATCAAACGACCGGAGCAAGCTCTGAAGCTCTTTATCCGCTTTGTGCTTGCAAAGGCTGCGGTCACTTGGGGACTTGACCTAATGATGGCGATGTTCACCATCGTGCAAGGAATTATAACGAAGATTATGATTGCTTCGGGTCTTAACGGAAACGGAGCGACTTATTTACCGCAAAGTATGATAGACACGATAGAGAACTGCGGATTTTGGGAGTCAATACCTCTATGGGCGGTCACGCTTATAGGCAGCTTGCTTGTGTGGGTTCTGTCTTTCGTTATGATACTGACTGTGTACGGCAGATTTTTCAAGCTGTATATCTATGCCGCCATTGCCCCCGTTCCACTTTCCGCATTTGCGGGAGAGGAAACATCGCATATTGGTAAGGCGTTCATCAAATCCTTCGCTGCTGTTTGCCTTGAAGGTGCGGTCATCGTCCTCGGATGTATTATCTACTCGTTGTTTGCCGCGTCACCGCCTTCCGTTGCGGCGGGAGCTTCAGCGGTATCGCAGGTATGGACGTATATCGGAGAACTGCTATTCAATATGCTTGTACTTGTCGGAACGATCAAACTCTCGGATAGAATTGTCAAAGACATGATGGGCTTATAAACAGAAAGGAAACAGTAATATGAGTTATAAAAATCCAATCAGCAGAGAAGATCCCAACGCTATCGAAAAGCTCAATTTGAAGCTTGACGAATGTGAGCGTTTGCAGGATAAGATGAAAGAGGTCAATGCTTATTACCGTAAATACGGAAAGATCGAGGGGTGTTCTGCACTTACAATGGAAGAAGGACTAAGGCTTGACGAGGATATGCGGAGAAGATACCCTATCCACACACAGCCTTACCCTCAATACGCATTGACCAACAATAACGCAGAGATCCGCAGACTCAAGAAACGCATCGAGGAGATCTCACGCGACAAAGAAGTAGGCTTTGTCGGTTGGCAGTTTGAGGGCGGTGAAGCGGTTGCAAATGATGAGCTTTGCCGCTTGCAGCTTGTGTTCGATGAGAAGCCTACCGAGGAGCAGATCTATTTGCTCAAACTGAATGGCTTTAAGTGGTCTCCCAACAATCGCGCTTGGCAGAGACAGTTAAATCAGAGCGCGATCTATGCCGCTGACCGTTTGGGGTTCGTCAATCCCATTGAGGGCGGTCGTGCATCTGCACTTCAGCCGAAGATCGAGGTCAAGGACAAAGGCGGTGAAGCAAGATGATCTATACTGCAAAAAGCCAAGCAGAACTCATTGAACAGGTCAAAGAATATCTGCAGCGTGATGATGTGCGCGAAAAGGTGAACGATGAGACCACCGAGGACTACAAGTTTATGTATATCCTTATGAAGAAATTTGACCCGAAGGAAACCGTAGTTGCGGCATCCAATGAAAGGGGAGAGACGATTTTGTTCTTTCCTTTCTCGGATGCAGAGGACGTGTGCAATTCGTTGGACTTTGATCCCGATTGGCTTTTGTTCTCTTATTTGGAGGACAACTTCGAGATCATTGAGTTCGATATTGACGCGCACAGCGACGTGTGGTTTTGTGTGGATGAGTTCGGGGCAGATTCGATTATCTTTCCGAAAGGCTTGCAGCAGTATCTTGAATACTGCTTGAAGAACAACGTAACCTCGGCACAAATGCGTGAGAACTTCGATTACGACGGAGTTGACCTTTTGACCTTGTATAAAGCAGAGGGTAAGGAAGATCTCTTTATGCACATCGAGAACTTCAAGGATAAGCCGTGGTATGGTGATGTGGTTCTGTTTACTCGAATCGGCACTTGTAAGCCCAAGACAGAACACGCGCCCGAGGTGTGCAAGGCACTCAAACAGCTCGGATATTCCGTCCGTTTCAAAACCAAAGATGGGGATCTGTATATTCTCCCCGTAAAAGACAAGAAACCAAAAGAAACAGAAGCACGATAAGGAGAGCCTATGGAAATCAAGATAAACAAGGAGATAAAAGAATACAACGAAACAATGTTCTTTGGCTTATCGGTGAGACAGTTTATCTTCGCTATCCTTGCTTGCGGTGCGGCAGTCGGAATCTATTTCGGCTGCCGTTCTTTTATGGGAACGGAAACGCTCTCTTGGCTCTGTATGCTCGGAGCCGCACCTTTCGCGGCACTCGGTTTTATCCGATATAATGGAATGTATGCGGAGCAGATCGCGCGAGCTTGGATAAGGAGTGAGATCCTTATGCCGAAATATCTCACCTTTACGGGCAAGAACGAAAAATACGTTAAGAACAAGGAGGCAAAATGAGTATCTTTCAGCCGAAAAAGAAAACGGTAGAGCCGGATGCCGTTCCCACAAACGTGGAGCAGGCTATTCCGATCCAAGGGGTCTATGAGGACGGTATCTTCCTTGTGGGGAGAAATCTGTGGTCAAAGACCTTTACCTTTACCGATATTAATTATGCCGTGGCTTCAAGAGAAGATAAAGAGGGAATGTTCCTCGGTTATTCCGAGATTCTGAACTCCCTTGACAGCGGAGCCACGACCAAGATCACAATCAATAACCGCCGTATTCAGAAAAGCAAGTTTGAGGAGCGCAATATGCTCCCCCTTGTTGGAGATAGCCTTGACCGCTATCGCAGAGAGTACAACTCTGTCCTGGAGCGAAACGCTAACCTTTCGGCAGGCGTTGTGCAGGACAAGTTTATGACGATTACGGTGGAAAAGAAAACCCTTGAAGAAGCAAAGGGATATTTCAACCGCGTAGGTGCAGAGTTCACCACGCTCTTTTCCAAGCTTGGCTCAAAGTTTGAGGAAGTGGGCGAGGAAGATAAGATTCGTATGCTTTACGATTTCTTCCACAAGGGATATGAGGACGATTTCAGATATGACCGATTCCTCAATGCCAAGAGAGGTCACGATTTCAAGATCGCACTTGCGCCGCAATCCCTTGAGTTCCGAAGCGACTACTTTAAGATGGACGGTCGCTTTGCAAGAGTTCTGTACCTCAAGGACTATGCCAATTTTATCAAGGATAGCTTTATCGCGGAGCTGACAGATATTGACCGTAGCCTTATGCTGTCTATCGACGCAGACCCTATCCCTATGGATCAAGCGGTAAGGCAGGGCGAAAGTAAGCTACTTGCGGTTGAGACCAATATATCGAATTGGCAGAGAAAGCAGAATCAGAACAACAACTTCTCGGCGGCGATCCCTTATGATATGGAGCGTCAGCGCGAGGAGAGCAGAGAATTTCTCAACGACCTTGTGGCGCGAGATCAGCGAATGATTCCCGCACTCATCACCCTCGTTCATAGTGCAGATAGCAAGGAACAGCTTGACGCGGACACCGAGAGTATTTTGCAGTGTGCGAGAAAACACCTTTGCTCTATGTCGGTACTTCGTTGGCAGCAGCTTGAAGGACTCAATACCTGCTTGCCTTATGGTGGTACAAAGCTGAATATCCGCAGAACTCTCACTACCGAGAGCCTTGCGGTGTTTATGCCGTTTCACGTTCAAGAGGTATGCCACAAGAACGGTCTTTATATCGGTAACAACGCGATCAGCAAGAATATGATTATGGTCAACCGTGGAGAACTGCTTAACGGAAACTCCTTTATCACGGGTGTTTCCGGTTCGGGTAAGTCAATGATGGCAAAGCAAGAGCTGACAAGCCTGCTTCTCTCGGACAAGAACGCTGACGTGATCGTAATCGACCCCGAGCGCGAGTACACCCTTTTGACCGAAGCCTTTGGTGGAGAGACGGTCGTGGTATCTGCAACGAGTAAGAACCACATCAATGCTATGGCGATGAACCGCGACTATGCGGACGGTGCAAATCCCGTAACTCTCAAATCTGAGTTTATTTTGTCTCTCTGTGAGCAGGTCATGAACGGAGGACTTGGAGCGAAAGAGAAGTCGATCATCGACCGTTGTACCTCTATCGTGTACCGCGACTATATGCTCGGTGGCTGTGTTGCCGAACCGCCTACTCTCAAGGACTTCCGAGAGGTACTCCTTCAGCAGAGCGAGGTTGTAGCACAGGATATTGCACTTGCAATCGAGCTTTTCACCGACGGTTCACTTAACACCTTTGCACAGCAGACCAACGTGAACACCCGTAGCCGCTTTATCTGCTATGACATTCACGAGCTTGGCAAACAGCTTATGCCTATCGGTATGCTTGTAGTGCTTGACAGCATCCTCAACCGTATCACCGAGAACAGAGCGAAGGGAAGAAAGACGTATATCTTCATCGACGAGATCTACCTTTTGTTCCAACACGACTACTCTGCAAACTTCCTCTTTACTATGTGGAAGAAGGTGCGTAAGTACAACGCTTATATCCTCGGTATTACGCAGAACGTGGAAGATCTGTTGCAGAGCCATACAGCGAGAACGATGCTTGCGAACTCCGAGCTTGTCATTATGCTCAACCAAGCCGCGACCGACCGCGAACAGCTTGCAGAACTGATGGGTATTTCCGATCTTCAAATGTCTTATATCACCAACGTAGAAGCGGGTCACGGACTTGTCAAGATCGGCGGTGCGCTTGTGCCTTTCGTCAACAATTTCCCGAAGGATACACAGCTCTATAAGCTGATGACCACCAAGCCTGGTGAGTAAGGATTGGAGGTGAGCGCGTGAAGATCAAAACAAGAGAATCCCTTAAAACCATCAAGACATTCGACCGCGCTGATACTCTCGCGCAGAAATCCAAGACAGGCGTATCCTCGCTTCACAGTTCTGCGGAGCAAACGCAGAACGTAGGCTATGAGTCAGAAACCGATTATGCAGGAAGTGAGCTTCAAGATAAAGAAGAACGTATCGCGCGAATGACGGTTGTAGGCGCTAACAAGGTCGGACGGTGGGGAGTAAAGGAAACTCGGAAGAATATTCAGAAGTGGCGGAATCGACCGAGAAAGCCGAAACCGAATCCCAACTTGAAACAATTACCCTCACCGCAAAGACCGATGCTTGAAGCACCCAAGAAGGGAATTAAGACGGCAAGCAAGGCACCGAAGAACACCGTGAAGGGAACAAAGACCGCCGTTAAGGGCGCAAAGACTACTGCGAAATCAACGGTCAAAGGCACCAAAGCGGCGGCAAAAGGAGCAGTAAAGGCGGCACAGCTTATAAAGCGTGCCGCGATTGCTACGGTCAAATTTGTTAAGGTAGCGGTTAAGGCAATTATCGCCGCCGCAAAAGCGGTTGTGGCTGCCGTAAAAGGCATTATTGCTGCGATTGTGGCAGGTGGTTGGGTTGCTGTACTCATTATCGTAATCATCGTTATCGTAGCTTGTGTGGTCGGCTCGGTGTATGCCATATTCGTTCCGGCTGAAGATAGTGAGATAACGATTTACAGTGTGACGCGTGATCTTGAAAGAGAGCATCACGAAAAGGAAAACGGGCTTGCGGCTACGGTCTATTACGATGTTCTGAGTTGTGAAGGCTCTTTAGCGGGATGGGAAGAAGTGATTGCCGTGTATGCGGTAAAGCTCAACCTTGATAGCGACAATCCGCAAGAGGTAGCGATCTTTGATGAAAGCAAAGCCGCTGCCCTCCGCACGGTCTTTTGGGATATGCACAACTTATCCTTGATGAGTGAAACTCATACAAGCTGCGTCACAAAGCAAGAGACAGATGCTAATGGAAACATAGTAGAAGTGATAGAGGAGATAAGCACCGTTTACGTTACCGTCATAACCACGTCCAAAAGCGCAGCTCAGATCGCGGCTCAATACTGCTTTACTGATCAACAAAAACAAATGCTGTCGGAGCTTTTAAGTTCCGAAAATGCAGAACTTTGGGCGGGATTACTCGGTGAGCAACGCCGTCTATATTGAAAAAACTGTCGAAAAATGATATAATAGTGTATATCTGAATATGACAATGAGAGGGTGGTGCAAACTATTCCTCAAATAACGCAAGAAGCCGAGTATGCAAAAATATTCGGCTTCGTTTTTGTTTAGCGGGACATAATAAAAACTATAAAGGTAGGAGATGAAAATGAAATACAAGGAATGGTTACACGATTGGTTGGAACTATACGAAAAGGAGTCAGTAAAGCCGAGAACCTACAGGCAATATGAGAATGTCATCAATAAGCGGCTTATACCTGCGCTCGGAGATTATGACATGGAGGACCTCACTCCCATTATTTTGCAGAGATATATCGTTGATCTTTCTCAGAAAGGGAACGCCAAAACGGGCAAAGGCCTTGCCCCAAATTCCGTGAATTGCATCATATTGGTTCTTCAATCCTCTTTGTCAATGGCGTATATTCTCGGTCTGACAAGGGAGATTCACGTTGACAAGATCAAGCGTCCCAAGACAAGCGAAAAGCCAATAGAGAGTTTTAGCAAAGAAGAACAGAAGATAATCGAACAAGCGGTACTTTCGGACAAGCGAGATAAGATGTTTGGCATTATTCTTTGCCTTTATACCGGGCTTCGTATCGGTGAGTTATTGGCTCTTGAATGGTCGGACATTGATTTTTTGAAAGCAGAGCTATCCGTGACAAAGACTTGTTACGATGGACGAGGCGAAAACGGAAAGAGTTGTAGGATTACGGGAACGCCAAAGACCGAAAGCTCCAAGAGAACAATACCTATTCCAAAACAGCTTATTCCACATTTGCGAGAAATAAAAAAGAGAAGCACATCAAAGTACGTGGTAGGGAACGGCAATAAGATCATTACGGTTCGCTCCTATCAGCGCAGCTTTGAATTGCTCCTTCAAAAACAAAAGATTTCCCATCACGGATTTCATGCACTCCGACACACCTTCGCAACTCGCGCCATTGAGTGCGGAATGGATGTGAAATCTCTATCCGAAATTCTCGGACATAAGAATCCCACGATCACACTCAAACGATATGTTCATTCCTTTATGGAACACAAGAGAGAGTTTATGAATCGATTGGGAAAACTGCTCTAATTTTTTTTGTTCGCTTATCGCGTTTATCATCGCGTTTATCATTATAATAGACGCACTGTAAACTACTTAATTTTAACACAAATGCCTCATAAAGTCAAGATGTTGTGGTTTATTGCGTAAAAATCTCAATGCTCTTTTTCTTTTTATGGGGCATAGGTGTTTTTTTGCTTCTCTTTTGTTCATCTATTATAATGATAGAGGAACAATAAATGAGAAGAAAAACATCTATTGATAACGGGAGGATCGCTTTGAAAAAGTTTTTAATGCATCAAGAATCCGGTTTTTTGTGGGACTTGTATTTCATTTTTTATTTGAGATTTAATTATCAAGTCTTGTCAGAAAAGGCGTCATCATACAAGAAGACCGCAGAATGTACTGAGTTATATAGAGAAATTCAACTTCGGTTTGGGAACTTGCCGGAAGAGTTGTACGTGTTTTTTCACACCATTGAAATCGGCGAGCAGACTTTTTTTGATTCTTGCTGTTTGAAAAGCTTAGAGACTGACTTTGTTAATAAATATAATATTGATTATTTACAGCAAGAATTAGCAGACCATAATTGTGTTGTTGGCAAAATGATTGCCTTTTACTTTGATGCGATGGAAGATCAACAATTGGCTGAATGCTTGAATTCCAAAGATGTATTATTTGATCATATTAAGGCGTCAAACTACTCGATTGAAGAAAAGCTCAAACTATATGAATTCTTCATGAATCCTGCACCGTACATTATGCTTCTTCAGCGCACCCTTTCAGAGAAGCAGTCTTTGTTATCCGATTATTACAAAGCGCATTATAAAGATATTATAGATGCGTATGATCCCATTGCGTTGAATGCCTTGAATGAAAAAATGAAAAACAATGGGCATGGCAAATTCGAGCAGGAGAAAACAGAATATGTTTCGTATTGTTTGTTGGATCGATTTCACTTTCGCTTAATCTCTAATCAGGATGCATACCTGTATGTGTTGGGAACCCAATATGAATCTGTTACGAAAAAGCCAGCGCATCAAACAGAATTGCCCCTTGAAGCTTTTGGCCATGCCTTGTGCGAAAAAAATCGAGTGGATATTTTAAATCTTTTGCGCGAGCAGAAAGAAGTGACATGCAAGGATTTGGAACGTTTTTTCGACTTCTCGGGTTCTACGGCCTATCATCATCTTTCGCTTATGAGTAAAGCAGGGCTCTTAAAGGTGAACAGTAAAGGAAAAACCATTTATTATAGCATAGACAAACATTTCATGAAAGACGTTATTGAACTTTTGAAAAAATATATTCAATCGTAAAAGAGGCGATGTATCAAAAAAAGGACGGATAAGGCGATCAAATAATTTGGTCGCCTTTTTTGTCAAAAAAGCGCGGGTAGATGCTTTTTTTGCTGGTTTTTATGTTTTTGAAAATATTTTATCAAAATTGTGGAAATTTCTGCTGGTTTATGCTATAATAAAAAAGAAATTGTAAGGTGGGTGAAAGGTTTGAAATCACTGTTGTTAAAAATGCCGTTCCAAATCGAGCGAGTTATTGAGGTCGATTGCCCCGAAGTACGCTTGGAACTTGAGAAGAAGTATGGACATTATATCAATGTTTGTAGTTCGAACAGAATTGCGGATATACGCATCAAAAAAAGTAGCGAATACGGTTATGTTGTCACCCTTGGAGAAACTGTGACACAGACCTCACTGCCTCTTTTCTGTGTGGAGAGCTTTTTGTTTGAACACCCGACTTACGACGAGGCAGTATTTGCTTTGCATGGTGCCGCTGTGGAATGGAAAGGGAAGGGCTACGTTTTTTTGGCACCGACAACGACGGGTAAAACAACTCTGACGAGTTATTTGACTTCTTGTGGTTGCGGTTACCTTACCGAGGATTGTGTACTGCTTGACCGAAGTAGTCTTGAGATTTATCCGTTTTCTATGCCACTTCACTTGCGGGAAGGGGGAGTCGAGGTTTTGAAGCGGCATAGCGCTTTGCCTGAGAATTTGCAGAGATTTCATGAGAACAACGGTGCGTGCCGCTACTCTTACACACCGTCGAATTGTGTTGAACGAGCAGTTCCTCTTGGCGAGATCTTTTTTATCGAACGCACGGGGGATCAGAATACAGTTTTGCCAATGACGGCGGTAGAGAAGATCGCCGCATTGATGAAGGCCCCTATTATGGTATATCCGATCACGCCGAAATATTTGCAATTCTTGGCGGGGATAGCTGCGCGACATTGTAAATGCCTGCGCTATAGTAACATGAATTTTGTGAAAGAGGTGATCGAGCAATATGCAACCGAATCTTTTACATAATGTGCTATATGCACAGCTAAAAGGCGGCCGCGAGGTGAATATTACCGTGTCGGGCATCAGTATGGAACCGTCGTTGTATGCCGGTGATGTGGTAACCATTCGCCGATACGATTCCTATGAAGTTGGCGATATCCTGGTTTTTCGCTATAAAAATGATGAGCTGCTGATTCATCGCTTGCTCATGATAAAAAACGAACGTTATTATTGCAAGGGAGATAATGCCTTCCGTTTGGAGGATGTGACGTATGAGCAAATTGCCGGCAAGGTGGTACAGAGAAACGGAGAAATGCCCGATACATTTTCACAATCGGCGATAATACTATCCTTCCTGGTAAACCGGGCCTTCCGCAAGAATGCTTACAATGCGGAAACAACAAGAAAAAGCGGGATCTATCGCTTTTATCTACAATACGTAAAGAAAGTAGAGGATAAAACTATGACCTATCAAAAAAATGAAGCTATGGACTATATTGCCGCGGATCAAACCTCTCTTGCCGTTTTTGATCCCGAAAGCGGCGACACTCATTTCTTTGACGAACCGGGTGTGGATATCTTGAATTGCTTGAGCAGTACCTGCACGATGGAGGCTTTGCTTGACAAATTGTGTGAGATATACGATGTGACTCCTGAGGATATTCGCGGCGATGTGGAAGAATTTTTGGCGGAATGTATTGCCAAAAAAGTGGTGATCGTACAATGAGATGGCAGACCGTTTATACCGAAATTACTAACCGTTGCAATTTGAATTGTGTGACCTGCTATAACCGTTCGGGGCAGAACATTCACACTCAAGAAATATCGATTGAACAAATTGAGTATATTCTCCGGTTATGTTCCCGATATGGCGCCAAGCGTTTTCTCTTTTCCGGCGGTGAGCCTTCGTTACATACTCATTTTCATGATTTGCTACAGCTTCTCGATCGACACACGCAGTTTCAGTATGGCTTTGTAACCAATGGGACTGTGCATGATGAGACGTGGATCGATTTTTTGAATTCGCACGAAAACGTAACGGTGCAGGTCAGCCTAGACGGTGCGAGTGAAAAATCCAATTGTTTGACACGTGGGGCATTGCATTTTGACCGTGCAGTAGCATTTGTTCGCAAATTGCACCTTCCCACGCAAAAGCCGCTTTTGAAAATGGTCGTTTCACAGCATAATCTTGAGGATGTGGAAGCCTTCTACCATCTGGCTATCTCGCTGAATTGCATGCCTGAATTTGCCTATATTTACAATTCAGGAAACGCGTCAGAGGGATGGGAAAGTAAGGCGCTTACACCCCAACAAAAATTATCAGTGTTGCGAACGGTGAAAGGGCTTAATGAAAAGTACAATATAGAAGCTTATTTACCCATGTGTACTGTTAAATGTCCTTATACCGATAATTCGGAGCACATGTCGATATGTATTAAAACCAATGGAGGGATACAGCCGTGTCAAACATTGTATTCGGATGCGTTCTCCATAGGAAATATTTTTGATTTTAAAGAACAAGATGTGCTTGATCGTGTGGATGACCTCGTTGCTTTGGCCCAAAGGCGGTTAACCACAGATTATGGTTGCGGAAAATGCTTATTGCGCTCCGGTTGTGGCAAGGGGTGCCTGGCGGAGGCAGTCAATAATTTCGGAGATCCACTTGCGGAAGACGGAAACTGCCTTTTCCGGAAATTGCAGTTTTTAGATATGCATATCAAAAAATAAAAAGCGCTTTATCTCTCATAAGAGTTATTGTGGCTATGGGAGCTCGTCTTCAACGACGTCGACTAAATGCAACGGTGACAGGTTTCCTTTGTTACATTTTCGGTTGAGTTGGGTAACGAATTTGCGATCGGTGCTGATATCCAAAACAAAAATATTTGGGTCCGTTTCCGACGCAATGCCGTAACGGATCCCATCGTTTTGATCAGTTGTTTTAATTACATGGTATCGATTCTTTTTTCGAAATATAAAGTTCATGTTCAAGTGTCCTCATTTTCTTGGCAGTCCTGTTGCTGTGTGATGTTTGGTTCCATCAAAAGTTGATATGTCGGGATGCCCATTCCGGAGCTTAACTTGTCGAGCGTGTCAACTGAAATGTTCCTTTGACATCTTTCAATTTTGCAGATGGATTGTTGTGGCATTCCTGTCATATCTCCCAATATTTCTTGAGAGATACGCAGATGCTTTCGATATTGTTTTAAATTTTTGCCTAAGTTGTTGCGGGATGACATATTTTTTACCTCCTGCCAACATTATATCTTTAATTATCGAATTTTGCAATGTCCTATAAGGTGTATTTTCAAAAAAAATTGAAAATAAAAGAAAAAAAGGTTGAAAAATAATGATTTTCGATAAACATAAAATGAATTTGAGGAGGTGGCGAGGTGATAACAGATCAAATTGTTGAAGCTGTACGCGCATGTGTGAATGGTCAAGAGCCGAATGGTGATATATCAAATCTTTTATCTTCACATCGATGCTATGCGTTGATCAAGCGAAACGAAAGTCATACGGAATTGTTGGAGCGAGTAGTAAATCATGCAGCGATCAAAGAGCGGTATCGCGCGTGTGAGCCGTTTCTTAAAAATGTTACGTTTCCATATGCAGTGGTCAAAGGAGCGGTATTGTCTTCTGCTGTTTATGGTGACCCTTTATTGCGGGTTTCGGGTGATATTGATATTTTGATTCACCGCAGAGATGCAGATGAGGCAAAGCGTTTGCTGAAGGAGTGCGGTTTTGTTCAAGGGCGTGTGACAGAGAATGGTATAGTGCCATTTACGCGCAAGGAAATTTTATATCAGACTGCTATGAGTCACCAAACGGCGCCTTTTATCAAAGAAACAACAAACAAGCTTTGTCCGTATGTCAACCTGGATGTCAATATGGACATTCTATGGGGAGAATGCGAACAGCGCGCGGATATGGATGAAGTGCTATCGTGCCGCCAAAGCGATACGTTGTTTGATGTAAATATCTATAAGTTGTTGCCCGAAATGGAGTTTATTGCATTGTGCTTGCACCATTATAAGGATATGAATTCCATTTATCTGTTATCTAAGGGAAGCTTGCGGCTGGGATTGTTTTGCGATATATATTTTTATCTTCGGAATTTGAAGCCGTCTGCAGGTCGGATTGCGGAGCTGTCTCGCAACCTTAATGTTGGAAGATATGTATATGTATGCCTGGCACATACGATGGAAATATTCAATGATTCTATTATAGTGCCGTATATTGATCTGCTGTCCAATGAACGGGACGAGGCTTTGTTAGATAGCTTTGGTCTAAATGACAGGGAACGTAAACGTTGGAATGTTCCGCTTTTTCAGAGGCTTTTTCATTCAAACTTGCCTCAATATCTGCAAAGTCTTTTAACGGCTTCGGACATGGAAAAAATCCGTATTAATCAAGAAAATATGTAAGGAATCATCTGGTGGAGAATATGAAAAAAGAAAAGAAACAGGGAAGGATCAATTGGAAACGCACCTTTAAGAACAACGGCTATATGCTTGATTTGATTATAAAAGCATGCCCTGGGGTTCTCATATTTGCCTTTATCTCTACTGTGCTCAGTTCGGTTCATTCCTTTTTGCTCAATACATACCTATATAAATATGCCCTCAATGCATTGCAAGAGGGAGAGGAGTTAAAGGTTATTTTGATAACGCTCGGGTGCATGTTCGCCTATTCCGTTTTGTATATGGTTTTTCAGAACATTTCGAGATGTTATATGGAACTCAAGCAGCCTAAGGTGGAAGCATATATTCAGGATCTGCTTCAAAAGAAGGCCGCTACCGTTGACCTTGCTTGCTTTGAAAGTTCGGCGTTTTACGACACATACGTAAAGGCAACGGGAGAAGCCGCGAATAGAGCCTACGCAGTTATGAACAACCTCCTGGATGCTGTTTGGATTACAATCAACGTTTTTGCTGTGGGAACTTTGATTATTACCATCGATCCTGTGTTTTTAATTCTTGCTTTTTTGCCGTTCCTTTGTACGCTTCTCATTGGCAAAAAGCGAAATCGTCTCAAGTACGAATACGATATGCGAAACAAGGAGATGGTAAGACAGCGCGGATATGTGCGCAGAACCTTTTATCTGAATGACTTTTCTAAGGAAATGCGCCTCACGGAAATGTGGAAGGTAATGCATAAGCGTATGCATTCAAGTGTTGCCGAAATGAAGGAGATCGTCAACAAGTACGGATATAAAATGATGTTTTTTCGCTATTTGTTCGATTTCGTTTTCGATGTGGTCGTTTACTCGGGAACAATCGTACTTGCAGCCTTCAAAACGTTGGTGGCAAAGAATATGCTTCTTGGTGATTGCTTTGTGGTAATTAATTCGATCTCCAATATAGCCAGCAACGTCAACTATATGGGTAATGTGTTTTTCAAACTCGATGAAAATTCTCTTTACGTAGATAATCTTCGCAATTTTTTGGAATACGAGGTACATATTGCAGAAGACGAAAACGCGCCCATAGTGTCTTCTTTCGAAAAGTTAGAATTGAGAAATCTGACCTTTGGCTATGAAGGTCAGAAAACGCCCGCACTGTCAAATGTTAATTTGACGGTGAATGTTGGCGAGAAAATTGCGATTGTGGGGCATAATGGTGCAGGAAAAACAACGCTCATCAAGCTTTTGCAACGCTTATATGACCCGAATGAGGGTGAGATCCTCATAAATGGCGAAAATATCAAGAATTATCGCCTTTCTTCTTATCGAGGCCTTTTCGGAACGGTATTCCAGGACTATCGCCTTTTTGCAACCACGGTTGCAGAGAACGTAATGCTTCGCGGCAATATTACTGATGAAGACAGAGAAACGGTGAAGGAAGCACTTAAAAGAACGGGTATCTACAGCAAGATCGAAGCACTTTCAAATGGTGTTGATTCAAATGTGACAAGAGAGTTCGACAATAATGGCGCGATGTTCTCGGGCGGGGAAGCGCAGAAGCTTTCCATTGCCAGGATATTTGCGGGTAAGCAAGAGATCGTTATTATGGACGAGCCCACTTCGGCACTTGATCCGATAGCTGAGCAGGAAATGTATCGCAATATGTTTGAGGCCTGTGAAGGAAAGACGGTTTTCTTTATTTCTCACCGACTGTCAAGTGCCACAATGGCAGATCGCATATATATGTTTGAAAACGGCGAGATCATTGAACAGGGAACGCATAAGGAGCTCCTTGCGCTTGATGCCAAATATGCGGATATGTGGCACAAGCAAGCGGATACTTACGCAGATACAGAGGAGGTGACAGTATGAGCAATGAAAAAGCAAAGCGACATGGCTTCGTAAGAGTGGCAAAGAATCTATGGTTCATGCTCAAGTATGCCTTTAAATATACTCCTTCCTATACAGTTGTCACTCTTTGTGAAGCGTTTGGGCGTGGTGCGTGGCATATTATTGGCGTGTTGTTCACCAAATATATTTTTGATGCTATTGAAGCAGGAACCGAATTTAAAACCGTTCTTTTTTGGATACTGCTTGTCGCAGGTTACAATGCAGCATTCGAACTTTTCAACAAATGGCGCCTTGAGGTTTATATACCAAAGGTCAAGCTGACCTTACACGAATGCATACAGAACGAACTTTATAAAAAAGCGCGCGAGCTTGACCAAAGCTGCTATGACGATCCCGAGTTTTACAATGATTTCATTTGGGCGATCCGAGAAGCGGACAACAGAACCGTGCTAATCATGGAGAACTTCAGCATTTTCATAAATCGTATCGTTGCGAGCGCGGCAATATTCGGACTTCTTGTATCGATGGATTGGGTCGTTGCGGTGGTGCTTCTTGTTTCGGTAAGTCTGGGATTTGTTATCAAAAACAAACTCAACAAGATTCGATATGATAAGAATGTTGAAATGAACCCCATAAACCGCAAGCTCAGTTACATCGGAAGAGTGTTTTACCTCCAAGATTATGCAAAGGAGTTGCGACAAGGCGGCATCGCAGATCATTTGCGAAACGATTACAAGACAACCACGGAAACCAAGATCTCTTGTATCAAAAAGTATATGGGTAAGATCTTTGGCTTTTCGTTGATCTCATCCATGCTTACTAACGTTCTTCCATCGGCAGGTGTTACAAGCTATCTGATCGTGCGGTATATCGTTGATCCTTCGCTTTCGCTCGGTAGCTTCTCGGCAAGTATTACCGCAAGCTTCAAGCTCTATTGGACGATTGACGATATTGGTAATTATCTTAATAAGTTCAATGAACATAGTCTTTATATTGAAAAGGTAAAGAAGTTCATTGAGTATGAGCCAACGATCAAAGGTGAGGAAACCGATGTGCCCGCATTTGAGGCTATGACGATAAAGGATCTGGATTTTGTATATCCCTTCACAAAGGGTGATAAAAAGACACTCAAGGGGTTGAATCTCGAAATCAGAAAGGGAGAAAAGGTTGCTTTTGTCGGATACAACGGTGCGGGAAAGACCACACTTATCAAGCTTCTGATGAGATTGTACGATGCGAACAATGGAGAGATTCTATATAACGGGCGAAATATTACCGAGTATGCGCCCGAGAAATACCGAGAGCATATAGGTGCCGTGTTCCAGGACTACAAGGTTTTTGCGGCGACGATCGCGGAGAACGTCATGGGCGGCGAATATACCGATGCCGATGAAGAGGCTGTTATGTATGCACTCCGTGCCGCGTCCTTTGATGAAAAGCTGAAGCAACTGCCAAATGGTATTCATTCGCAGCTGACGACTGAGTTCAGCAAAGAGGGTGTAGGTCTTTCCGGTGGTGAATCGCAGAAGATCGCCATTGCGCGTGTCTTTGCAAGACAGTTTGAACTGATCATCATGGACGAGCCCTCGAGCGCGCTTGATCCTATCGCTGAGTACGAACTTAACCAATCAATATTGAAAAATGCCGAGGGCAGAACGGTTATCTTTATATCGCATAGACTTTCCACCACGCGGATGGCAGATAAGATCTATATGTTTGATAAAGGGGAGATCGTTGAAAGTGGTTCTCACGATGAACTGATGCTGCAGAATGGCAAGTACGCAGAAATGTATCGAGTGCAGGCACGAAAATATAGAAGCGCTATGGTATGATTTAAACATCAGGTGAATTTTTAAGAGGCGAACAGAAATGAAGGAAGTTACAGTAGAAAAGGTTTTAAACGTTGTTAATTTTTCGGAAAGGTTCACCATAACGGCGGAACAATTGGATCAAGAGTTTGCTGATTTGGGAATCGACTCCATTACATTCATTCAGATCATAGTTGGGCTGGAAGAAGAATTTGAATGTGAAATTCCCGATTCTAAATTGTTGATTTCGGAAATGAACACCGTTCAGAAGATGATCGATGTTTTGCAGTCGCTATATCTCGAGCAAAGACAGGACCTTTAGAATTGTGAGAGGATAGAAATGAATCGAATTGTATTGGTAGCGAATATTATGCTTGAAGCATATTGGAGTACGTGTATCGCCGAGTCTCTTTCGCAATCCGAACTGAAGATGGGTACATATTTTATCCCTTACGAAGAATTTGAGGGGGAAAATGCTGAGCTGAGTAAGGCAGATATGGTTGTAGTATGCTTGAACCTTGAGGCTTTGTATCCCAATATATCCAATGACATGATCGTGGAGAAAATCAAGCTTGATGACTTGGAACGAGAAATTGTCAACCAATGCCGGCACCTTTATTCGCTTATCCGAGCGAGCACCAATGCAAAGGTCATATGGTTTGGGTTGGAGGATTACGGTTTTCAGCAGGATGGTTTATATGGAGCGCTCCCCATCTTCGACGGCATGGTTGACAGGATTAATTTGGGTTTGATCGATATGCTGAAAAGCGATGTATATATTGATCTAAAAAGGCTGATCGCCAAGGACGGTGTCTCCAACGCCTATGACCCAAAGGGAAAATACAGATGGAACGCACCGTATTCTAAATCTTTAATTTCCTTGATGGCAGAGCAAGTGCATAAGCAATTATTAATTCAAACCGGAAAAACGGAAAAATGTCTGATTCTTGATTGCGATAATGTTCTTTGGGGCGGCATTCTGTCGGAAGACGGTCTTGAAGGAATACAAATATCAAGTAGCGGCTTGGGGAGACCATTTCAAGATTTTCAACGTTTTTTACTTGATATGTATTATCATGGGGTTATGCTGGCTGTCTGCACAAAAAATGATCGAGCCGACGTTTTGAGGGTGTTTCAAGAGCACAGCGGCATGCTGTTGAAGCAGGAGCACATCTGTTGCTTTCGTTGTAATTGGGACGATAAGCCGAACAATATCAAGACGATTTCGGAGAGCTTAAATATTGGGCTTGATAGTATGGTGTTTGTTGACGATTCTCAATTTGAGATCGAAGCGGTCAAAGCCCTGTTTCCGGAGGTGAAGACAATACGGTATCACCGCGACACCGTTTATTATGAACTGTCGTCTTTCTTTCATTTGAAGCCGGAGGTCAATCTAAAAACTGTCAAAAGCAGAATGGATACCTATAAAGAAAACGAGAAAAGGGAAGCACTCAAAGAAAATACATCTTCCTTTGACGAATATATTGCTTCCTTGGAAATGAAGATCGATATACATAGGACAGAGGTTCATGAATTGGCACGGGTGTCTGAATTAACGCAACGAACCAACAAGTGTACCAATGGAGTCCGATATACGATGAAACAGTTAAGAGAGCGGATTGCGCTTCCAGAGTATGAGCTGTATACTGTCTGTTTGTCTGATCGTTTTTCTGATCTTGGTATTGTTGGTGTAATGGGAATTTGCGGACGGACAGTCGACCTGTTTTCACTCTCATGTCGCGCGCTCGGTCGAAAGGTAGAGGACAAAATGATCCAATATGCTTTGGCCCGAGACGTGAACAAGTTTTGTTACTTCAGCACTTCTAAAAATGATGGGGTGCAGGCTATGTTGCGATTATATGGATTAAGTGATGCTCAGCAGACGGATTCATAAAGGGGATTTCGCGAAAGAAAGCATAAAGGAAAATTATTATTGTCTTTTTTTGTTGATAAAAATAAAAAATGATAAATTTTTCACCAAACTATTGCAATGTTTTATATATTATGATATAATATACCAAGAAATTAAAAATGAGGGGGTGAAACGGATGCCAAATGTCAAAGTTATAAAAGATCCCGGATTTCTTTATGATTTGAATTATCTGTTCTATGCCAAATTCAATACACAACTTTGTGTCGATAGCCTTGCTGATGAGACTAAAAAAGAAGCCTACAAGAAATATTTAAAAGAAACGTTGCAGCATTTTGGAGATATCTCTGACGATCTTTATGTTTTTTATCATGCGATAAAGAATGGTCGCTGTTTTATAACAACGTTTTACATGAATCCATACAAAGATCATTTTTCAACCGACTTCAATTTTAAATATTTTAAAAATCTTCTTTCTGATGCTGATGGAATGATACGGAATCTGATACAGTTTTATCTGTACGATATTTCTCAAGAATCTTTGGAAGAATGTTTTTCTTCAACTGAAAAATTATTTACCTACATAAAAGCATCCAAATACTCAGGCGAGGAAAAGAGTAAGTTGTACGAATTCTTCATCAATCCCACGCCCTACTTCCAAACACTTCAGTACGAATTAATAGAGAAAGAAATTTTGCTTTCGGCTTATTACAAAGAAAATTATGAAACTATTCTCGAAGCACATAACAAAACAACATTTGAGGTTCTGTGCGAAAATGTAAAAGATGTACGAGATCTAAGCTTTTTGCGAGAAGGAGAACAAACTCTATATACCTCTTTTTGTTTAATAAACAAATACCAACTACGATTGTTTTTGATTGAAGAAGGTGCAGTATATTTATTGGGATGCGATTATGTTTCCGTTATAAGCGAGATTGCCGAAGCTAAAAAAATAAGTCCGCTTGAGGATCTGTGCGGTGCATTGAGTGAAACAAGCCGTATACAGATTTTAAAATTGTTATTGGAAAGAAAAGAAGCAACTTGCAAAGATTTGGAAAAGACATTTAACTTTTCAGGATCTACCGCATACCACCATATTACGATACTGACCAAAATTGGAGCAGTCAAAATCAGAAACGAAGGCAAAACGATTTATTACAGCTTAAATAGAAAGTATTTTGATATGATGAGAGCACAATTGAAAGTGTTCTCGAACGACTAAGAAAGGATAACTGTTATGAGAAAACTTTGGCAAAAGCCCGTATGTACTACCTTAATGGCACAAGAATTATCAATCCATATTAAAGCAGCCGCTTGGTCTGGAGAGGATATTTGTGATTTTGGAGTATTCCGTTAAGTTAAGAACAAACAATCAAAGAGCGCAACACGATGCATTTCGTGTTGCGCTCTTTGCGTTATAGGGAGATGAATGTTGTGCTTTTGTATCGTAATTATATCAAATAACATCACACAAATAAATAAACAAAATACAAAATCGAAAATATTGTATATTTTTAAAATATTTAGAAAAAAGATATTGATTTTTTGTTGAAAATATGGTATAATAAGGTCAATAGTAAAAATATATTGATATTTTGTGTTGAGAGAATTATGAAAATATTTGACGGAATAATATCACGACGAAGTGTTAGATTGTATAATCCCAAAGCGATAAAAGTAGAGAGTATAAATAAAGTTATCGAGGCTGCAACATGGGCACTTCGGGCAAGAACGGTCAGCCGTGGAAATTTAAGGTCACAACAGAGAAAAATATCATTGAAGAAATATCCAAACTATCAGTAAAATCAAAGCGGCTGAATGATATGCCACGTTTTATATAATATCGTAGAAACAATGTAAATGCTTAAATATAAAAATTAAGGAGGGTAATTTATGTATATCCATTCGGAAATTATTTACATTAAGATAGAAGACCTTGAAAAAACGATTCATGCATTGGCTTATAGTGGTTTCGGTTGTCCTAATGCATGTTATAATCTCGATCAAGGTTGTGGTTATTCGCGTGACATCGGCACTTGCGATGACTGGAATCATGGTTGAATAATAACATAACAAGTAGAAAAGATACATTAACAATTTTTAAACGATCACTTTTGTAATTAAACTGAGCATTTACATTGTTTTAGTTATCATATTTATATAATAGTTAAAAATCATATAGGCGGTGTATTATGTTACATTTTAACAAAGATTATTATACCTTAGAAATAATGGATGACGCTGTTATTATTTATAATCAAAATAAAATATCAGATATTATGATATTAAATATAACTGCTAAATATTTTTTTGAAAATTTGCTAAAATCGGACAATGTATCTCATATTGCTCGTAATTATATTAAGCACATTAATGATCAGGTGGATTTTACAATTGTGCTTGAAGATATCGTTCAGTTTAGACAAACATTAATAGAAAAGGATATTGTTTATGAAAGTTAATCAAAAACGGGTCTTGGGTTCTGTTTATATAGAAATTACAAATAAATGCAACTTATACTGCAAACATTGCTACAATAATTCTATGATTGTTAATCGAGCCTTTATGGATAAAAAAACAATCGAACGACTATTTAAAGATTTGGCTCATCAAGAAAAAGTCGTTTCAATTTCGGGGGGAGAACCCTTATTACATCCGGATATAGATGATATTATACATTTAGGTAAAATTTATAATGTACATGTTAACCTTATTACTAATGGAACATTGATTAGTGAACATATAGATGCATTGATTGCAAATGATTTAATAAGTGTACAAATATCCATTGATGGAAATAGCGCATCTCATAATGCACTAAGAGGTGAAGGTACATACGAGAAATCCATTTTAAATATTTCCTCATTAAATACTAATAATATAAAATGGTCACTAAAATGTACGATTAACAAGTACAATGTTCATGATATGGATGAGATTATTGCATTTGCCCTCAATAACAATGCTACTGCCGTTGGCTTTTCAATTATAAATCAACAAGGGCGCACATGTAAAAATGACATCTCTTTATTAGCAAATGAAATTATATCTGTTTGTGATAAATTAGCAGAATTAAAAAATAAATACCAGAGTAGACTTGACATGCATATTCCGAAAATAAAAAGCAATAATCTGTGTCCGTGGTTAGACACCACGACAACCCAATTAAGTATATCACCACGAATCGATGTATTTGGTAATGTATATTTATGCCAAATGTTTAACAATACCATGTTTTCACTTGGTAATGTTTATACAGATGAATTAAAACATATCATCGAAAGTGAGCGCACCCAAACGGTTCTAGATTTTCTTAGGAATTATAACTCGTTAAATTCATGCTCTTGCTTTCTTTCCTCAGTCTGTCGTAAAGGCTGTCCTGCAATGTATATGAATAATTTACCCGAATATTATGACGAGGGGTGCAGAGCAAGAAAAATAAATATGTTTACTGCAATATGCAAAAATGATTAGCGGGTCAAATGCTCCCTCATTCGAGCAGCTAGATTCATTCTGTCACATCTTATTTTTTACCAAGGTATTAGTGCATAGGGTAATTTTAACCACCTATATAAAGGAGTATTGAAAAATGGAATTCTGGGTCATATTGATCAGTACCATCGCAATTCTTTTGGCATATCCGTATGTGCGTTGCTTTGTCAAGCGCATCTCGATGCGACACCGACTCGCGCGAATTTGTCTACGAAAAGGATATAGCATCCACGGCACACACCCACTGTGGTGGTTGGGACACAAACGCGGACGTGCCTGTGATTTCTATATTGAAACATCCGTACATATCCTTTCGGTGAAGTTGTTCGGTTTAAAGCGACGCACGGATACACTGGTATTCACGAGGGATGGCTGCTGGTTTCTGCGGCGTTTCGTCGCGTTCGCATCACAAATAGCAATTTTATTACGTATCCCCATCGAAGGCCATAAACACAAGATTCCCGATTACGATTTCCGCCGTCATTTTCGTATGGAATGGGAAATCAAATCACCAAAAAATATCCTACTTATCTACCCTACCTGCCTTGAAATCATCCACCAGCCCATACATGGGGCAGAAGTGATTATCGGTGCAAGCGATGTGGTAAACGGGACGGAGATCTACTCGATGTCGCGGTTGCTTGGATTGCTTGACGGAGGACTTGCCTCATGAAATTGCCAACTCAGATATGCGAGGATTTGCAACTTCGGCAAATATTCTCGGAAACTGCTGTAAATATGTTGCTTCACCCTTGCGACAAAGCTGAAATCTTCCGACGTCAAATACTATTTTCACAGATGCAATCTGCGGAGTGTTATACAAAAATCACCGCTTGTATTGCAGCTTTGCGGGCATACCGCCGCGCGTTGGAGCTTTGGCGCACCTCATCACATCGCTTGGAGCGGCATTTTACTTTCGCCGCGCTGTTGCGAATGCATGCGACGGTTTGCGAGAAATTGACGGCGATCGCTGACTACAGCGAGATTTGTGCAGAGTTCGCGGCTACTGTTCATTTTCCACCGAAGAGTCCGATAAAAAGCATAGAACAGCAATTTTTGATTTCTTTTTCCGATAAAAACTGGATTACCCCGGATGGTGATTTTGCCGATGAATTCGATGAAATCTCCGTATGTGCGACCAATCTCGGGCTGAGTGTTCCCTCTAAAAAAACGATAGGCGTGAAAGCCGATGAGTCGCTGTCAAACGCCATTTGTCGATTGTTCGCAGAGGATGCCGCCGCACTGGATGTTGCCATGGAAAGCTACGGGGATGTTAACTGGAATGCGCCTCTTGATGTGCTTTGTATGTTGGAGTTTTTTGACGAAATTTATACATTGGTAAAAAATGCCGCTTCACACGGTGTTCCGTACTGTATCCCAAGGGTATCTGAGCACCGACAGTATATTGCTCGGGATCTGTGTAACGTGACTCTGCTTTCGAAACATTGCAATACCATCGTTCCAAATGATGTACAGTTCACCGAATCGGAACCTTTTTTCTTCCTCATCGGTGCAAACGGCGGCGGCAAGACTACCTATTTGCGCACCGTTGGCATGAATCTGTTGTTGTATCTGGCTGGGTGTCCAATTTTCGCACGAGATGCCCTAATTTATCCCTTTAAAGCGCTACTGACACATTTTCCAGCAGACGAGCAATTCAACGACACGGGAAGACTCGATGAAGAACTGATACGTGCCAATCAAATGCTCGCGGATTCGGATGTGTTTCTTCTGTTCAATGAGACGTTCAGCGGTGCCGATAGTACCCGAGGATTTGCTCTACTTATGCAGACGGCAAAGGCAATCCGTACAACTGGACAGTTTGGACTGTATGTTACACATTTTCACAAGGTAAAGGAGAGCGAATTCCCGTTGCTGTCTGCGCAAGTGGATATAGAGGATGCCAATCGGCGGACATATCGCATTGTGCGGGCGTATAGTGGTGTATCATCCTATTCGGAGGATGTTCTACGAAAATATCGGTTGGACAGGAAATCTCTTGACGAAAGGAGAAAAAATGACACTCAGTCTGTTGTTTCCGAGTGAACAAGTAACACATATGCCGATCAAACCTCATGTCTTGTCACATCTGTCGCTTGACCGTTCGTTTGAGACCATCTGTCCGGACGAGAAACAGCGTAAATATTTCCTGCATATGCTGTCCAATCTCACTGCAGATTTAGAAGTGATTCGTTATCGGCAGGAGATTTTGAAGGATTTTCAAGCAAACCCGACATTGCTTGTAGATCTAATATCTTTGTATCAACGATTTGAAGAATTACGCGCTTTTCAAAAGCAGACAAAACACGATGATTTTCGCATAAATATTGAGAGGAGCGGATCAATTGACGCGGCACGGAATATTCTTGCGATCAACGCGCTCTGCTGCAAGCGTTCCCTGCTGTTTGTCAGGGCCTTCGCGGAACTGATGGCGACAGTATCTATCAAATCCAGTGGATTAAAAAGGTTTGCGGAAGCATGCCAAAGGATTGTCTATGCGGAAAAATTTGAAATGCTACTCATTTATTGCAGCAAATATGAAACTTCGCATTCTGGAGGCTTTTTGGATTTTCGCACCGTGATGGATGACAACGGCAAGATCATGTCATATCAGCTGATCGATCATAGACACATTCAAATCACCGACCCGAATTTGCAACCAAAACGGACTTTTTTTCGCAAGCATATGCAATCGGCGCATCCGTGTGAGAGGTTGTACCCTGCGAAGGGTGATTCATATGAAACTCTCGCGGTGACAGCTATTTCCGCCCTTTCAAGCTTGTTTTCCTCGCTGTCAATGCAGATTTTCGAGCAATTCTCGGGAATATATCACGAGCTTGATTTTTATGATGTAGGACTTAAATATACCGAGATGCTTACAGACAAAAAAATTCCACTGTGCTACCCCCTATTCTCCATGGACAACACCGTAAAAATTCAAGAACTGTACGACTTGTATCTGGTAATGTCTGCAACCGATATTGTGCCGAATGATCTGCATTTGACATGCCATCAAGGAATGCTGATATTTGGTAAAAACGGATGTGGAAAGACGGTCTATCTACGCTCTATCGGCTGTATGCAGGTACTGGCACAAGCAGGTTTGCCAATACCAGCACAAGCCGCTACGATTACACCATATATACAGATCGAATCGCAATTTGCTGAGGCAGAAAATGATGACCTAGAAGCGGTCGGTCGATTCGAACAAGAAGTGCGTGAGCTGGCGACAATGGTGAATTCCTTGTCAAGAGGAGCATTGGTTCTCCTCAATGAAACATTTCAGAGCACCGCCTACGAGGAAGGAGCTCTGGCACTGGAACAGTTGCTCTGGTATTTTAGCGACTGTGGGATACGGTGGATTCTTGTGTCTCATCTGCGGCAGTTGGAAACGCAGTTTGACAAGGAAACTGCAACTGTACTGTATGCAACGGAAGAACATCAAATCCACGTATACGGTGAGACTTAAACAGGATGGTAATCATCCATTTGCTGATGATTAGACATACGACAAATATCGTTTCCCTTAACGCACAAAAATAAGGGACGCAAAGTATGATTTGCCAAAATCAGGTAGAAGATATTAAGCACAATATAATTAATACTATGATTATGATTGTTAAAGTATCTGGCGAATTTTTGGTGTTGACTTTATCTGTATTTGATGTGATTAATAAGCGTATTGGAATGTAATTGAAACTTATTATTTATAACGAAATAACAACTTTTTTACGCAACAAAACAATGTTTACAAATTAAATACAAGTGGTAGCACAGGGGACGGTCCTGTGTGCGATTTGAGGGGAGCGATATTGCCGCCCTCGGTCGCCCATAGCCGTCCCTTGTGTCGTTGGCCACCATCAATCCCGATGAATCAACGGGAATGGCCTATTCGTATGATGCCATAGGAAATCTTGTTTCGGTCCTTCCCGCAAGCTATAGTAGCAGTAGCGACAGCTACTCTTCGGCAACTAACTCCGCATGGGTATCGTATGACTACGATTCCTTTAACCGCCTTTCGGACATCTATACCGACACGACCACGTATACCTTTACCTATGATACCTTTGGAAACACCGATACGATTTCGGCAGGGAACTACGAGCTGGTCGATTACACGTACAACTCTTACAACGGAAAGCTGTACAACGTAGAATATGGCAACGGGTTTAGCGTAAGATATGTATATGATGACCTTGACAGAGTGTCGGAAATCTGGTATAATAATGGTACGGGAACGCTTACCAAGCGTTACACATATTCTTATACTGCGGACGGTAACCTCTCGGAATTTTGCGACGTTGCCGCCGGAAAGGCAGTTTTGTATCAGTATGATGCAAGCGGCCGATTGAGCAGTTATGTGGAATATGACACCACCTCGCTTGTGAATTTGAACGGTTCTGTCGTTGAGTATAATGACGAGAACCTGGTTGCAACCGTGCATTATTTCCGCGACTATACGTATTCGGGATCGACGGTGGGCAATTATTCGTACAACTATTCCTATCAGTATGATAGTGAGGGCAACGTATCGCGTTTGAAAATCACTCACGATACATACGACTATTTCTATATCACTCCTACATATGATGGATTGAATCGGCTTTCAGCAAAGACCGTGATGCTCCGTGGCAGTAGCAGTGATACGGTAAGTGTTGGCTATTCCTACACCTATAAGGGCGGAACAGTAGACGGTACATCGACCACGTCGGTGTTGATTTCCAAGCTGGTTACGTCGGTAGACGGTGTAACAAGTAACACCTATAACTACACCTATGATAGCAACGGTAATATTACCAGGATCACCAATGCAAGCGGTGTAGTACAGTATCAGTATGTATACGACGACCTCGGTCAGCTTGTTCGTGAGGATAACCGCGCAACGGGATATAGCTATGAGTATTATTACGACAATGGAGGTAATATTACCGCCAAGAAACGCTATGCCTTTACTACGGGAGCCTTGGGAACGGTACAGGAAACCATTGGTTATACTTATGCGGATACCAATTCCACAGGCTGGGGCGATCTGCTGACCAGCTTTAACGGCGACGCAATCACCTATGATGAGATCGGTAATCCTACGAGCATTGGTTCGTATCTCAATATGACTTGGGAAGGCCGACGCCTTGTTGAGTACGATAATGCAAACAAAGAATTGATCGTCTCCTTCACCTATAATGATGAGGGTATCCGAACCAGTAAGACCGTTGATGGCACGACCCATACCTATACCCTTGACGGTAGTACTGTAATTGCGGAAGAATTTGATTATTACTTGTTCCTCTATATGTATGATGAGACAGGTTCCCCCATTGGCTTCCGCTACAGATCCAAGTCGAATGCGGCGGGTGTGTTCAATAAGTATATCTTTGAGAAGAATCTCCAAGGCGATATCATTGCTATCTATAACGAAAGCGGTAGTAAGATTGCAACGTATACTTACGATGCTTGGGGCAATTCTACCTTGACTTATACTTCCGGCATTTCCACCACGGATCGTACTGCTGCTTACAACAATCCCTTCCGCTATCGTGGCTATTTCTTCGATTCGGAGACCGAACTGTATTATTTGCAGAGTCGGTATTATAATCCGAGTTGGGGAAGATTTATTAGTGCCGATGGCCAAATTGGAAATGATCTTCTTGGTTCCAATGTTTTTTCTTATTGTAGCAACAATCCAACTTATAGGATCGATAAGGATGGATGTGCTTGGTGGGTTCCCGCATGTGCTCTTGTTGGAGGTTTTATCGGAGGCTTATTTAAGGTGTTGACAAATGTCATCATCGGGGAAAAATGGAACAAAGGGGTTGTGGGAGCATTTGCTGGAGGAGCGACATATGGTGCAATCGTAGCTTCGACAGGAAGTATTGCGGCAGCAAGTTTTTCGAGTGCAGCTGTCGAATCTGCGGTAAATGAGTTGTTGTCTTATAATTCGTTTTCTGCAACAATTAATGGTTCTGAACAAAAAGCATTAACAAAAGAAAATATTTCAAATTCACTTAATACGATTGTTGATGATACTTTGCTCAATGGATCTATTTCGTGGGCTACAGGACACTTTGCCTCAGCATTGGTTCCCATCGGCTCAACATGGATTAAACCGCAACATTTTGTTAAATGTTTCATTGGAAATTATGCAATAAAAAACACCATGCAAACAATAATTCAAGCAGGAGCCACCGCTCTTTATACCATAGCGGATAAGCTTGGAGTGACTTTTGCAACTTGGTATGGAGAATTCCTTAAAGAAAATAGTTATCAATCAACGGATATAATACTCATGCCTTAAGTGGAGGGGAAATTGAAATGCTAAAACGCATTTGTAAGATTTTGATCGTCATAGGATGCATATTAGGAATGTCATTATTTATTGTTCCCATAATATGTAGTTTGGCTAATCTTTCGGATGAAACAGCAATGCGACTTTTTACAGTAGCCTTTTTGTGCTTTTCGATAATTGGGGGAGCGGTGACATTAATATTTTTAATAGCACCTCCGGATTTACAAAAATGGGAGCGAAAGGAAATAAGTTTTCGACCTCAATCCATGGAAGTTTTTTTGTCAGATGTAAAATCTGCATTTGATGTAGAAAAGCAAAATGTGTATAATTTGAGTTCGAAAAACAGATTGATTATTTGTTCTCGATTGGAACGATTCCGACTAGAGGTTTTGTGTTTCTTGCTTTTTGGTGAGTACTGTGATGAAGATTTTCGAAAAGCCGACGAACAGTATACAAAATTTTTAAATGAAAACAACATTCCTTTTTTAACCATTAATACGATTACCTTCGCCTGTGTTAAGGAAAATGTGAAATTCGAGAGCGCGAAAAAAACTAGTGTTCCCACATTTAGGGGGGGAAACCTTTTCTTAATCGTCAACTTTGTTATTGGTAAGCTGATATACTATCGCCCCGCCAGTGGCTTTTCGGCACCAAGACAAAGAAAACTTGAAGAAAAGCTCAAAACATATTTAGTACAACTATTGAAATAGCGATTTTGGCACAGTAGCACAGGGGACGGTTGAGACCACTGAAAAATAGCACAGGGGACGGTTCGAGACCACTGAAAAAGGGGTAGAGATCAGCGATGAATTGAAGCGTGCATAGCACAGGGGACGGTTCTATGTGCGATTTGAGGGCGCGACACTACCGCCCTCGGTTGCCCATAGCCGTCCCTCGTGTCATCACATAGCACAGGGGACGGTTCTGTGTGCGGTCCATCATCCCGAATAAATTCTTCGTTTGTATTGACAAATCCAAGCCTTGATGCTACAATGAAAAGGGTGATGCCGTATGCCAAGACAGGCGCGAAAGAAAAGTGAAAGTGGAATTTATCATGTGATGCTCCGAGGGATCAATCAGCAACAGATTTTCGAGGACAAAGAGGATTATGATAAATTTCTCAATATCCTAAAAGACTGTAAGGAACTGTGCGAGTTTGAGCTTTTTGCCTATTGCCTTATGGGGAATCATATTCATTTGCTCCTGAAAGAGGGGACAGAATCCTTGGAGCAGATATTCAAACGTCTTTGTGGACGATTTGTGTATTGGTACAACATTAAATATCAGCGAGTCGGGCACCTGTTTCAGGATCGTTTCAAAAGCGAGCCGGTGGATTCAATTAGATAACCTAACAGATTCACGAGGGTTGGAGTCAGCATTGTAAGAACTGCTTAGTCGTATATAGAACCGCCCCACACGCCAAATAACTCTTACAACGAAAGGAGCTGTCCATGTCTCTGCTGTTAAATGTCCCATATGCCGAAAAGGAAGAAGCCAAGGCTTTGGGCGCAAGATGGAATCCGGATCTCAAAAAGTGGTATGTTTCGGATAAGGACAAGTATCCTGCTTTTTGCCGGTGGTTTCAAGATCCATCTGCAGACTTGATTGTTGTAGATCATCTTTACATAGTCATTGGAGAGCACACTTGCTTCAAATGTCACCGCAAAACACCCGTTGTTTCGCTTGCTTCCGATTCCTATCTTTGGATCGATGGAGATCATTCCGAATACTGCGAAGGGGAGGTCAACTTCATTTCCGATGTGGATTGGCTCCCCCCGCAGTTGCAGGAGCACTTGAATGATAACTATCAGTTTTTCAGAGGATATTCACAAACAACAAAAAGCTACTACTACGGCAATCACTGTAGCAATTGCGGTGTATTGCAAGGAAATTGGTTCCTCCACAGCGAGCCTGACAGTCCCTTTTACATCGACGGCGTTGATGCCGCCCGGGCGCTTACGATCTATAAGATTCCGTTGACCCATGATTTGGCCTTGAATGCCTCCGTTGGATGGGGATCAGAGGATTATTTGATCAAACAACATGCACGGTTTGTCGATTGTGATTTCACAATTGATTGATGCTGTGTGGTAGAAACCGTACTACTCAAAACCAGGCACTCATCGTTTAGATGGGTGCTTTTTTATTGGTGCGGCTCTGATGTGGATGTTTTTTCTGGGGCGGAGAAGGGAAACCATGCGATAATAAAAATTTTTAAAAGCTCTTGACAAATAGAAAAATTATGATATAATAAAGCCACATCAAGAACGAATCGTTCGGTTTGTGGAGGGCGACATGGCAGGAATAAGAAAAAAAGATAAATCCCTTATGGACAGAATCGTCCAATGTGTTGAAGCGTATCATTTTGAGCACAATATGAGTCCATCGCTTCAAGAGATTGCGACAGAACTTGGAATTGGAAAGACAACGGTGCATAGCTATCTCAAGGAAATGACGGAAAAGGGGATTCTTGACTATAACGGCAAGTCTATTGAGACGAAGCGAATGAGAAAGTCAAGCAATAAAACCGTCCAGGTTCCGATTCTCGGAAACATTGCGTGTGGAGGCCTCGAGTTTGCCGAGGAAAATTTTGAGGAATACGTTTCGCTCCCTGTGACTCTTTTTGGAAATGGAGACTTTTTTATTCTTCGAACTCATGGAGATTCTATGATTGAAAAGGGAATTGAGAATGGAGACATGGTCGTGGTTCGCAAACAAAACTATGCTTCTGTGGGAGATATTGTTGTAGCTTTGGTCGACGGCGAGACTACGTTGAAAATGTACTATCCCGAACCCGAGACGGAGCAAATTAGATTGCGTCCGGCGAATAAAGATATGGAAGACATCATCGTAAAGGAGTGCCACATTCAAGGTATCGCGCAACACGTAATTAAAAAGCTTTGATCATGGAAGATAAGAGCTATTTGTGTATTGATCTGAAAAGCTTCTATGCATCAGTGGAGAGCGTGGAAAGAGGGCTTGATCCTATGAAGGTAAACCTTGTTGTGGCAGATCCGTCACGCGGCAGGGGGGCTATTTGTCTTGCTATTACCCCGGCTATGAGAGCGTTGGGGATAAAGAATCGATGCCGGTTATTTGAGATTCCCGCGAGGGTGCAATATATCACCGCTGTGCCGAGAATGCGGTTATATATGAAGTATTCGGCTAATATTTACTCCATCTATCTGAAATTTATCAGCGCCGAAGATATTCACGTTTATTCTGTTGACGAGTGCTTTATCGATATCACACAATACAAGCGGCTCTACAAGAAAAATGACAAGGAAATCGCCAAGATGTTGATTGATGAGGTCTACAAGGAAACAGGGATCCGCGCGACAGTAGGAATTGGAACCAACCTTTTCTTGGCCAAAGTAGCGCTTGACATAACGGCTAAGAAAGCCAAAGACTTTATGGGGGTTCTTGACGAGGAAGAGTTTAGGCGAACTATATGGCATCACCGTCCCATTACTGATATTTGGAATGTGGGAAACGGAATAGCAAAACGTCTTGCAAAAGCGGGGATTTTCGATCTCTACGGGATAGCGCATTTTGATGAGGATTGGATGTACCGAGAATTTGGAGTAAATGCTGAATTTCTCATTGATCACGCTTGGGGGAGAGAGCCTTGCACCATAGCGGACATTCACGCCTATCGTTCTAAGAGCCGCTCGCTGTCAAACAGTCAGATCCTTTTTGAGGACTACAATTACGAGGACGCCTTGAATGTGATGCAAGAGATGGTGGATGTGTTGGTACTTGAAATGTTTGAGCAACACCTCGTCTGCTCTTCCATATCATTTTTTATCCGATATTCAAAGGATATCGGGCCGCCATCAAGTATGAGCATGAAGCTTCAAGAGATAACCAATTCATACAAGAGGCTTCGCAAGCATTTTACAGAAGGATACCGAAAGATCGTCAGGCCGAACTGCCCCATAAGACAGATTGGAATATCCCTCAATGGGTTGCTTGATGAATGCTATGCGACATTTGATCTTTTTACCGATCTAACCGCCGAGGAAAAGGAAAGACAGCTACAAAAGACGGTTTTGGATATCAAGCGGCGATATGGTAAAAATGCGATTTTGAAAGGAATTAGCTACACGGACAAGTGTACAGCGAGAATTAGAAATAAATTAGTAGGGGGACACAATGGTGGAGAGGTATAACAAAACAGAGCGAGCAAGGCAATTTATGCCCTTTGCTGCATTGAAGGGCTATGATCTTCTTTTGCGTGAGCAAGAGAAGGTTGATATCCCCAGAAGACTGCCTTCTGAAGAAAAGGCAGCGAGGCTTTCTAAACGGTTAAATCAGCTGAGAAGTGGTTCGAATGTGGAAATCGTTCATTACCGAACAAACACCTATCTTTATACTCAAGGCATAGTGCGAAACATTGATTTTGTTTTCCGAAAACTCACGGTCGGAAAAGAAACGATAGTGTTTGATGACATTTTTGATTTGAAGCTTATATGAAGGGAGAATAAATGGCGAAAAAAGAATGGATTCAAGCAACTGTCCATTGTCCAAACTGTGGAAAAATTGTTACAGGTTATCGCGACAAGGAAGGTTGCGCCAAAATGCAATGTGTAAATTGTCAGGCCAATATGGTTGCCAAACAAATGAGCCGAAGGCATGAACGAATTGACCTATTTGCTCCGAACGGACAAATTGCGCTGAACTGAATAGATGGTATAACGACGGCAAGGTCGAACTGAAATAGGGTTACATTAAATCCTTGTCAGGTCATATATCTTAATTGATCGGAAGATTAGTCCAGACATACATGAGAGGTCTCCGATAAACAGAAAACACCCGAAGTGGGTGCTGTTTATCGGGGACTTTTTCTTTTGAAAAATTTTGAAAGAAAATTTTTAATGGGTCCAAAAGGTGAACCCTTTAACCACTATAATTTAGCCAACAAAGCAGAAAGGGGGTGAGAAAGTGACGGTCAATGAACGGCGAATGAAGATTTTGGATGTGTTGCTCCAAAAGCGTCAGGTAAAGCTCGCGGAACTCCAAATGCAATTCAATATTTCCAGAAGTACTGCAAAGCGTGATGTTCAAGAATTGATGCTTTCTCATCCCATCGTTACCTTCCCGGGTAAGTATGGTGGAGGTATTCGGGTTATGGATGGGTATCGCCTAGGCATGAAATACATGAGTGATGCTCAAACTGCTTTGCTGGAACGATTACTCGAAAGTCTCACGGGAGATGAGAGAACTTTGATGGTAGAGATCGTTCAAACCTTTCGAAAACCGACTATGAAGCGGTGATCGATCAAAAATTGAATACCAGCCTATCAGGTACAAAACTTTTGCTGAAAAGCAAAAGAATAATGATACTTGTATTCCAAAAGGTCGAGCGTTGAATGTGAGGTTAAAACCACAGAGCCGTCGCAACCTTAGGCATACCCGGGCCGCGCGCGCGGGGGTGAAATTCCCATGAGATCGGCTTGTCCGATTGCTTGATAGGTTCCCAACACAACAGTCAGCAAGGGACAGGAAGAATATTGCAGTAGATGATTCAAAGAAAGAGAGAAGGGAAGAGTATGTTTAACGACACGAAAAAAGCATGGATTCTTGGACATGAAATATCGGATTGGCGATTTGGAAAGGCGAAGGAGCAAATTAGAATCCTTGCCAAGGAATCAAGAAGTGAGGGATACACAGTGGTTGGCTCAACAGAAATCTGTGAACCGATAGTAACTATGGATTCGCTTCAGAAAATAGAGCCGATGATGGATGCGGTAAGAAGACGGCAGATTGATGCTGTGTTTGTTATGAGCATTCGTCATATTTGTGAAGATTTAGATAGAGCGTTTCGCTTTGTCGATGAGTTAAACCGTCATGGCGTTGTTGTGTACGATAACGAAGGAGCTACATATTCTCACGATTGGGTATGTAAACAGATAGGGAAGAGATTCAAAGGATGAGTAAAAGTTGTGATGTGCACTAAAAAGAAGGTAAAGGATAAATATCCTCAAGACGCGGATCGTCTCCGCGCGGAGTTTACAAGATGGCTAACTGTTTTGCTCGATAGGACAAGAGCAAATTATCTTCGAAATAGATCGAAAAGCAAAGTTGAACTAATGGAAAAAGAAGAAACAATCTTTGTTGATGCTGAAGACTATACAAGCTGGCAGGACTTCGTCTTTGAAAACGAAAGATTAGAGTTGGCGTTTTTGAGCCTTTCCAATAAGCAGCGTGAATTGTTGGTGTTATTTTTTGTTGAGAGTATGAACCCAATCGATATTGCTCAACATTTTAAGTGTACAATTCAACATGTATATAACCAAAAGTCAATTGCATTAAAATTGCTTCGAGTAAAAATGGAGGAGGGAAGTGCGAAATGAACAAAGAAAACTTCTATATCCTTCTAAATAATGCGGTTAAGGGCAATCAAATTGCGTTTGAAAAACTTATCCGTTTATATGAACCATTGATTAAGAAGAAGTGTTATATAAACGGAGCTTATGATGAAGATTTAAAGCAGGAAATATTAATACAAATAGCGAGAAAGATCACCGGTTTTTCCATACAGAAGAGGGCGTAAAATCGCCCTTTTGATTTTGAAAGGAAGCGCGAGAGAGGAGAATGAAATGATAGATAACCCCAATGTAGAGCCAAGAGATCCTAACTCGGTAGTTTTATATACTCCAAAAGATATTCAACATATTTTCCAGTGTGGGAAAAAGAAATCATACGAGATTATGCATATAGTTGGTTTTCCGTCATTCAAAATAGATTCTTCCCTTTATGTGGAGAAGAATGAGCTTGAGAAATGGATCGCAAAGAACAAGGGAAAACAAGTTGCAACATAGTGGAATCGAAAACAGGATTTGATTGCATTAGTTCAATCAAAAAATATATTAGAAAGACGTTAGAAGCACAAAACGCAGCATTGACAATTGGGTTTGCATTTGATATAATAGTATCACAGGAGAGGAAAAACAATAACATTGTTCCCGTCTAATTCCCGTCCGAAGTTAAGAAAGTCGAAGGGGAAAAGATTAATCAACCCTTATAAAATCAAGGTTTTCGGCATAGTAGCCAAGCGGTAAGGCAGAGGTCTGCAAAACCTTTATTCCCCGGTCCGATTCCGGGTGGCGCCTCCAAAAAATCCTGCACGCAAGTGCGGGATTTTTACTTTTTGTATAACGAAAGCCACCCGCTAAGCGGGTGGTTCATTAGAGGCTTTTGCCGTTGAGCAATCCCGCCGCAGCGGTAGGCTCCCCTGTGTAAGGGGAGCTGTCAGCGAAGCTGACTGAGGGGTTGTTTGAGAGTGCTTTTTTACAATCCCTCCGT
>JAZSPB010000153.1:0-17428 GCA_045537235.1 Eubacteriales bacterium
ATAAACGAAAATAATGCTCCCAATGCTGAATCTTTATACCGATTCTTTAAGCTTATCCATTTGATAAACATGGCAGGAATTCCCGAAACCAATATAACAGCTGAATCCCCTTGTATGGACCTTGCCCTGGATTTCATACACAAAAATCTTTCCGAACCAATATTGGTAAAGGATACTCGCCGCTACCAGAAGCGTTTGAATTGCATGACGCCTTGCGAGTATTATTTCGCCACCGCCGCGTGATGAAAATCTCCCCCTGCTACGCAGCAGGGGGAGATGAAAGAATCTTATTCAATTAACAAATTCTTTTTGTTTTTTAGTCTGTCTACTTGACAGGGGGCACATTATTCTGTCGCAAGTGCCTTTTTTATTTGATAAATGTGAGGGCTTGATCAACGCCCGCAAAGCTCGGCGCAATGGAGATAAACGCCTGCGCTCCAGCCTAACATTGTAATTTGCGAGTCCCCCTCTTTGGTGATCGACACTTTGCCTGTCACCATATTGTAATTTTCCCAAAGATTTCCTGTTTCATCAAAATTCAATTCCACAGTATCACAATATTTGACGGCAAGCCGATACGCATCTTCAGCATATCCGTAACGTCGCAAGCCTTCAATGGCTATGTAGTGCAAGCACGCCCATCCGTGAGGATAGTCCCACTGCAGATCCAAAAGGTCCTTTCTCGGTTCGCAACATGCAAGACCAAACGGTTGCTCAAGACACTCCAGTAATTTGATGGTTTGCGCCGCTTGCTCGCTTGTGCAAAGACCGACAAACAGGGCGTAAAAGCTTGCTGCTGACACAAAATCGCAAACGGTTCGCTCCTCAAAATTGTAGTCGCAAAATGCACCGATTTTTTTATTCCAACAAAGGGCATTCAGCTTTTCGCGGCGTTCCTCGGCATGCTTGAGCCAAAGCTCCTTTTCGCCGTTTTGAAGGATGTCGGCAAAGTCTGCCAGATCGTTTTCCATACCGAAAAGCAAGCAGTTCAGATCGATCCAGTTGTAGTTGAAGTTTCCTGCCTCACCGAATCGGCTATTGCAATCCCATCCGCTCTCACAAACTGTGCGGTTGGTAATTGCATATCGCATTTTATCCGCCGCATCGGTGGGAGTATCGACATTCAGTCGCTTACAATAATAGTTTGCGCTTTTTTCAACGTCAAGGGGCATATCGTCATTGTAATAGTACCGATTGAGTCCGGAAGACGTTGATCGTTTGCTTTGCCAAAAATCATATTCACGCTTGCCAATTTTGTACATCTCGGCAAGCCATACGGTATCACGTGTTTCGTTGTATACGTCTCTTACCATTTTCGTAAAGAAAGGCGGTTGGGAGCGATTGAGAAATTGCAAACGGTTGCCGTTTGGCATATAGCCGTATCGGTTGATGAGATGTGCAATGTTGCTTGTGTTGTTTTTTGCATATTCCAGCTTGTTGGATAAGATCAGTCCCACATTGGTAAAATAGGTATCCCAATAATACAACTCGTTGAAATAGTCTTTTATGCTGGGAACGGTGTAGGGATAGGGGAGACCGATCAAGGACTCTTTGTCCTTCGGCTCGGAGCGAAGGGTTCCGTCCCAGTTTTCATAGATGAATTGCTTGACCTTATTCATCTTGATTCGCTACTCCTTTATATAACTTCGATCGCGGAACGGTCACAAATAACAAAGGGATATTCTCCGATGGGGAGGTTTTTGACGGTGGCAGTTTCCATATTCCAGTCGCCCTCGTCGGAGATAGAGACTTCGCCGCTCAACATATCGAGGATAACGGGATTTTTGATGTTTGCTTTCTGATCAAACGTGACCGAGCAAGTTCCCGTAACGCCGCGCTCTTCGGTGATGTCATAGGGAATCCAGTAGGCGAACATTTCGTGTCCGTCATTGACAAAGGAAACTGAAAGAGGGCAGGGTTGACCAGTAGTCAGCGGCGCCGAAAGTGTTGCGGGGAGTGTAGAATGGATGGGGAGAGTATTACCGCCGAGAATATTAGAAAGGCAAGAGATGGCGGTGTGAGAAAGCTTGGGTGTGTATGTGATTCCGTTGAGAATACCTTGGGCTGCGGGGCGATTTTCCGCTCTCGTTGCTGTTTGATAATTTTTTTGCCAAAGGTCGACAATCATAAAGAACGAGGTCATTCGCAATCCGGCACGGAAGTCGCACATAGCACGGCGCAACTGCCAAACTGCTTGCCGGTGCTCACTTCCGCCCCCTTCATTGACAAAATAATGTCCGACAGGATGCCATGAGGCGTGTCCGCATTCACCCATCCAAAGCTCGGTTTTTGCCATGTTCTTATCTTTCATAATTCGGTATATTTGAGGGTAATTGGTATTGTCGCCCGTAATTTCGGGGATTCTGTTGTAGTCGTGGGTGCAAAAGAAGTCCAACCCATCAGGTGAAACTGCATCAAAAAGAGCCTTCAAAAAATGGATTCTTGAAGCAGAGGCGCAGGCACCGATTTTTGCATCGGGAAGCACACTTTTTATAGCATTTCCCGTAAGAGCCACCAGCTCGCCGTATTTTTTGCCACCGGGTAGTTGAGGTTGCCAGAATCCTTCGCAATCGGGTTCGTTCCAGATCTCGTAATGTGTAACTCTTCCGCAAAAATGCTTTGCCAGCTCTTTGACAAAACTCACCCAAGCCTCAACCACCTCTTCGCCGTAATTGGTGGGGGGAAACCCAACGGCAGTGGGATTGTTACAATCCGTCATATAAATTGGATTGCCGTAGCCCACGTTGAACCATGGTGTAACACCGCGCGCTATCAGATTATCTACAATATCGTCAAGCCATTTCCAATCGTATACGCCTTTTTGTTGCTCGGTTTTTGCCCAGCCCGTTTGACAACGCGCAAATTTTGCGCCGGTTGCTGCGAACAGATCGTAGCATTTTTCGGGATCGAACAGATCGCGATCCAGACATTCAAAGCCAATGCCGATACGGGATTTTTGGATGTCGCATGAATTTTTGATACGTAGTGAGCCAATGTGTTTCATATAAAAACTCCTAAAAAAATTGATAACGATACCATTCTCAAGTGATTACTTGAGTAACATAATAGTATCAAGTCAACATCATTATATATGGGGCGATAGAAAAAGTAAATGCCAAAAACGATCGAATTTTTGCAAAAAACGTGCATTTTATAAAAAGCCTCCGAGGTGAGCAAACGAAACCGGTTAGCATTTTCCTCGGGGGACTCATTTTATTGAAAACTGTCGGCAAAGGTGGTGGCAAGGGTGTCGCACCGTTCGTTGTAGTCGTGACCGTTGTGTCCCCGTACCCAAACGAACTCCACCTTGTGCTTTTCCAACAGATTCAAAAGCGTTTCCCATAGATCGGGATTGAGGGCGGGGGATTTGTCGCCCTTTTTCCATCCGCGGGCACGCCATGAAACCGCCCATCCCTTAGTGATGGAGTCGATCATGTATTTGGAATCGGAATACAGAGTGACCTCGCAAGGCTCCTTTAAGGCCTCAAGCGCAGCGATAGCCGCCGTCAGCTCCATGCGGTTGTTGGTGGTTTGCGCCTTGCCACCCGACAACTCCTTTTCATGTCCTTCATATAATAATATAGCGCCCCAACCGCCGCGACCGGGGCATCACACCCATCATTGTGGAACCGCTGCCGAACGAGCTGCACGACCATATCAAGACGGGCGATGCAATGCGGGACGAATGCATTGAAAAGTTCATCATTTAAATGAAAAATCTCGCCGGGGAGGGCATTCACACTGTTTGCCGCACCATGTTCGCACACACCAATGCGAGCCCGCCCCGGCGAATACCACCATTGCGTTTACCATAGTAATGCGCTTCATAAGCATTTTTGGATTTTGTTTTCATCAAACGAAATGAGCGATCTGTTTTCCCGCTTTTATGAAAGGGGCGCGGGAGAAAACAATATGCTGATACTTTCGGGAAACCGATTTAAGGAGCTTGCCGATCTTTGTCACGCCATAAACGAAAATAATGCTCCCAATGCTGAATCTTTATACCGATTCTTTAAGCTTATCCATTTGATAAACATGGCAGGAATTCCCGAAACCAATATAACAGCTGAATCCCCTTGTATGGACCTTGCTCCGGATTTCATACACAAAAATCTTTCCGAACCAATATTGGTAAAGGATATCGCAAATGCCGCATACGTAAGCATATCCACACTTGAAAGACATTTTGAAGACAATTTGCAAATGTCTCCGTCCGAATACTTAAAAAAACGGCGTCTCGCTCATGCGGCAACCTATTGCAAAACGGAGCCTCTGTAACATATGCGTGCCAACAAAGTGGATTTATCGACTGCTCAAAATTTATTATCCTATTCAGAAAGCACTACGGAACCACCCCTTACAAGTGGAAGAAGGAAAGACAAGCTTTCAAGGTGTGATAAAAAGCAACAATTCCGCAAACAACGAAAAAAGCCTATTCGCAAGAATGGGCTTTTTTGATATTATAAAGCTACAATGGAAAGCTTCCGGTTAGGCTTCCATTTTGCTCATTTTAGAGCATGGAAAGTTCCATAAAAGTTCCATAAATTGAGGCTATTTTGAGCCTAAAAAGCATAAAAAGAAGAGCGACCTTGCGGTCGCTCTTCGGTACTATAAAGCCTTATTTCACTTAGGCAGTGCTCGGGCGTGATGCCAACAACAGTAAGTCAGCATCACATATCACCGAAAGCAAAAAGAAATCCGAACCCTTCGCCTATCGGCTTTGGATTCGGATTTCTACTGTTTGGTGCGGGCAAGAGGACTTGAACCTCTATGAAATTGCTTTCACTAGAACCTGATGGTGGCATTACCTCGGCGAAAACCTCTCGCCTTTATTTATTGATGTTATTGTACCAAAATTCAGAGAAAAAGGCAAGTCCTTTCCGGAAGTACAAATTTTATCACAATATTGAAAAATATCGAAAAGTATGTTATCTCAATCATAAAATCACATAGCTAAAAATAGGCGAAAAGTCAGTAGACTTTCCGCCTTAAATTATGCCATTTATCTGTTTATAGCTATAGTACTTCCTTTGTCCTCAAACAAACAAATCACCGGGTGTTCACAGCCCGTCATGTTTGGGGTATGATAAATGAAATAGTTGTTTTCGTCATTTGAAAATATCATACCATGCCCACCGTCGCTGTCAAGCAGAGGCTTCTGGTGCTCAAATTCAAGCCCAAGTTTTCCTTCCTTGAACTTAACCGAAAGTTCCGCATAATTCCCTTTTATAAAGGATGACCATATCATAAACAGTTCACCTGTCTTAGAACAGTACATATAAGGTCCATCGGTTACAAAATGATCTTCTTTTATAGGATTGCCTACTTTTATGGGATCGACCCATTCGCACGAAGATGCGCAAAACAAGGTGGTCACCTCGCCTTCCGTTGCATCTAAATTCTCGTTCAATCTAACATAGCATATCGTTCCGTCTTTAATCTGTGTATGCTCGTGGCAGAAAACAAGATATGGCACGCCTGTTTTGTCGACATACAGTGTTCCGTCAAGACATTCCCATTCAGCCGGTGTCAGAGCGCCCTTGCTATGGGGAACAAAAGGACCGGTCAAACGATCTGAAACAAGGGAAAATGTCCCGCGCAAGCCATTTTCACGCGTAAACGTAGCAAACATATAATATTTATCCTTGTACTTGTGAACCTCGGGTGCCCAGTTTGCGTGAGTGTTTAAATTGTGTTTTTCGGAATCAAAACATTCGATGGGATCGCTCCACTCGTCCATATTTTTGGAAATATAAACATCAAAGCCGCCCGTTCTGCATCCGAAATTTTTTGCTCTTGAACCATATAAGTAGTATAATCCGTGTTCGTATACCACGAACGGATCACGGATATTGATTTGTTCCTTCTTCATGTTTTTTGTCCTTTCACTAATTTGGATTTGTTTAAGCCCTTGCTTGACAAGGATGTTATTCCAAACACATTATATAATACTTTATTGGATGTTTAAATGGATGTTCCGTGACAAGAGTGAAAAATGATTGATATCAATTCACCACTTTAATTCCTTCTGAGGTTTGAATCTTAACATCAAGCTCCCCCTTGGCGTTGCGTGTATAAGACACCGCAATAACTCCCTTGGGAGTCGTTATCGAACCTGATACACAATCGAGTCCAATGTCAGGCGGTGAAATCTTTACCTTTTCGTATCCTACGGAATCCTCACACTGCTCTATACCCAATATTCCGTCAAAGAAAGACACAACAGATGAACCGAACATGGGGTGTGACAGCGAACGCGAAGGCTTCATCCAATATTCCCAGAAGGAAGTTGCCCCTTGTTTTTTCCATGCACCGAACCCATATGGCTCTTCAGCGGTAAGAAGTTTTAGCGCTATATCTCCTCTGCCGTGCTTAAAGAGCATTCTCGTTACTACCTCGGTACCAAAAATTCCTGTATCAAAGGTGTTAAGCTTTTCGTATTTCTCGATCAAGCAATTAACCGTACTCTCGTTACCAAGTCCGATATCAAGGGCAAATGCATCTGCACCTTGCACCCCTCCGATATACTGGCTTCCATGATGCCGGAAATCGTTGAAGTATGCGGCATTGAATACTTTTTTGTGATACTCAATACGGTCATTGAGAACAGCAATGTGTTCGTGATATCCAAAAGCGCTGGCCATTTCCACGCACATCTCCATTGCCTTTATGTAGAAATAAGTATTGACAAAGGCCGGAGGGATCTCGGCTTTCAAATAGGGAAAGCACCAATCGCCAAGACACCATGCGTCGCTCGGTTCGGTGCGCGTAACAAGCCCAAAGTCACAATGCGCTTCCATAAACTCAAGATACCGTATCATTTTGGGGAAAATTTGGCGTGCGGGTTGTTCATCTCCGTAATATTTCCAATACTCGTACGGCACTTTAACAATAGCTATTCCCCAACCACCCGGACCTCCGCCCGACCATGTGTAAGGAGCGGTATTCTGTACCATTCCCGAATTTCTGTCCTGTGCATCAGCTATATCGGCAATCCATTTTTTATAGAATTCCTTTGCGCCGAGAGTGCGAAATACGGCGGGAGCGGTTATCTGTCCATCGCCCGTATACCCTCTACGCTCAATCTGTGGGCAATCAGAGGGTTGCCCCTCATGCATATTGGAAAGCATTGTGTGAATGAATGTTTTGTACACCCAATTGAGAGTTTCATTGTTTGACTCAAAAGTTGAAGTAACCTCAATATCAGCGTGGATCTGTTGCACACACTCGACCCTTGCCTCTCCGTCAATCTTAAAGTATCTGAAACCAAGCCAAGTGAAAAGGGGCACGAGACGCTGCCCTTTTTGGGTATTCTTAAATCTGAGAAACTGACGGTGGATATGATCCTCGTCGATCGTTCCCTCATCGGTTATCTCTTCTGAAACCGTAACCTCAATATCACCGCCGCCGGAGATAAGAACAGGAAAACCCGTAAGATTAAGTCCCGCATCATAAACCCCTTGCGTGTTACATGTAGGTGAAATTTTACGGATAAGCTTGTCAGTAGGGCAGTCGGAAAAATCGTAGAAATCCGTTTTTAGAGGTTTGGCAAGGACAGTATTCTTCCATGCGGTATCGTCATAGAACTCGTCGGCGATCTCCATTCCGCAATCCTTGAAATCGTACTCCTCGCCGGCGTTATAGGCGGATTGTTTCACGAAGTATTCACGGTATTTTGCCTTGGTAGAAGAATCATACACCCGATTTCCAACATTGATTTTATAGCATAGCTTTTGAAGCCCAAAAGGGCCTTGTGTTTTGCCGGCATATATATCAGAGCCTGTATACCAACCGCCGCCAAGCATTACCGTAATATTATTCTTCCCCTCGTGAATAAGGTTTGAAATATCAAATTTGCATGGATAAGCCCTGGTACCGAAAACCATGCCCTTAAGGACTTTATAACTTTCAGAATTCTCAAAAAATGTGTTGAGCGGCAAAAAGTAGTCGTCATGGGCGCGTTTCCCATTAACATATAGGACAAATCTTCCAAAGCCGAGAATTGTAATTTCGGCTTTTTCTCCTTCATTTGCCTCAAAATAATCTCTCACAGATATATATCCGGAGCCTTCCGGTGCACCTATCCATTTGGCCGTTCCAAAAACTTGCTCGAAATTCATTTTATATTGATTCTCCGAATTGCATTGAACATTTTTAATATTTTTCAATATTACACTTGAATTATATCACAAAAAATGATATAATCATAGCACAAAAGTTCCAAAAGCATGTATAATAATTTCAAAACAGGAGAGGGTTATGAAAGTCTTTTTTGAAGTTGACAGTATAAATATTTTCAAAAGACCGAATCAATCGGTCACTACCTTTGCTGATATACCTCACTCCGTAAAATTTCACAAACACGATTTTTATGAAATGATCGTTGTTACAAACGGAAGTGGCACACATCAGATCGAAACACAGTCCTTTCAAGTGCGCAGAGGCGATGTATTTGTAATCCCGCCTATGATAGGGCACGCTTATGAAGGTGGCGAAACCCTTGAAATTCAAAACATCATGATAAAAACAGACTTCATCAAGAACCATGAAACTGAATCAAAATACGTTCCGGGGTACATACAGTTAATGGAAGTCGAACCTTTTCTTCGCCAAAACTCTAAATACCCAATGTTCCTTCACCTTAGTTCAACACAACTGACAGAAATACAGCACGACATAAAATATTTTGAAAGAGACAGCCAATTCGACCGCGAGGATTTTTCGGCACTTCACAACCACACTGCTTTGAGAATCATCTATTTGCTATCTCTAATGCTACACAATCAGATAAATAATCATAAAGAGGATTCTTCGGCAAAATATAAGGCACAAATACTTGATACGCTTGAATATATACACCTCAACTATTCTCAAAAGATCACGGTTGAGGAATTAGCGAATCGCGTATTTCTTTCGCGCTCTACATTTCTCCGTAATTTCCAAGCAGTTTGCGGTTGCACCCCTATACAGTATTTGAACTCATATCGTATTAATAAAGCAACAGAAATGCTGACCTTTTCCGAAAAATCCAAAACCGAAATAGCACATAGTTGCGGATTCTACGATCTATCCCATATGGAAAGAAATCTCAGTAAATGAGGGCATATATTTAGGAGATAACACATGAAACTCGACAGAGCACTTATAGACGAATACGGTGCGCATTAAGGAAGAACAGGTAGTTTTACTGAAGCACAGTTATCTCAAAACCTCCGTGGCCAGCTCGAAAAACAATAGATATATTCCTCGCTTTCTGATTTGTCAAATCTCGACACGCAAGAACGCGGAGCTTTTGGGAAAGCTTTAACAAGCTTTTCTTTCAAAGCTCTTCAATCGCAACAATTCCGCAAACAACGAAAAAAGCCTATTCGCAAGAATGGGCTTTTTTGATATAATAAAGCTACAATGGAAAGCTTCCGGTTAGGCTTCCATTTTGCTCATTTTAGAGCATGGAAAGTTCCGGTAAAGTTCCACAAAAAGCGGTATTTTGAGGCTAAAAAGCATAAAAAGAAGAGCAGACCAAAATCTGCTCTTCGGTGCTATAAAGCCTTATGTTACTTAGGTTTTGCTTACGCCTTGAAGTATCTGTTAAGCAGACCTCGGGGCGCCTTGCCGTGACGGGCCTCGTCGCGGTTGACTCATGTGAACCGGGTATCCCTGAAAAGGAACGTAGATAGCTTCATACCTCTCACCTATTTATATCGGCTCGGCGCAACACCGAAATGCTTTTTGAATACCGTTGAAAAATAGTATACGTTATCAAAGCCGCACGCTGCCGCGATTTCAGTCACACTATACTGCCCTGTGATGAGCATTTCCCGCGCTCTCTCCATACGGAGGGAGGTCAACCGTCTTACGGGCGACTGTCCAAACTGCTTGATAAACAGATTTTTAAAGTGGTTATAGCTTAGTCCCGTGGTGGCGCACATCGCCTGATAATCAAAATCGCTTTCGCAAAAATGCGCCGCCATATACTCGTTTGCGGGCATCAGACGGCGCTCCTGCTCACTTGTAAAGTACTCTCGCCTACGCAATTTGATGCGATATATAATATCATAAAAGATCGACAGGCTTTGCAAATAGTATCCCTCTTTTTTCTCACTCCAGATCTGATACAGCTTAGCAAACAGCCCCGCCAATTCCTCCATATCATCAAGGCAGAGCGCCATCTGTGGCATCGGATCATCGGTATCAAAATACACGTCGATGCAATCATTAGGAGAAAATCGCTCCACCACGTATTCACCGTCAGTGATGCCCTTAGGCAAAAAACGGATCGCTCCCGTTCGATCCTCCAGCCTTTGACCGCCAAACCTCACTGCGCTGTCCGCCTTGAAAAAGTATATCAATTCATAACAGCGCAAATTTACATTATACCGCGACGTGGATCGTTCGGGTTCTTCTGTTCCCGTACGATATCTTGAAACCGTATAAATTTTTGAAATATGCAAAGCTTCGCTTTCAAACAAGTTCATTCACTCACCTCCCTCTCATTTTAACACAAAAAAACAGGAAAGTCAACATTTATAAATTATAAAATGATTACCTTTTTTATTGAACTTGTTTGCTTTTTTCGTTATACTGATTATAACAAAGAAAAAAGGAGGTACGCGTTATGACAGAACGCATCCGACAGCTGACAGAAAAAACGGTGGCGGGCGAGTTATTCCCCGAATGTGCCGCCGTTGAATTTGACCGAGAGGATATTTTCCTTTCTCCGACCATTATGAACGCCAAGCATTCCGCGCAATATATTTTGGCGCAAACGCCCTTTATCAGCGACTTGACCGCCCTTACAGGCTTCCTTCGCTTTGACGGCAAAAACGCTATGGGCGACATCTTCAATCGTCCGGGGCACGAAAATTTCAGTATGCTCAAAAAGCTCTTTTACAACAAGCCCATAGAGGAGCTTTGCACCTTTGAATGGCAGCACTCGGTGGCGGATTTTGAAAAGGTCATTCGCATCGGCATTGGCGGATACAAGCAAGAGATCGCCGAATCCATGAAGCGCAACCGCACCGCAGAGGAGCTGGAATTTTTGACAGGTCTTGATATGATCGCCGACGCCATTATCGGATGGGCTGAAAAATGCGCCGATATTGCCGCGGAGAGAGCCGACGCCACAAATGACACCGAGGCACGCGCCCGTCTTGAAAAGCTGTCGGCCACTCTCCGCAAGGTGCCAAAAGCTCCCGCCGAGACCTTCTACGAGGCGATCCAGACGGTATATCTCATCTACGCCTTTGACCCTGACAGCATCGGGACCATCGACCGCTATCTGTATCCCTTCTACAAAAAAGATCTGGCAAACGGCACACTTACCGAAGAGGAAGCCAAGGAATATCTGCAAGAGCTGTTTTTAATGCTTCAGTGGCGCATCTCCAAAAAGAGCGACCGCTTCTACCGCGGCGGCGAGTCGCACTTCTGCGTTGGCGGCTATACCGAGGAGGGCGAGGACGGCTTTAACGAGCTTTCCCGCCTCATCATAGATACCCTGATGGAGCTTCCCACGTGGATCCCCCAAATCTCCCTTCGTTGGACGAAAAAAACGCCGACCGAGGTACTTCGTTACGCCATGGATTGCGAACGAAACGACCCCAATAAGCGCATTGCCTTTGTCAGTGACGAGCCGCGCATTGCCGCCTTTATGAAGCACGGCGGATTCCCCTATGAGCTTGCCTGCAAATACACTATGGTGGGCTGCAACGAGCCGCAGCTTCCCGGTGGCATCTTTATGGGGGGAATGGACGTCAACATTGCGAAAGCGGTGGAAAAGACCTTTACCGACTACCGCGCCGACGTCATCGCCGCCCCCGATTTTGATGCCTTTTACGCCATTTTTGAAAAGGCACTGTTTGAGACTTTAGAACGTTGCGTCTATTGGTACAATCAACTGCAGGCGGTACGCGCGAGAGACAACCATATGGTAAGCTCTATGTTCTTTGAGGGCTCTATCGACCGTGCCAAGAGCATTACCCGCGGCGGTGCAAAAAACGCCCTTGCCAATATGGGAGCCATTGGTCTTGTAACGGTGTTCGACTCTCTTGCCATTGTCCGCCAGTTCGTTTATGAGGAAAAACGGATTTCTATGGAGACTCTTGCAGATGCTCTCGAAGCTGACTGGAAAGGCTACGAGGCACTTCTCGCCGATATCAAATCAAACGGTTGCTATTTTGGCAACGACGATGATATTTCCAACGGTTGTGTCAAAAGATTTGCCGACAGCGTCACCGCCTATTTTGCCGACAAGACCTCTGATCTTGGCTATCACTTTCTGCTGGGTAATCTGATCGGTTATAACCAACATCATACATTTTTTGGAAATATGCTTATGGCAACACCTGACGGGCGCCACGCGGGCGAGCCTATTTCTTACGGAATCTGTCAGGGCGGAGACCGTGACCGTGAGGGACTGACTGCCCTTCTCTCCTCCATCGCCAAAGCTACTCAAAACACCATCCTTTGCGGAGGCACCGTAACCAATATTCTCTTTGACGAAAAGCTCATCAAGGACGACGCTCACTTTGAAAAGACAGTCAAGATGATGGAAACCTATTTCCGCCTCGGCGGTCTGCACTTCCAGCTCAACTACGTCTCCCGTGAGGTGCTTGTTGATGCGCAAAACAACCCCGACAATCACAAAACACTCCGCGTGAGGGTTTCGGGCTTCTCGGATTATTTCAACTATTTGAACACCGATCTACAGAATGAGATCATCAAGAGAACGGAGGTAAAAGGATAATATGCAGCTAAGAAATAACAAAATACTGATCCTTGGCGGCAGCAGCGGAATCGGAAAGGCCATCGCCAAACGGTTTTGCGATGAGGGGGCAACGGTAATGATCACGGGTCGAAGCGCGGAAAAATTACAGGCGGCAAAAGACGAGATCGCTTCTCCACGCCTGTATTGCATGGTTTTTGACGTGGCAAACGTGGATGACCACAGACAGCTGTTTTGCGAAACCGAAAACATCCTTGGAGGACTCAACGGCTTTGTCAATTCGGCAGCCATCGGCTCCAGTGCCCTTGGGAGAGGCTACGAGCCGTGGGATATCACCTCCGAGGAGTGGGATGCGGTAACGTCGGTAGACTTTAAGGCGGCATTTTTTCTCATTCGAAATGAAATAGAGTATCTGTTGGAAAAAAAGATCTCGGGAAACATCTTAAATCTTTCTTCGAATGCGGCTTGTATGGATATCATCGGCAGCTACGGCGCCGCTAAGTCCGCCATCATCAAGTGGACACGTTCTTTGGGTAAAAAATACGGATCCAAGGGCATTATCATAAACGGCATCGCCCCCGGTGCAACCTTCACTCCTATGATCGCAGATTATGCCCATACCATCGATCAACCCTACCCGCGCCACGCCATCGGTCGTTTTATCCGTCCCGAGGAGATCGCCGAGCTTGCCTTTTATTTGATGAGCGATTATGGCGAGATCATTTGCGGTCACACGGTGGTCGCCGACGGCGGAGATAAATATGCAACGCTTTGAAGGAAAACGAAAAAATGAACGCAACAATTTTTGATATCCAACGGGCATCCTTTGTGGATGGACCCGGCATACGCACAACCGTGTTTTTCAAGGGCTGTCATCTGCACTGTAAGTGGTGTCACAACCCCGAAAGTCAAAACCCTCATCCCGAAATGATGGTACACAAAAACAAATGCGTGGGATGCGGAAAATGCACCGAGGTCTGTCCCCACCACCTTGCCTCTTGCGACCTGTGCGGAAAATGTGTAGACGCGTGTCCCCACGGCGCGCGGCAGATCTACGGCTATGAAAAAAGTGTCGATGACATTTTTGAGGAGATTCAAAAGGACAAAGCCTTTTACGACACCTCGGGGGGCGGTGTGACCTTCTCGGGCGGTGAGTGTATGCTTCAGATCGATACCCTGACCGAGCTTTTGGCAAAATGCAAGGAAAACCGAATCCACACGGCGGTGGATACGGCAGGCGACCTTCCATGGACGCATTTTGAAGCCATCCTTCCCTTCACCGATCTGTTTCTGTACGACGTGAAGTGCTTTACCGAGCAGCTTCACATTGAGGGCGCGGGTGTTTCCAACAAGCGGATCCTCGAAAATCTTACACGGCTGTCTCGGGAGACCTCGGTGGATCTGATCGTTCGTATTCCTCTGATTCCCACCTTCAACGATGACATCAACGAGCTTCAAAAAATAGCAAGGTTTCTTCATCCTTTGCGTATCCGAAACGTGGAGCTGCTTCCCTATCATCCGATGGGAGAACATAAATACGAGGCTTTGGGGCGCACCTACACTCATTACAACGCGCCCGATAAACAAGCCATAGAATCCTACAAAGCTCTTTTTAGCTAATCGCAACAATTCCGCAAGCAACGAAAAAAGCCTATTCGCAAGAATGGGCTTTTTTGATATAATGAAGCTACAGCGGAAAGCTTCCATTTTGACTTCCTTTTTGCTCATTTTAGCATACTGACTGTATAATACAAATCCCCCAAAAGAACGATTCGAAACCACTCCTTTGGGGGATTTTTTAAAAGAACGATTTAAGTGCTTACTTATATCACCGGCTTTATTTTTCGCAACCTATATTCATCTGATAATCGTTAAAGCTTACGGTTATTTTATGAGAGGTTTCGGAAAATACAGTTTCTCCGCCATGATAGGTAACGTACGGTGTAAGAGTAAATGTATAAGTTGCGGCGGGATCAAGAGGAATATCGGTTATAGCGAGGGCGATATAGTTTCCGCCGTATCCTGCACCATAGGCACCAGGTGTACATACCTTCCCCCCTGCCATAATGTTGTTAAGAACTGTCTTGGAGGAAGAACAAGTAAGTTCTCCGCTTGCGTCCTCATAGAGAGCGCTGCCAACCATTTCCGCTTCGGTATGACGGCCAATGGCACAACCGGGAGTTGATATGCCCCTTGTTCATCAATAAATCGGTTAGGCGATTCGATAAATTGTTATTGAAAAAAAGTGCGGACTGTGTTAAAATGTAGAAAAGGAGTTGATAATTTTGAAATATTACGAAATCATCAAAGATTCACGGTGCTTTTACACCATTGTGGGTGCAAATATGTCTGACTCCTGCGAACGCTATGCCGCGTCGCAGCTTCAAAAATACATTTACGATAGCACGGGAAGGTTTATTCCATACGTTTCCGATCTTTGCGAAAAGAGAGGACCCGAGATTTTCGTGGGGCATGGAACACGAAACGCAAGCAGATTTATCACCGCGGATGACATAGATGCTTTGGGTGATGACGGATTTATTATAAAAACTCTTGATGAAGATATTTTGATAACGGGAAAGACGTCACGCGGAACGCTTTACGGTGTGTACGAATTTTTGCGCCGCTTTGTGGGCTTCCGCGCTTTCACAAAGGACGTGGAAAAGGTTGACAATCTTGCTGAACTGGTAGTCCCGAATGTTTACATAACCGAAAAGCCCGATTTTGAGTACCGCGACGCATATTTCCGCTTCGCTTTTGACGGCGCGTTTTGCGCCAAAAACCGCTTGAATTCGACGCTTGGCGATATTTCTGCCGAAAAGGGCGGTAATTTTAAGTTTTTCAACTTTCACCACTCTTTTCACGACCTTGTTTCCGAAGAGCTTTATTTTGAAAGCCACCCCGAGTATTTTGCGCTTGTTGACGGAGAGCGAAGCGCAAAGCAGCTCTGCCTCTCAAATCCCGACGTTCTTGAAATCGCAACGGGAACCGTTAGAAAATGGATGTGCGAGCACCCCGAGTGCAAGGTCTTCTCGGTAGCGCAAAACGACAACGAGGCGTACTGTACCTGCTCCGAATGCCGCCGCGTGTACGAGTATGAAGGTTCTCCCGCAGGGACGGTCATTCCGTTTGTCAACAAAATTGCCGAAAGTGTTGAAGCTGAGCGCCCCGACGTGCTTATTCACACCTTTGCGTATCAGTATTCGCGAAGTGCGCCCAAATACGCGAGACCGCGGAAAAACGTGATAGTAAGGCTGTGCAATATCGAATGTGAGTGGCAGAAACCCTTTGAAAGAATTGCCGAGGAAAATCCCGAGGGCAAATGTGCCGATTTTCTTAAAAATATCCGCGAGTGGTCAAAAATCTGCGACAGACTTTACGTTTGGGATTACGCGGTGGATTTCAGCAACTATTTGCAGCCCTTTCCGAATTTTTACAGCATGGCGGAAAATATCCGTTACTACAAGCGGCACGGTGTCAAAGGAGTTCTTGAGCAGGGAAACTTCTCCTACGGAGGCGGTGCGGCATTGGACGACCTTAAGTCCTATTTGATTTCGCATTTGCTTTGGAATGCCGACACAGACGAGCAACAGATAATTGACGAATTTTGCGATGGCGTGTACGGAAAAGGCGCGCGGTACATAAAAGAGTATATCAGACTTATTTCAAATGCGGTAAAGGACTATCGCGTGACACTCTATGACTATCCCGATGCCCCGTATCTGAACGAGGCGCTAATTGACGAGTGCGACAGGCTCTTTGTTAAAGCCGAAGAAGCGGCTGAGTCTGACGCGGTGCTCCAAAGAATTAAACGCGAGCATCTGTCAATTAAGTATATCAAGGCGGTTCGTATTGCCGATAGCGAGGAGAGATGCCGCGCCACGGACGAATTTGCCGCTGAGGTTCGCGCTTTCCGCCTGACCGAAATTATGGAACGACTGCCCCTTGACGACTCCTTTGAATACATGAAAAAAACAAGATACGCCAAGGACAGAACGGGAAACCGCAGACTTTACTATATCGTAAGATAAAGGAGAAAAACATATAAGATGGGAATATTTGAGAGAGGAAGAATTTAAATCGGCAATTGAGAAATCCGGGGGACTTTGCGTTATGTGCCTTGGATGTATGGAAAAACACGGTCAGCATCTGCCCGTGGGCACCGACTCTCTTCACGGTGACAAAATCGTTGAGCTTGCCGCAGAGCGCGCAGGCGTAGTTAAGTTTCCTACCACCATGTGGCTTGGTGACGTTGTATCAAGTCATGCGGTTGCCGATCCTGCGGCTATGGGAAAGCTTTAACAAGCTTTTCTTTCAAAGCTCTTCAATCGCAACAATTCCGCAAACAACGAAAAAAGCCTATTCGCAAGAATGGGCTTTTTTGATATAATAGAGGTGTGGGAAGGCTTCCAAACTAAGTTTTATTTAGGTTCATTGCAACAAATCAGGTTACAGTTAGAGTTCCAATATGGAGACTTCCATTTTGGCTTCCATTTGGCTCTATTTGAGAAGCGGAAAGTTCCATAAAAGTTCCACAAATTTGGAGATTTTGAGCCTAAAAAGCACAGTCATAACCACCGGCTAAGCCGGTGGCTTGCTCAGCCCTATAAGGGCATGTTACTGGCTGGGCTGAAAGCCCACCGAAACATTTGACACTTGCAAACTCGCCCTACCGCCACAGATGTGGCTACTATTTTTCGCCTCCCT
>JAZSPB010000010.1:0-31184 GCA_045537235.1 Eubacteriales bacterium
CCCTTATTTTAGTTTGTGCGAACATAGCGGTACCCCATGGGGTGCAGTATGTTCACTCAAATTTTACCAAGGGCGCAATAGAAAAGTTTTTTGCGGAGCTTTTTTTCAAAAAAGCGACCTCCCGCGCCCGCAGGCGCCCTCCTCCGAAAAAATCCCTCCACGGGTTGAAATCTCTCCCCAAATGTGATAAAATAAACAGAGAATTTTTTGCGAGGTGGGACGATGGAGAATGTTTGCAAGTTGAATTTTAATCGGTCGAGTGATTTGGTTTGTTTGAATTTTATTTATGAGACGAATAATGCGCAGGCGAAGCCTTGTCTTGCAAAGTGGCATGCGGTCTGCCTTGTGGTGGAGGGGCAAGGGGTGGTTGCTTGCGGTGAGAAAGAGATTTCACTTTCGGAGGGAATGCTGTTTTTTATTAGGGGTGGGGCGCGCTTTTCTGTGACGTCTACCGACGGATTGAAATACTGTTATATCAATTTCTATGGGCGCCGCGGCGATGAATATTGGGAGCGGTTGAAAATTAAGGGGGACTGCTGCGTTTTTGAGGGGCAAAATGATTTGATTCCGTTTTGGCTTGACTGTCAAGGGTTGGCGGAGGAAGGCAACATTGACATTGTTTGTGAGGCGGTACTGCTGTATTCGTTGGCAAAGCTTCGCCCTGACAAAAAGCAAGAAAACGATGTGGTGACTCGGATGATCACCCTGACGCAAAATCATTTTACCAATCCCGATCTTTCTCTTTCCACCGTAGCTGAGAAGTTGGGATACGATGCGAAATACCTCTCTTCGCTTTTCAAAAAGCGTCGCGGCATTTCTTATATGCAATATCTCCGCGAGCTGCGCATCAAGCACGCGATGTTCTTGATGGAGCAAGGGGTGGTAAGTGTCAAAAATGTGGCTTTGCTTTCGGGCTTTCACGACGCTCTGTATTTTTCCAAAGTATTTTCTCGGTCTGAAGGAATGACACCCAAGGCTTATATCGCAAGTATTGAGCGCGGGCAGTTGAGCATTTGAATGTCTTGTTGGGACTATCATCTCTTCATAAAACGGCATTCGTTTTTACTTTTTCAAGTGCCGCGAAGAACTTGCGGCAAAGCGTTTGTTGAGAGAACGGCAAAAGTCGGTAAAGACAGTGACAAAGATAGGTACAAATCGACGCAAAAAAGCTCCGTATTAACCGTTGATTTTCGCTCTTTGGGGCGTGTAACATCCCCACCTTTGGGGTAGGTCAACCGGTTTGACGGAGCTTTTGCCATATTATGTTTCTTGAGGATGACACCCGGGGGCTTCCCCGCTCCGTTTCCGAAGCAAGCGGAAAACCACCACAAGGAAGAACACCCCTGTGATAAACCACGAAATGGGATAGGATATGTATATCGCCTCGATTTTTTCAAAATAGCGAAAGACAGTGTATATCCGAACAATGCGGAAAACGCAGGTGCCGAAAAAGGTGATCACGACCGCAAGGCTTGATTTTCCGAGTCCGCGGATGGTACCCGAGCAGGTATTCATGATCGCGTAGATAAAGAAAGCCGATCATTTCCAAAAGATACATTTACATAACGTATAGGCAAAGGACGGAAACAAAAAGTTGTCCCATCCTGCCGTTTATTTCCATTTTCCCAGCTTTGCCGTATTGGCAATAACGATCAAGGTGGTATCCTCATCAAGCACCTGCTCGGGGTTTATATCAACATTGACCTTTTCCCCTTTCTTGACAGCGACAATATTGAAGCCGTATTTCTTACGCAAATTCAGTTCGATCAGGTTTTTGCCAAGCCACTCATCCTTCACGTCGATCTCCACCATAGATACGTCCTTCGAGAGGGAGATCATATCAATAAAACCGGAGCTGAGCAGATTTTTGGCAAGTCGGATACCCGATTCGTTTTCGGGGAAAACCACTTGATCCGCGCCTACACGAAGCAATATCCTTCGATGCATCTCATTGGCACACTTGACGATGACCTTCTTAACGCCTGCTTCCTTGCACAGTGTGGTCGTCATAACACTGGCTTCCAAATTACTCGCCATGCAGATGATCACCGTATCAATGCTTCCGACCCCAAGGCGTGTAATGACCTCCGCGTCGGTTACATCTGCGCACTTGCAAACGGGCAAATATACCGCCGCATCGTTGATAATCCTTTGGTCGGCATCGACTGCAATAATCTCCGCTCCGCTCTCAACAAGCTCTTTTGCCACGGAGATGCCGTATCTTCCGAGGCCAAAAACTGCGTATGTTTTCTTTGCTTTCATATTCTTCTCCTTTACCCTATACTGATTTCTTCCGTCGGCTCGGAAATTACGTTCTGACTTTCATTCTTGCTCCCAAGAGCCACCGCAAGCGATATGGGACCGACTCTGCCGAGATACATGGTCACGATCACGATTAGTTTTCCAAAGGTATTAAGCGTTGCCGTCAGATTTCTTGAAAGACCGACCGTTGCCGTTGCGCTGACGATTTCATAGACCGCATCCAAGGCGGAGGCATTACTCGTTGCCATTAAGAGAATGGTAGATACAGTGCAGATTGCAAGAAAGGTCACAGCTACGGCAACTGCTTTTCTGATCGAATCCTCGGAAATACGACGACTGAAAAGTGTGGCACTGTTTCTGTTTCGAACGGTAGAAAATGCAACACCAAACAACACGGCAACAGTGACGGTCTTCATTCCGCCCGCCGTTCCCACGGGAGAACCGCCGATCATCATTAATATAAGGGATACTGCGGCGGAAGCATTGGTCAGATTCTCTTGCGGAACGGAGGCAAAGCCCGCCGTCCTCGTGGTGACTGACTGAAAAATCGACACTTGGATCTTATCAAACAAGGACAGCTCTCCAATGGTTAAGGGGTTAGCATATTCAAAAATAAATATGAGAAGCGCGCCCACCAAAATAAGCCCTACCGTAACAGTTATGGCAATCTTGCTGTGCAAGGTCAAATATTTAAATATTTTTCTGTTTTGGGGCGAGCGGCTTTTGACAACCCGAAGCACATCCCACCAAACAATGTAACCGAGTCCTCCCAAAACAATGAGCGCGGAGGTTACCGTGTTGATCAACGGATGGGTTGCATAATGGCAAAGACTGTTTTCCGCTATAATATCAATACCGGCATTGCAAAAGGCGGAAATCGAATTGAACACCGACATCCAAATCCCCCTCGCGCCGAATTCGGGGACAAATACCAGCATATACAAGACCGCCCCAACCCCTTCGACAACCAATGTGCCAAAAAGAACATTCTTTACAAACTTCACAAGTCCTGCCATGGTATTGAGATTGAAGGCATCCTGAATCAGTAGCCTGTCACTGATTCCCATTTTTCTTTTCAATAGGAGCATCAGCCCCGTCATGATCGTGACAATCCCGAGACCGCCGATCTGTATCAGTAACAGGATAACGGTTTGCCCGAACACACTCCAGGTGGACACCGTGGGCAGTGTAACAAGCCCCGTTACGCAGGTCGAGGTGGCAGCCGTAAACAACGCATCAAGATACGGCACGGATTTTCCGTCGGCAGAGCTGATCGGCAATGCCAAAAGCAAGCTCCCCAACAGAATTGTCACAAGGAAGCTAAACAATATAATTTGCGTTGTGGAAAACGCAATTTTCCTTTTTCTAACCATAAAGTTTCCCTCTAAAAAGCAAAAAGGAACCCATGTCCTCTACAGTCAGCTGGTTCCTCAAATATTATTGGTCTAATTATAGCACATTCTTCCCTTTCTGTCAATACCTGTTTTTTCACGCAACTCTGTCTTATGCCATAACGTTGAATACGAGCAAACGTAAAAACGCTTGACTTTTACCGAAGGGCATGGTATAATTTAACAACAATAAATGAAAAGGCTATGTCACATGAATGAGCTTTGGGGGATTTTCAATTTGATTTTTCATGCGATTTGATGTGCTTAAATTTGAACAAGATGGCGAGAAGACCCTCCCTCCGAGAACAAGATGGCACGGTGTAGCCATGACAGAAGGAGCCTTCGGCGCAAACGAAAAAATAAAAGAAACAGGAGCAAACTATGCGCAAATATCTGATTCCCGAAAACGGAACCTTCTATAAAGCCAATCTCCACACGCATTCCACCCTGTCAAGCGGAAAATTAAGCCCCGAGGAGATCAAAGAGTATTACAAAGAGCACGGTTATTCCATCCTAGCGTATACCGATCACGATCTTTTTATTCCGCACAATGAACTGACAGATGAAGATTTCCTTGTGCTCAACGGCTATGAGTTGGCGGTGGTTCAGGATCCCGAGGACACCTCCCCCATCACGGGCACGGGACGAAAGGCTTGCCATATGTGTTTCATTGCCACCGCCCCCGACATCGTGACTCCCGTATGCTACCACCGAGAAAAATACACGCCGAAAAAATCTCTTCCATACAAGAGCATGGTCAAATTTGACCCTACCGTGCCCGACTACGTCCGATCTTACTCTCACGAAGGGGTTTCGGACATGATGCGTTTGGGAAGAGAGAATGGATTTTTTGTTGTGTACAATCATCCCTCTTGGTCACTCGAGGGCGATTCGGATTATTTGGGATATGAGAATATGCACGCTATGGAGATCGTAAACTATGCCTCTCTTTGCCTCGGTTATCCCGAGCACAACGAGCGAGTATACGATGCGATGCTCCGCGCGGGAAAGCGTCTTTTCTGCGTTGCCACAGATGACGGGCACGGGAAAAACAATATGTGCCAATGCTATATAATGGTCAAAGCGGACAGGCTGGATTACCGCACGGTGACCGACGCGATCATGAGCGGTCACTTCTATTCCTCGGAGGGGCCTGAAATCAAGGCACTTTACATTGAGGACGGGCAAGTTACCGTAGAGACCTCGGAGGTCGCAGAGATCCGATTCAACACGGGTGTGCGAGCCGCCAAGCGCGTTCTCCCCGACGGTCAGACTCCGCTCACCGCGGCAACCTATGAGCTTCCCGGCGATAAAGATATTCGCTGTTTCAGAGTGACCGTGACCGATAAAAGTGGGAAATGCGCTTACTCCAACGCGTATTTTACGGACGAGATTCTGTGAAACGCGCCTGCGGGCGGGGGGAGGTCGCTTTTTTGAAAAAAAGCTCCGCAAAAAACTTTTGTTCTGCGCCCTTTCGAATGTTTGTGCGAACATTGCGGTTCCGCAATATGTCGGGGAACGGGGCAACGGGCGATGCGGAGAGTGAATACGCTTTCGCAATCCGTCACAAAATAAAAAGCAAGCGGCAGGCTTTATACCTACCGCTTTTTGTTTATCCTTTGGGGACTGTTTTTTTATTTTTTCTTTTTGAGTCCAAACCAAACCGCTGAAGATGCACCGATGCCAACAACGGCAACCGCGCCGACAACAATGCCGATGATGGTGCCGGTGGAAAGACCGTCATTTTCGTCGGGAGGCAGGGGGGGATCGACCGCCATCTGCGCTCCGCAAGCATCGCATTTTCCGTCGCCCGTTTTGTCTTGATGATCGGCAAGCTCGCCGTTCTCATCTCCGCAAACAGAGCACTTGGCTTTGACGGTACAGGTCGCTTCACTGTACTTGTGGGCGGCAAGCTCGCCTGTCTCTTGGTTACAAGCGGAACACTTGGCTTTGGCGGTACAGGTTGCTTCGCTGTAGTTATGCTCGGCAAGCTCACCTGTCTCGTTACCGCAGGCAGAGCACTTGGCTTTGGCGGTACAGGTCGCTTCGCTGTAGTTATGCTCGGCAAGCTCGCCCGTCTCGTTGCCGCAGGCAGAGCACTTGGCTTTGGCGGTACAGGTTGCCTCGCTGTACTTGTGGGCGGCAAGCTCACCGTACTCCGCGTTACAAACCGCACATTTTGCCTTTTTATCGCAGGTTGCCGCGCCGCCGCTGTGGGCTGTGATCTCGGTTTTTTCACCGCAGACGCATTCCTTCCAGTGGTTGGTGGCATCTTGCTTCATGCTGTTATATTGGTGTGTATGTCCCAGGGCGCTTTGAAGCACATGACCGCAGGCGGTACACGTCTGATCGGTGGTTTCTGTGGCGGGCGCTCCGGGGATATGGGGCTGGGCATCGGCTTTGTCTTGGCAGACCGAGCATTCATGCCAGTGCTGCTCGCCGTTACTCGACCATTCGGTCTTATAGCTGTGTATTACCGTTCTTGTGTGTCCGCAGGTATTACAGTCTGTATCACAGGCATTGGTATAAACGTGTGCTGTCTTATCCTTCACCTCGTTACATCCCGAACAAGCATACCAGTGCGCATCGGCGTCACTTGTCCACTGCGAATCGTAGCGGTGGGTATGCTCAAGCGCGGGAGCCATCACATAGTTGCAAACGGTACAGTTCTGGGACGACCACTCGGTCGGAGCCGCACCTGCGGTATGGGCGGTCACATCCTTTTTGTCTTGGCATTTTGAGCACGCATGCCAATGTGCGGACGCATCGGCGCTCCAAGCGGTCTCATAGCTGTGCGTCGGAAGGGCGCTGCCTGTAAAGGTCTCGGTTCCTCGAGCGCCGCAGGTGGAACAGCTCTTATAGTATATCGCCTTTTCGGTACACGTTGCCGGAGTTTTCAGGTATACATTGGCTTCTCTCGCCGCATACACATGAGCCTTCTTTTCGCCGCTCTCAAAGGTGGCGGTGCCTGCTTTATCGCAGGTGGCACAGTTCTTGTAGTACACTGCTTTCTTGGTACAGGATGCGGGGGTCTTCAAATAGGCATCCGTCGCATCCGTATCGGTGTAGACGTGATCCAGGGTCTTACCGTAAGGCCGGTGGCAACGGTCACATTCCGCTTTCTCGGTACAGGTGGCACTTCCGCCCGTATGACCGAGAACCTCGCCGTGCTCGAAGATATCGGAGCCTACGGCATCGCAGGTCATGCATCGGTAGTGATACTGTGCCTTGCTGTCACAGTCCGCATCGGACACCTTGGTAAGATCGGAGATATCTTTTCTGCTGAAATCATGGTCGAGCAGCGAGCCGCTTTCGTAGGCTTCGGTTCCTCTTGCGTCACACGTTTCGCAGCAGAAGTAATATTGAGCCTTCGCCACGCACGAGGCACTTGACTTTTTGTAGGTGTCGGTGGTCACCTTCTTCGTGAAGGTATGGGGGGCTGCGGTGCCGTAGGCAAAGGTCTCGGTTCCCTTTTCACCGCAGGTCACACAGCTTTTATAGTACAGTGCGGGCGAGGTGCATTGGGCTTCGCTTTTGAGATATGTCGTATCCTCTTTGGTAAAGCTATGGTTGCACTTGACGGTAACGGAGCCGTCAAGATTGGTCAACGGGACGGTCGCATTGAAGCCATCCTTCAGAGTGACGGTCAAAGAAACCGCGCTTTCACCAAAGGGAGCGTCATCTTTCACCTTAAAGGTAGCCGTGAAAAGCTTTCCGCTTATGGCTTTTGCACCGACAAAAGCAAAGGTGCTTTTTCCTTTGGCTACGTCAAAAAAGGAAATTAGGGTTTCACCGATATCACAGGAGCCGCCCGTCAGCTCCAACACATTCGGATCATAGCTCAATGCCAGCGATCCCGAGCCGACCTCTATGCTTTGGGAAAGGGTGGCATGGAAGGTAACGGTCTCTCCGCGATACGCGGTCTCTTGATTCACACTGATCTTCGCTCCCGAGGCGCTCACCGCAAACTGGATGCAGACCGTGAAAACGATCAGTGTCAATAGGACTGACAGTATTTTAAATACATTCTTTTTTCTCATTATAAATCCTTATTCCTCCTCTTCCCTTTTGCGTTCTCCCGTCAATGCCATCACCGCAGTCGGCGCGGGAGCAAGGGGATAATCATCAGGGAAAAATACGTGCATCAAAAGATGGATGGCATCATCTTTATCAAGTGTTCCGTTTCCGTCATAATCGGCTGTCTGATTGATGGGATATTCCTCGGGGAAGAAGCAATGCATCAGAAGGTAGATCGCATCGTTCTTATCCAAAGTTTCGCTGCCGTCAACATCACCGGGTGCTACCGACCAAACGGTGATCTCTCCGGGAACACTCTTCAGGTCGCACTCCGAGGAGGTCACCGTGCAAGAGACGGGATACTTTCCGTCAGCCGCATTAGACTTTACTCGGAAGACAAGGGAGAGGATCGTTCCGTTCAGATCCGTGGGCGCGGCATATGCAACCGCGCCTTTTCCCGTGTCCTTATCCCATTTGGAAAGGGTTGCTCCGACCGTCTTCCACTCCACATCAACAAGCTCAAAGACACTTGCATCGTAAAGAATGTTGGATATCGAAAGTGTTTCCAGATCGGGGGCATCCGAGAGGACAAGGTTGACCGAGACGGTTTCTTCCGCACGGGCTGTGACATTCTGCACCGTCACAGGCGGCAGAGCGGCAGCCGTAAAGGTGGCGGTGTACACCGCATTGCCATAGCAGGCGCTTACCGACCGATCCCAACCGGTAAAGGTGTAGTAAAATTTACTGTCGGAAGGCTTGGTCGGCTTGCTCGGCAAGGTCACCGTATCGCCGTAATGATAGGTTTTACTGCTGATCACCGTGCCGTCGTAATTTTTGAATTCAACCGTATATTCCACAAACGATTTGGTATACGTTGCCTTATAGGTGGCGTCTCCGTTACAGGGCACGACCGTCTTATCCCAACCGGCAAAGGTATAGGTGTAGGTCTTATCGGCAGCCTTTGTGGGATTGGTCGGCTTGGTTACCGTATCACCGTAATGATAGGTCTTGGTGCTGAGCACGGTGCCGTCATCGTTGCGGAAGGTAACCGTATAGTTGATGTAGGCGCGGGTATAGGTTGCCGTGTAGGTAGCGTTGCCCATACACGAGCTTACCGTTCTGTCCCAGCCGTTGAAGGTATAGGTGTAGGTCTTGTCGGCGGCCTTTTGGGGATTGGACGGCTTGGCTACCGCATCTCCGTAGTGATAGGTCCTGGTGCTGAGCACGGTGCCGTCATCGTTTTTGAAGGTCACGGTATAATTGATGTAAACGGGAGTAAACTGCGCGGTATAGGTAACATTTCCCGTACAAGCTGTGACACTCTTATCCCAACCGGCAAAGGTATAGGTATAAGTCTTATCGGCGGCCTTGGTGGGAACCGTCGAAGGAACTTGAACCGTATCATTGTAGTGATACTGCTTTTGGCTGATGATCGAATTGTTGTAGTTCTTGAAAGTGACCGTGTATTCGATATAAGTGCGTGTGTAGGTCGCGGTGAAGGTCTCGTTGCCCACACAGGTGCCCGGGGTCTTGTCCCAGCCGTCAAAGCGATAGGTGTAGGTCTTGTCCGCCGCTCTTGTGGGGGATGTGACGGTCTTGATGGTATCGCCGTAATGATACTTCGCCGTTCCCAATACCGTACCGTCATAATTCTTGAAGGTCACGGTATAGTCGATGTATACGGGGGTGTAGGTTGCGGTATAAGCAGCATTGCCCTTACAAGTTGTCGAAACATCGGTGCTCCAACCTGCGAAAGAATAGGTGTAGGTCTTATTCGCCGCTCTCGTAGGAGCGGAAGGAATGTTTACCGCATCACCGTAATGGTAGGTTGCGCTATGGATCGTGCTTCCGTCATAATCTTTGAACGTCACCGTATAGTCGATGTATGTAGACGTGTAGACAGCCGTATAAACAGCATCACCATCGCACTGACCAACTGCCTTATCCCATCCCGCAAATACATAAGTATATGTCTTATCTGCGGCTTTTGTAGGAGCTTCAGGCGAAGTTATCTTATCACCGAAATGGTACGTTTCAGCAAGAAGGACTTTTCCGTCCCAATCCTTAAACACTACAGAATAATCAATGTATTTTGCTTCAAAAATCGGTGAATAAACGGCATCACCCGTACAAATACCGGTATAGTTATTATCCCATTTAGCAGTATAGATGGCACTTTTGTCTGTCGGTTTAGTCGGCAACTCAGGTGCCACGATATCTTGGCTCAAGTAATACGTTTGCGTTGAGATAACATTTCCGTCGATATCCTTGAAGACAACCGTGTGATAGGAAGCAGGTTCCCATTTTGCAGTCAATGTTTTATCGGCGGAGAAATCCCACACATTATCGGCAATTTGATTGTCACTTTCGTCAAACCACCCCAAGAATACATAGCCCTCTCGGATAGGTTTTACGGGAAGCTGATAGCTCGTTTTATACTCTTTGGTCAAAAATCTGTTAGGATATGTCGTGCCCGTAAGAGTGCATTCTCCGCTCCAATTGATCTTGACGGTTGCGTCACCCGAAACAGAGGCCCGTGCGCCCTTGACGGCAATATAGTAAAGGTTTCCGGCTGTTACATTATAAGAAAACGAAAAATCCAAATCGCTATCCGATATATCATCGCCGGAGGTTAGACTCCGCATAGAAGCATTATAAAGAATCCCCATCAGATCCAAGCCGTCAGATTCCGATTGGACTACTATTCTTCCGCTGACCATCGGAACAAACGCATACAGCTTTTCGTTTTTCCCCTGAATCTCCGCATCAAATACTTGAAGCGACTCAACACAGATAACAGACTCATTACATTCGATCCATTTTGCGTATAGGGTAATATCATCTGTTATGGTTCCGTTAAATTCAAACCTTTTTGTTAAGCCACTATCTTTATACCACCCACTAAAAATATAGCCTTCTTTATTGGCAGGACGATATGCTGTCAGGCTGTCACCCTCATATAGATAGGTTTGTTTTATCACTTCCCCATCACTGACAAATGTCACCAAAGGAGCAAACTGCCCTCCATTTCCATCCAACGTAAGGTCATAGCTGTTGACCACATACTTGGCATACAAAGTAATATTTTCGGTTTTCCCCGAGATTTTTGTTACTTTTGTTTTAAAATTCGGATCTGAATACCATCCTTCGAAAGTATGTCCCGGTTTTGAAGGATTCCGCAAAGTTATAGAATCATTTATCGTATAGGATGAAGGATTTGACGCATTATTTCTTCCGCCGTTAAGCTCGTAGGTAATGTAGTATTTGGTCGGTTGCCACTTGGAATAGAAGACTCTATTCGATGCAAATTGCCAAATATCGGGGGCTTTATTTCCGTCGCTATCATACCAACCGAGAAAACTGTACCCCAAGCGGCTGTTGGCGGTCGGTTTGTCAAACGGTTCACCAAAGGTTACCGATTGGTCTGTTGACTTTCCGGCATCAATAAGCGCCGACTCTCTTCTAAGACCGCTGAATGTGATTTTTGCATAGGTTGTGTCGGAATCATATCCTTGTGAGCCATTTGTAAACCGAAGCACATCTCCCGGATTCACACTAACGGTAATGGTATCTGTTCTTGTTGAACAGCCCGTACCGGCCGGCCAATATCTATAATAGATTTCCTTGCCTTGCGTAACATTATAAATTGTAAAAGCGGCTGAATAGTAAGTGTAATACACTTTACTTGAAGTTTTGTACGAACTGCGGCAACTAATTTCGAAGCTGATTGTCAGCTTGCTATCCGGATCTGCCAAAGTGGGAACTCGATATGCCTTATCCACATCGTCATTGTAGTAAGTTGCTGAAGTGCCGCCTTTGAACATCCCCGAAGCTGTTGTGCTTGTCCTATTATTAAAAGAACCATATAACGTCATATTCTCCCTTACAAAAGTAAGACCGGTTATTTTTTCCGTGCGTTCAGCATCATAATACCACCCGTCAAAATTAGGATCGGAAGAAGGAAACGTGCCATAGTTTGAAGTATACCTTTTTATTATTTCCGGGGCATAAGGATCGAATCGGTAAGTTTCAGTATCTTTACGCGTCAAATATAGGATATAATCCTCAAAGCCTGCAACCTTGAATGTCAATGTAACACCATCGGAAAAGGTAGCCTGATAGGTTTCAGGCACAAACTTTGCGTATAAATCCAAGTTTTCGGTCATATTGGAAATTTCTGTGATCTGTTCCGTCATTGCAGAATCTAAAAACCAGCCCGCGAACACATAACCGGATTTTTGGGCATCGGCAAGAACAATAACGTCCTCCTCTATGTACATATCCGGATTTTTGATCGAATTCGTCCCCCCGTCCAAATGGTAGGTTATGCTGTACTCTACCATCGCGCCGCTTGTTTCGGCACTTGTTATCATGCTAAAGCCCATTGACATAAGCGACAGCATTAAAATAATCGTTAAAATTACAGTCGATTTTCTTTTCATTATATTACAACCTCCGTTCTGTATTTTAAAATCTATGTTAAACCTCGTGAGGATCTTTTTCTTTTTCGGCAGGACTACATAATGTCGATTATGTGGTTTTAGGGAATGAGGGAGGATTCGTAACAGGCATTTCATCCCCCAAAAAGTCTCCTCAAAAGCGCAAAAACAAAACCAATGAAAAAAATCAACTTCATTGGTTTTGTTTCCATGCATTCATTTAAAATATAGGACAAATTTTTAGATAACGCTTGACAAATTTTGATTTTAGAGTATAATGATAGTAACTATTTGTCGGTGAAGTATATAACATAATCGACATTATGTTGTCAACATCGCAAAAGCCCTAATTGCTGGATTTGCTTGCGGTGGATATCCCCCGTTTCCCTTGTGTAGATCCTCGTGGTATTGACATTGCTGTGTCCCAAGATGTCTGCCAAGCGCACGATATCCTTCTGCAAACTGTAATAGGTACGCGCAAAAAGATGGCGCAGATTGTGCGGAAAAACCTTCGTCTCCGACACGTTAGCCATTTTGCATAATTTTTTCATGTCACTCCAAATATTGGAGCGGTCAAGCGGATTGCCGTTTTTGGTTACGAAAACAGCTCCGCTTTTTATTTTTCGCGCCTTGATGTACCGCTTTAGCCCCCGGCAAAGCCGAGTGGGCAGAAATACTCTCCTCTGCTTGCCCTTGCAATGGATCTCGGCAATACCGCGGTCTACCGCTTCCACCGTGATATGACAAAGCTCGGATACGCGAATCCCCGTCGAGCAGATCGTCTGCATCAAAAGATACAGCCTTTCGCTTTTCTTGTGCCGCGCCACTTGCAAAAGACGCTCATACTCCCCTTTGGTCAGTTCTTTGTCGTCAGACGCAAAAATTTGCTTTTGGATCTTCAAATTTTTCACTCTCAGATCGTACCACTCCATAAAATCAAAAAATCGATTGACGGACGAAAGCGCCGCGTTCACACTGGCAGGCGCGAATCGCTCGCAAAGATGCGCCTTGTAATCAAGGATCGTCGCCTTGCACAGCTCTTTCGTCCCCAGCCATGCCTGAAGCACCTTCACATCGTGCAGGTATTTGCCGATGGTCGCTTGCGCCTTTTCTTCGTTAACTAAATGTTCTTTAAATGATTGGAGCTTTTCTGTCGTAATTTGTCTCATTTTTCTTTCCTCCTTCTGTCCAACCATTTTATCACAAACTCGATGTCTTCGGACGTGGGAGGGGCACTTTTTGAAAAAAAGTGTTGCTTTTCTTTCAAAATATGACCTTCCGCCCGCAGGAGTTTTTTTTAGATGGGGCATTGACAAAAACAGGAGCGCGGTGGGATAACAAAAAATTGCGAAATTTCCTAATTATCGGAGGACATGATAAAAAGCTTTTTTCTGACGGTCGGCAAAGCACTTCCCATTGGTTCCCTACTGTTAACCTCGTGTGACAGAAAGGGCGAGACAGAAAAACAAACCGAAGAAAACAACGATACGGAGGAGAACGGTAACATTGCGGAAACCGATGTCGATGCCGAATCTGAAACCGAGACCTATGCCGAAACCGCCGCCGAAACACAACTCAAGACGCACGCTCCTGTTTTGGGGGGCGACCGTAAAACCGGTCACAAAAAAGCCGCTATGGATTGATCTCCATATCGGCTCTTTTCTATTGCGTTACCGCTTTCTGCTGTGAGTAAGCGGCACATTCAAGCAAATGAAGTATACCTCCTCCGAGAGGCGGGGGATCACGAAGTGGTGGAAGGAGCCGAGTGACTTGAATTTTAGACCAACTTCATTATATCGCGTGCTCCTTGTTTCGCCTTTAACACCGGCTCTCCCCCGAAGGGAACCTCGGATTGCGCCACTCCGCTTTCTGCCATATTGCCGTAAAAACTGTCCTTTAGAATCCCAAGCCTTGGCATCGGCATTTATTGGGGGGATTTTTCTTCGGAAATAAAGATTGTCACCCCAAATATCAGACAGAAAAAACGAGCTTTCCACCGCAAAGAACTTTTTTGACATCAATATTGCTGTCAAATACGCAAAGATCCGCGTCATATCCTTTTTTCAGTGCTCCTTTTTTGACATCAAGTCCCATCATTTTCAAGGGAGTGGATGTCATCATGCGTACCGCCTCGGCAAGCGGGACACCGCACGCAATCATATTCCGTACAAGGCGGTCAGCTGTAGCGATACTTCCGCCGAAGGCGCTTCTGTCGGTCAGTTTTGCCACACCGTCCTCGATGATCACGGGCAGAGGATCCTCACGACTTCCCAAATAGCTTTCGCTCACGTTCTGTCCTGCCGCACGCATGGCATCGGTGATCAGCGCAATGCGCTCTGCACCTTTAAACTTGACTGCATAGGCAAGGAGACTCGGCGGCAAATGACAGCCGTCGGCAATGATCTCCACATTCATCCCATCCAAATAATAGGCGGCTTCCAGTACGCCCGCCGTGCGAAATCCGTTTTTTCGCGTGACGGTACTAATGCAGGAATACAGGTGGGTAACGTGGTGGAAACCCATGTCGTATGCCCTCACCACCGTTTCAAAATCAGCGTTGGAGTGGGCGATACTGAGGGTGATCCCCTCGCTTTTCGCAAATTCGGCAAACCGCCTTGCGCCGTCCACCTCGGGGGCAACACTCCAGCGCTTGATGTCCCCTTCCGCCTCCGCGGCGATCCTTCGGTATTCTGTCTCGCAAAAACTGCGAATGTGCTCGCTTTTTTGAGCACCCGCTTGAGCGGCAGAGATGTACGGTCCTTCTATATGGATGCCCAAAAGCGCGGCGCGAAGCCTCGTATCCCTTTTGGCTTCCTTATAGCGACGGATGGCATTAACGATGGCATCTGTACTTGCCGACAACAGGGTGGGCATAACGGCGGTCGTGCCGTGAGCCAAATGGGCTTCGGTGGCATTGACATAATCCTCAGAAAAGCCGTCCATGTAGTCACTTCCGCCTCCGCCGTGCTGGTGGATATCTACGAATCCCGCAGAGACAAAATGCCCCGTGCAATCCAGCACTTGGTAGTCCGGGGCGCAGTCCGCACCGCAATCAACGATGTCCTCTATCCGTCCGCACGAGATCAAAAGATCTCCCTCTCGGGTTTGTCCGTCAGTCACCAAGGTGCCGCCTTTCAGCCGATATTTCATATGGCATTCTCCTTTTCCGCCTCTTCTTGAAGTGCAAGCGCAACCTTGGTGGAGGTAAGGATATTTTCGGTCATGGCACTCTCGCCGCTTTGGATCTCGTGGACAAAATCGGTCAAATAATCACCGGTGACGGGGAGATCGGTATATCGGAGAGGCATTTTCTCGCCGTCCCGATACACCGTAACTGCTGCCTCGGGGCGGTTAAAGCACAGCATTCCCTTGTCGCACCAAATTCGGAACTCCCAATACGAGGGCAAGGAAAAAGCCCTGTCGGGCGCAGAATAAGACACGTCTGCTAAAATCCCCACATTGTCCTCCAATCGCGCCATGAAAAGGGCGCAGTCCTTGAAGTCGGGATCTTTATCGGCATAGGCATTCCAAACCCTCGCCGCATCGATCTTTACAAATTCCTTGTGGGTCAGCATCCTTACCAAATCCACACCATGGATCGCCAGGTCATTCAGTGTACCGCCGTGCATTCCTTCCTCGAAATACCATGCGGGACGGGAGCTGTAATCAAGGGTATGCTGTCCGTTAAAAGCGATATTTCTCACCTCGCCCAGCATACCGCTGTCAAGGATTTCAAGGGCTTTTACGGTCTGCGGCTGATATCTCAAGTCCAGCATACAAGCGACCTTGAGATTCTTCTGCGTGGCAAGCCGCTCGATCTCGCGCAACTCATCGATCCTTGTACAGATCGGTTTATCCGCGATGACGTGCTTGCCCGCCTCCAGTGCCTTTATGATCATGGCTCCTCTCTCACCGTAGGCATTTCCGATAGCGACGGCATCAATGTCCGTCTTGAGCCATTCGTCGTAGGTCATGTCCGAAAAGGTTGCGCCGAGCTTTTGGATCGCCTCCCGTCTTGCCGCCTCGTTCGGCTCCACACAGCCGACACACTCCGCCACATCCGAGGCGAGTACCTTTTTATAAAGTCCGTTGATATGTCCGTGACGGAATCCATTGAATAATATCTTCAGTTTCATTTCAAAGCACCTCTTTTGCGCTGTCTCGATCCAAGAACATCTGCGCACCCTTATGTTTGCGAAGTGCCGTTGCGGGGCAAACCTCGCCGTATTCTCCCTCCAACATCGCCTTGACTGCCTTGGCCTTAGTGGACACGGGGACGGTACAGATCAAATACTTTGCCGACATCAGCGTGGGCACCGTGAGTGTAAGCGCATATTTCGGCACATCGTCAAAGGTGGGAAAACAGCCGTCATGTACCTGTTGCATACGGCAAGTGTCGTCCAGCTCCACCTTCTTTACCATCTTGATATCATGAAAATCGGCAACGGGCGGATCGTTAAACGCAATATGTCCATTTTCACCAATGCCCATACAGACCACATCGGGAGGATTTTTGCGGAGAAGATCGGCATACACCTCACATGCCTCCTCCGCCTCTTTTTTGGCGGGAATGTAGTTGACCGAGGCAAAGGATGCCAAGGAAAACACATGGTCGTTCAAATATTTGGCGAAAGATTGTTCGTCCTCAATGCCAAGGCCCGCGTATTCATCCATGTGATATGCATGAACCTTGGAAAAATCCACATCCGAGGCAAGCAATGCGGCCAAGGTCTCGTTTTGGGAAGGTGCCGCAGCGAAAATAACATTGGCGCTTCCCTTTTGTGCAATGACCGCACGGATGGCTTCGGAAGCCGCTTTCGCTGCCGCCGCCCCCATCTCGGCGCGTGTCTCGTATACAAAGGTGGTAAGTTCTTCTGTTTTTATCGTCTTGATTGGCATGATCTCCTCTTTCCTTTCTTAATCAAATTCGACGGTAAGCGGATTTTCCGCATGGCAAGCTTCGATTATGCGAATGGTCTGTGCCGCCATTTCGGGTGTTACGATCAATGCCGCACCTTCAAGAATGGTATGATAGAGCATACGGTAGAAATCGCGCACAGCGACGCTGAAGGCCGAGCCGCGAAGCTCTCCGCTCTCTTCTCGGAACTCCAGCTTTTCGGAGCACATAACGGGGGCGCCCTTCTCGTTTACCATCGTGCCACTCACAACGGGACGCGCGGGATATGCCGAGAAATCCTCAATATATTTCATTTGGTACTTTTCGTTGGTAGACAAAAGTGTTCCCTTGGAGCCGAACACCTTGAAAACATAATCACCCGCGTAAGCATCGGCAGATATGATCTCGATATCAATGGTGGGCTTTCCCGGTGCCGTGATGATGATCTTGGAAAAATCGTCGCTGTCGCCGCTGGTTAGTGCTCGGGAAAGCGAGGAGAAGGCGACCTTTGCGTTCTCGTCCCAATCGATCAGTGCCAGCGCCTGTCCGATGGGATGAGGTCCTTTATTATACAGATTGCCCCCGCACTTGCTCTGAAGGGTCTGCCAGTCCCAACGGCGGGCAAATTCGGAATATTTCACGTTAATCTGGTGAATCTCGCCCAGCTTTCCGCTCTCAATGATGCTCTTTACATTGAGAAACGAGGGGGTGAGAAGGGTTTGGTGAAAGGCTGAAACAACAACGCCGTTCTTCTTGGCGGTATGGATTAAGTCAAGACACTCATAATAGGAGCGACCGAAGGGTTTTTCGGAAAGCACGTTGAAGCCATGCTCCAAAAGATCCTTTGTAATGGAATAATGCAAATGAGAATAGCTCGCATTGACAACAAGATCAATATTCGTTTTTCCAAACAGCTCGGTATAGTCGGACAAAGTCTCGCAGTGAAACTCAGCTGCGGCCTTTTCTCTGCGATAAGCGTCAGTCTCCACTACGCATACGACCTCGCAAAATGTATTGCCCTCGCTTAAAAAGAATTTGCCGTGAATATTGCGTCCGCTTCTTCCCTGCCCGATCAAGGCGACTCTTAATTTTTTCATCTTGGTTTCTCCTTCTTGCGTTATTGATTTGCACCTCTATTATAACATAATAAAATTGCTACCGGAATTGCTGTTTTTACCATTATTATTGCATTTTTTACCATTCCTTTGTTGCTTTTTTCCCTTTTCCGTGGTACAATGATTGGGAAAAGAAAGGCGGGTGTCAACCATGTTTCAAAAACAGATCGCAACAACCATTGTGGAGATCTCCCACAAACGCATCGAGGAACCTCGGCAAAGTGTATATTTCAATCATATCCACAATCACTGTGAGCTTCTTTTGTTTATCAGCGGAGATGCCAATTACAACATCGACGGACAGCTCTACAAGCCCCAGCCTTACGATTTGCTTTTCGTTCCCGCCGCCACCTATCATTATCTCATTCCCCTCTCCTCCCATCCGTACGAAAACTACGTGGTGGGCATTGACCCCACGGAGATCGCAAAGTCGCACTACGAAAAGCTGTTTTCGCAACCGCTGATGGTCAACATTAAGGAGGATCCGGAGTTCATGGGCTTTTTTCACCGACTAGACCTCTATCAAGAGAGATTTTCTGCCGAAGATTTCGACCGTGCCGCCCATGCCTTGATCTCGGAGCTTGTGACCTATTGCGCCTATCAGAAGGACAAAATGCACTTTGTTCACAGCGGAAGCATGGCGCATATTGACGAGATCATTCGCTATATTTCGGAGCATCTGGAGGAGAAACTGGATGCCGAGCGGATCGCAAAGCACTTTTTTCTTTCCGCTTCTTATGTACAAAATATGTTTTCACAAAATATGCACATTGGGCTGAAAAAATACATTGCACAAAAGAAGATATACGCCGCCCACGCAGATATGCTACAAGGATTGGAGCCATACGAGGCTTGCGAGAAATATGGGTTTGGCGATTACTCCACTTTTTACAGACTTTATAAAAAAAACTTCGGAAGCTCCCCGCGTACGGTGGGGCAACCGAAGTAAAAAAATCGGTAGATTCGCACATTGACCACAGACAAATTTCAAAAAACGGCATATTTCTTTCAAGATATGCCGTTTTTTATCCGCCAATGCAGTGCTTATCAAGAAAAAGCTATTATCCTTTGGTGCTTTTCGCGGCAAGATACTCTCACCTCTGTAAAATTGCCTTGATCGGAAAAAGGAGTCTCCTTATCGAACGAGAGCTTCGCTCATCCGAGTGATGCAATCTTGCGTGCGGCATATACTCCGCTTGCCGATGCGTGCGACAGCGAATGCGTGATTCCACTGCCGTCGCCTATAATATACAGTCCCGGGAGACAAGACTCCAGATCGGCATTGACCTCTACCTCCATATTGTAGAACTTCACTTCCACACCGTAAAGAAGCGTATCGTCATTGGCAGTTCCGGGAGCGATCTTATCCAATGCGTAGATCATTTCAATAATTCCGTCAAGGATGCGTTTGGGGAGAACAAGGCTAAGGTCTCCCGGCGTTGCCTTGAGAGTCGGGGTAATAAATGCTTCGTCAATGCGGTTTTGGTTGGAGCGACGCCCACGAATCAGATCCCCGAAGCGTTGAACAATAACACCGCCGCCCAGCATATTGCTCAGGCGCGCAATGGATTCTCCGTAGCCGTTGGAATCCTTAAACGGCTCGGAAAAGTGTTTTGCCACAAGCAAGGCAAAGTTTGTGTTTTCCGTTTGACGCGCGGGATCCTCGTAGCTATGTCCGTTGACCGTAATGATCCCGTTTGTATTTTCGTTTACGACCGCGCCCTTGGGATTCATGCAAAAGGTTCGCACCTTGTCTCCGTACTCCTTGGTGCAATAAACGATCTTGCTTTCATACAGCTCGTCCGTCAGATGCGAGAAAACTTCTGCCGGAAGCTCAACTCTGACGCCGATGTCCACACGGTTGGACTTTGTCGGGATCTCCAGCTCTCGGCAGATCCTTTCCATCCACTTACTGCCGCTTCGACCAACCGAGATGATGCATTTTTCGCAAGTATATGTGCCGTTTGCGCTTACGATTTCATAGCCGCCGTCCACGACCTTAACGGTATCCACAGGCGTATCAAAGAAAAAGGTGACACGGTCTGCAAGATAATTGTAGAGATTTTCCAAAACGATATAGTTGATATCCGTTCCAAGGTGTCTTACCGAAGCATCCAACAGATGAAGGTCGTGCTGGACACATACCTTCTTGATCTTGGAGCCTGCGGTGGAATACAGCTTGGTTCCCGCTCCGCCGTATCGCATATTGATATCGTCAACATAATGCATGAGCTGAAGGGCTCGATCTTTGCCTATGTATTCGTAAAGGGTTCCGCCGAAAGCATTGGTAATGTTGTACTTTCTGTCGGAAAAGGCACCGGCTCCGCCAAAACCACTCATGATAGAACAGCTCCGGCAACCGACGCAGGTCTTGACCTTTTCTCCGTCAATAGGGCATCTGCGTTTGTTCAACGGATGACCTGCCTCAAAAACAGCAATTTTCAGATGCGGTGCTTGGGTCGTCAGTTCATAAGCGGAAAAAATTCCGCCCGGTCCGGCTCCAATGATGATAACATCAAAATTCATAATAAATACCTCTCGCAAATCTTTGTACTATTCCATAGTCAACCATTGACGGCAGTTGGTAGAAATGCTCAACCTTATTTTGAGCATATACGCATAATACGATCTTATTGTATCACAGTCAAATCGCAAAGTCAAGTTTTTTCGGAAGTTACTGTCTTCTCGGTGCCCACTTTTCCACGGCTTTTGCGTATACTCGCTCCTTTGAGGCACCCTTCCCCCACGAACTTGATCTCACCGAAATTTGACGGCTGCGCACCGTGCGAAAGGACGTTTGTCAAGTCGGAATTCCGCCATTCATGATATCCGAAAACGGACAATTTTATCAAAAACCGTTTTTTTCCGCGTTATCTATTGACTTTTTCCATAAATTGTGATTGAATTATGTATGAAAATCAATTACAGAGGTAGTTAAAATGAAAAAAATATTCTCTCCCGAAATGCAGGAAAAATTAGGTCACTACATCCCCGAAGAATGGCAAAAAGGAATCGAGGAAATGAAAGCAAACTTTTCCTCGGATTTCACATTCGCCATACAGACCGACACGCATTTTTCGGTAAACAATAAGGAATCTCATGCCAACAATCTCAAGGCACTTTCGCATTTTGTTCCGCTTGAATTTTACGCCAATTTGGGCGACTACATAAAGGGGTACTTCAGAAACGAGATCGGCAAGATCGAAAATACGCCCGATAAGACCATGTACAGTCTCAAGGAACTGACCAAACGCTATCTTGACGACGCAAACTGCCCCGTTCTTATCACCTTCGGCAACCATGACACCAATATGCTTTGGTGCAAAAATTACGGTGCGCCCGATGAACAGCTTACCAAAGCCGACCACTACAGAGAGGTTATCTCAAAGGTAGTAGCGCACAACGGAAGCATCATGACCACCGACGGAGAAAGCAATTACTATTATGTGGATTTCCCCGCCGACAATATAAGAATCATCATGCTCAACTGCGTTGACGGCAATTATGAAGGTCAGTATGACAGCACAGCCATGTTCGGTGACCGTCAGGTGGAATGGTTCAAGACCGAAGCACTTAACACCGATGCCTATGTTATGATTATGACCCACGTTCCGCTCATAAAGGAATTCCCGGGTAATGACGGCTCGGTGGTAAAAAACGGAACGCTTGTAAGAGAGGCGGTAGAGGAATTTATCAAAAACGGCGGTCACTTTACCGTCTATATGTGCGGTCATACCCATATTCAAGCCGATTTGACCGACGAAAACGGTCGACTTCACATTTCTTTCAAGAACGGTGCCCATATAGCCGAGGCGGTGACGGTAGACCCGAAAAAGAGAATCATCCGCACCATTGGTCTTGGTGACGTTGAAAACCGAGAATTCCAATACTAATTTGAATGAAATTATAAATTCTCAAGATGGCAGAAAGGATGCCCAACCCGTCTCCGACTCGGCATACCATTACGGTTGAAGCTCCGACAAATAAATTCGAAGCGCTGACTGCACAAAAAATCAGCGCTGAAAAAACCTTTTTGAAAGGAAAAAACAATGAAACACCTCTCTCAAGAAAATTTAGCAACCGCCATAGAAAAACGTGCCCGCGAGGATCTTGAGGCTTGCAATATCGGCGGCGCGTCTGCATTGGTGGCACAAGACGGTGCCATTGTATACAAAGGGCATTTCGGCAGTGCCGATCTGCAAGGGAATGCCGTTTCTGACCGCACGCTTTTCCGCCTTGCTTCCATGACCAAGCCCATTACCGTAGTCGCCGCCATGATCCTTGTTGATCGCGGTCTTTTGTCCCCCGAAGATACGGTGGATAAGTTTTACGGCAAATTTTCATCTATGAAACAGGTGGGAAGCGAAACAAAAATTCCCACGAAAATCACCGTAGAGCACCTGTTCACACACACGTCGGGAATCACGAACCGTGACGTTTGGGGCGAAGCGGTCAAACAAATGACGGACGCCGACATAGCCGACGTGGAAAGCTTTGTGGATTTTCTCGCGGATCAGCCTCTCGCCTTTATTCCCGGGACTGCTCAAGCGTACAGCGCTGTCGGTTCCTTCAGCGTACTGACGGGCATCATTCAAAAGGTTGCCGATATGCCCTTCTCCGAGTTTTTGGAAAAAGAACTTTTCTCCCCTTGCGCCATGACCGACACCACCTTTGATCCAAGCGACGAGCAGTGGGCGCGTCTCATTACCATGCACGATAAGAAGGATGGAAAAAGCACCGTCGGCAGAACCTATGACCGCTGTGTGTTCGAACACTTCCCCCCTCAAAATCCCCTTGGCGGCGGGGGGCTGATATCCGGTCTCAATGACTATCTGAACTTTGCAAGTATGCTCCTTGGAGGCGGTGTCTTTGACGGAAAGCGCGTGCTATCGGAAAACGCGGTAGCGGAGATTGCCCGTCCTCGCGTCAAAAGAAGTACCGATTATTGGGGATATGGAGTACGCGTAGTCAGCGATGAGGGGCGCCCTTTGCCCGTCGGCTCTTACGGCTGGAGCGGTGCGTACGGAGGTCATTTCTGGATCGATCCGAGCAATAGAATCATCGGCATCTATATGAAAAATTCCCGATTCGACGGCGGAGGCTGCGCAAAGACTGCAAGAAATTTTGAAAAGGACGTCTATGCCTGCCTTTCTGACAAATGATTAAAATAATAAGCGGTTGTCACTACCTTTCGGTAAAGCAACCGCTTTTTCTGTGGCATATCCATTATAGAATCGGTCTCCGCATTCGTTCGGGTCTGATTTTTAAAATGTTTTCTTCGGCATCAACCATCAAAAATGTTTACTTAGGCGCTCGCGGTCGTGATTTAGGCACAGCGGCTTGGCATCCCGAATTATCGAAAATAAAAAAGGAATCCGAACCTTGTCTTACGGCTTTGGGTTCGGATTTCTATCGTTTGGTGCGGGCAAGAGGACTTGAACCTCCATGAAATTGCTTTCACTAGAACCTGAATCTAGCGCGTCTGCCAATTCCGCCATGCCCGCATATTGAAGTTGCATAGACAACACTATTATTATACATATTTTTTGGAAAAAGTCAAGAGGTTTCCTCAATTTTTTTAAAATATTTTTTGTGTCTTCAAAAAACCGTTCTTCGCGCGATGCAATGGAGATAAAGCGCACCAATGGACATTTTTAAATGTACGGCGGGTCGTTTTATAATGAAAATGGAAAACGCACTTATGACTCTTTTATCATAAGTGCGTTTCCTATAATTGGACTGTAAAGATTCTTCGAACGAAAAACTTTACAGAAAAATTACGTCAACTCGCAAATCGTTATGATTCTATATCATAACTAATCGTTACTCTTTCTCTTGTAACTTCAATCTTTTCCCTTTTTATCATCGAATCAAGCGCTTCTATGCTTGAGGTCGTATCGGCTAACCCCGTTTGTTTTGCATAGGTAATGAGATATGTCCCCTCTCCTCGCTCCACCTTAACGCGATACGTTTTTATCAGACAGTCAAAAAACAAAAAAAGCAGGAAAACCGTTCGGCTCATCCTGCTTTTTGGTGCGGGAGACGGGAATTGAACCCGTACGATTCTCACCACACGCCCCTCAAACGTGCGCGTCTGCCAGTTCCACCACTCCCGCGTGGTGTCACAATTACGACAACGCTATTCATTATACACTTTTTTTTTGAAATGTCAATAGGTTTTTGGAAAATTCTTTATTTTTCTTGAATTTTCTTTGATTTTCCGTCCTTTTCCCTTGAAACAAAATCAAAGATACACAAAACAAAAGACGAAAGCACAAAAATCGAAGACAAAAAAAAGAAATCCTATTGCAAAAGCTTTCAAAATGTGCTAAAATAGATAGGATAAAATAAAATCTATCGGAGGCTTATTATGCTGACAATTGACCAAGCCAAGCAGATTCTTGCCGATTTCGACATTGTCCCTTTGACGCTTTCCCCCACGGGAAGCGGACATATCAATGATACCTACTTGATCACCACCGAGGATCAGAAATACATTCTCCAGCGCATCAACACCGCTATCTTCACCGATCCCGAAAAGCTGATGCACAACATCATCTCGGTCACAGAGCATCTGGACAAGGTATTCGCCTCTACCCACGAAGAGGTCAAAAAAACGCTTCAATTCATGAAGACCGTAAAGGGTGAGTCGGTTTGTTATTTCGAAGGCAAGGCCTTCCGCGTATACAAATTTATTGAAGCGCATTCGATGGACTGCGCTGACCGTCCCTCTCAATTGTATGAAGCGGGACGCGCATTCGGCAACTTCCAGAGATTGCTCTCGGATTTCGATGCCAGCACGTTGTATGAGGTCATTCCGCGGTTCCACGATACCGCCAATCGCTACGAGGCTTTTGAGAAGGCGGTTGCGAGTGCCTCTGCCGACCGTCTTGCCGATGCCCGTGACGAGATCGAGTATGTTCGCTCCAAGAAAGGCGAAGCTTCGGTGGTCGTTCGCGGTATTGCCTGCGGTGACATCCCTCTGCGTGTGACGCATAACGACACCAAGATCAACAACATTCTGTTCAACGACGAAGGCTCTTGCGTCGCCGTCATTGACTTGGACACCATCATGCCCGGCTCGATGCTGTACGACTTTGGTGATGCCATGCGTTCGGGCGGAACCACAGCCGCCGAAGACGAAAAGGATCTTTCCAAAGTCCATTTCAGCTTGGATAATTTTGAGGCCTACACACGCGGCTATCTTGCCGAGTTCCCCAATCTTTCGCCCCGTGAAATAGAATTGATTCCCTTCTCCGCCTTCCTTTTGACCTACGAATGCGGTATGCGTTTCCTAACCGACTATCTGATGAACGATGTATACTTTAAGATCGCCTACCCCACCCACAACCTCGTACGCGCCAAGAATCAGTTCACTCTCGCTCGCGATATCGAGAGCAAGTTCGACCAAATGGCCGCGATCGTTGCTAAATATAGGTGATTGGAGACCGCCTGCGGGCGGGGGGAGGTCGCTTTTTGAAAAAAGCTCCGCAAAAACTTTTGTCCCGCGCCCTTGCCAAAGTTTGAGCGAACATACTGCACCCCACGGGGTACCGCTATGTTCGCACAAACATCAGTAAGGGCGCGGAACAAAAGTTTTTTGCGGAGCTTTTTTTCAAAAAAGCGACCTCCCCGCCCGCAGGCGCCCTTGATTTGTTCGCAGATTTATGATATAATGAATTGAATTCTTTTTTTATTAGGAGATTTGAGGATGAAAGAGAGACGTTACAATACGGGGTTGGTGTCTATCTCGTTCCGAAAGCACTCGCCCGAGGAGATTTTGGGGGCGGCGAAGGAAGCGGGGCTTTCTTGCATTGAGTGGGGCAGCGATGTCCACGCCCCCTGCCATGATACGGAGCGAGTTTGCGAAATTGCGAAGTTGCAGGAGAAATACGGAATCTGCTGTTCGTCATACGGCACTTATTTTCGTTTGGGCGAAACGCCTCTTGAGGAGCTGGAACACTACATCGCCGCCGCCAAAATACTGGGCACGGACATTCTGCGTCTTTGGTGCGGCACCAAAAGCGGAGAAGCCCTTTCCGAGGCGGAAAAGCAAGCTCTGATATCAACGTGCAAAAGAGCCGCGCAGATTGCGGAAGAAGAAGGGGTTACTCTCTGTATGGAATGTCACAAATCGACTTACACGGAGAGACTTGAGGATGCACTCGCGCTTATGGAAGCCGTCGATTCTCCGCATTTCAGAATGTATTGGCAACCGTTTCAATGGCAAACCGAAGAGGAAAATCTGGCATATGCCGAGGCGATCGCCCCCTATGTGCGGCATCTTCATGTCTTTCAATGGAAGGAAAAACAGCGTTTCTCTCTAAATGACGGGATCGAGGAATGGCGACACTATTTGGGCAAATTTGGAACACCTCGAACACTGCTTCTTGAATTTATGCCGGACGATCAGATATCCTCTCTTATGGGTGAGGTCGAGGCATTGAGAAAGATCTTGGGGGAGCAATAGAATAAAACCGACATTTCCTTCTGTTCGGTTTAGGAATGCAATGGGATTTGTTGTAGAATGAAAATGGAATTGAGTGCCGTGCGTTTATCGGGCGGTGTTGATTCTTTGCCGATACTTCGTTTCCCCTGCCCCGCAAACACGCCACACTTCCCTGCTCGACAAGCCGCAGGCTCCCTTAAAGCATCAACGCAAATGCGTTCCGAAAGGAGGTCGTCATGTCCTCATATAATGAATTGATAAAAAACTTCGAACGTATCCGCTCCTATATGCGCGACTTCTATGTCTACGGCTTCAAAAGCCGCGATGGCTATCAAGCCAAAAGCGCGCGTTCCTACGATGATGAGCGCCGCCGCATCGAAAGTTGGCTTGGTGATCACATGAGCTTTGTCCGAACCCCCGAGGGAAAAAACGTTTTCATTTCGATAGACAGTCGAACCATCCGACACAATCCTTTCTATAATGCTTGGAAGGCCAAAAGCTTTACCGACGGCGATATCACGTTGCATTTTATCCTTTTTGATATCCTCAACGAGCCTTCGGTCAAGAAAACCGTCACGGAGCTGTTGCAAGAGATCGATGAAACGTATCTTTCCGGCTTTGAGGATCCCATGCTGTTTGACGAATCGACCATCCGCAAAAAGCTGAAGGAATACTGCGAGGCAGGCATTATCGTTGCGGAAAAGCAAGGACGAAAGATGTACTATCACCGAACGGAATCTACTGACCTTTCCGACTTAAATGACCTTCTTCATTACTTTTCGGAAGCCGCACCTTGCGGTGTGATCGGGTCGTTTATTTTGGACAAATCCGATGCCGACACCGATGCCTTCACCTTCAAGCACCACTACATAACCGACGCCATCGACAGCGGTGTGCTTGCCGCTCTTTTCACGGCCATGCGAGAAAAGAGAGTCATTACCGTATCCAATCACAGCCCCCGAAGCGAGATGCCAAGAAGCAACCGCATCATTCCGCTCCGCATCTTCATCAGTGTGCAAAACGGTCGGCAACACCTCCTCGCTTATATGCCGGAATACAACCACTTTCAAGCTTACCGCATCGACTATCTCTCCAATGTCACGCTCGAAGACCCTACCCCCCGTTTCGACGAGCTTCGCGCAGACCTTGACAGAATGCAGAAGCATATGTGGGGTGTCGGTCTTGTTCGCGGCAAAAGGGATTGCGATTCTCTTGAGCACGTGGAGTTTACCGTCAAGGTGGAAGACCATGAAGACTATATCGTCCGACGGTTGGAACGTGAAAAACGCATCGGCTCGGTAGAAAAACTGGATGAGCACACCTACCGCTTCTCTGCGGATGTCTTCGACACAGGCGAATTGATTCCTTGGATCAGAACCTTTATCTGCCGCATTGTGCAAATGAATTTCTCCAACAAGGAACAGGAACGAATATTCAAAAAAGACCTTACAACGATGTACCGTATGTACGGCATAGAGGAGGTGAGCGAATGATATTCAGTGAGCTTTATTCCGCGTATTACAACGCGATCGCTTCCATTCTCTCTCACATCATGGATGGCGAATATTCCGAGAAGGCGCTTCAAAAGATCGTTGCCGACCGCGCTTTTGACGAGAGTGTACTGACCATTCTCCCCGCTCTCAAAAGCGAAAAATGGCAACTGATACACCCCGACATGACGACCCCGTTGGCACACAAGCCAACCATGCCGCTGACCGTGCTTCAAAAGCAATGGTTAAAGGCGATCTCGTTGGATCCCCGAGTAAAGCTGTTCGGTGTAAAATTCCCCGATCTTGACGATGTCGAGCCTCTTTTTACCGCTGAGGATTATTACGTTTACGACAAATACAGCGACGGAGATCCGTTTGAGGATTCGGAATATATCCGACAGTTCCGCATCATCTTGAGGGCGATAAAGCAAAACTCGCAAATTAAATTTGAAATGACCAACCGCAAGGGCAACACCATGTTTGTCCGTTGCCGCCCCCTGCGACTGGAATACTCCGAAAAGGATGACAAATTCCGTATGATCACGGTCGGATGGCGGTCGGTCTCCACGGTCAATCTCGCAAGGATCAGGAACTGTGTCCCTTGCACGGGAGAAAAGCAGCCTGACGGCGAGGAACGGGAGATCCAATACGATGTCATAACGGTCAAGCTCGTCGACGAACGAAACGCACTGGAACGGTTTATGCTTCACTTCGCCCATTTTGAAAAGCAAACCGAGCAACTGGACAAAAAACATTATCTCGCCAAGATCAAATATGAGAAAGATGATGAACCCGAGTTGGTAATACGCATCCTTTCCTTCGGTCCGATGGTCGAGGTCTTGGGCTCGGAAGCCTTTAAAAAATCGGTCGTTGAAAAACTAAAAAAACAATTAAACTGCGGACTTCAATGAGAGTTCGCAGCTTTTTTTCCGTGATAAAAGCGGAAAAAGATGGTAAAATGAGGTCACGAAAGGCGCAAGCAGCAACCCCGTTGGATACAAGAGTCAGTTCTCTTTGGTCGCCGGGTTCATAGCCCGGATATATGCGCCTTGAAAAAGATGCCGCCGCAAATTATAATTATCATTTGCCACATAGTAGCAGCTGTTCTTGGTAAGCAGCCACGGGTGGAGTGAAAGGCTCCGCATGATATCAAACGGCATCTTGTAATATAAAGGCGCATACAGCAAAATCGATCGGCAGAAGCCTTCTAAGCTTTATCGCTCTGCGCATTTACGCGTTGAAAGTGCGCCTTGCTTACGGGTATCGGCACTCGGGCGGCAATTGCCGTCTGTTCGGTGCGTACTATAGAAAGATACGAACAGCAATCAAAGGACCAACAATATGACCTTGAAAAGGGTTGAATCCATCTATGCCTTCGGTCCCTGTCACAAGCAAGTCAACCGAGCCATAGTTTCTCTGATGATTGCGAAAGCAATCCGTTTAATCGTATCTTGTAAAAAGCATCGCTGCAATGACCGCTCACGGATACTTGTCTATCGTTCCGTGCGTCGATCCAATGGCGATGCAAAGCGGTCGCTTTTCTCCTTGCCGTGTTGTGAAAAGCTCCCCAAAGGAGCGCGCAACCGCTCGGAGAATAGCTGCCAAAGGCACATACAGCAATTGGTTTTCAAACTCTACAATGCTTGTATTGCCCCAAAGAAGGATGACCGATTCTGCAAATGCTTGTTTAACAAGAGAGTGCTTAAGGCATCTTTGATTTTGGTGGAATGTGCCTTGTAAAACAGTTGGAATAAAGATGCAGACAGCAAAACTTCTCTCATTTGTTCTACGAAAGAACGCTTGCTTTCGGGGCAAGAGGTGCAAAGTGAAATTCTCTGTATGAGATAAGATGCATCTTGTGAAAGGCGCAGACAGCAATTAAAGATGAGAATTCTGAACCTTATCAATTGCGAATGCGCCTTGTATACGGGGGGCCGTTTCTGCGAGAATCAAGAGATTATCTCTTGAGAGGCAGGTTCAAATCCTGCCGCCCTCCACAAAAAGGCAAGGCGCCACAGAGCAACGACTCTATAAAACGAAGCCGTGGGGCAACGCGGTATCTTGCCTTGTCATATGCCTCGGTAGCTCAGTTGGTAGAGCGAGTGACTGAAAATCCCTGCGTCGCAGGTTCGATTCCTACCGGGGGCACCGAAAGACACCAACAGCAAATGTGATTCGCTAAGTGGTATAGCAGAGGACTGAAAATCCTCGTATCGCGAGTTCGAATCTCGCATCAAACGGTGTCTTGTCATTATAAAAAATGAAACGAAAAGGAGTGAGTTTCATGTTGAATTATCTTAAACAGGAAGCAAACAAGACCGTAACCGAAAACGGTGCGGTGACCCACATTACAACCGAATCCGACTGTCTTGACCTGTTCGCAACCATCGGTGCATTACGCCGTGAAAGTGACAGTGAGATCGTAACGCGCTTTGTTCGTGCATATAGTGAAAACAGAGATATCGCCATGAAACTTCTGTTTTTCGCACGAGATATTCGCGGCGGTCTTGGAGAACGTCGTGTATTCAAGGTTATTCTTAATTGGCTGGCTAATAACGAGCCTGCTACTGTTCGCAAGAACATTGTGCACGTAGCCGAATACGGACGCTACGATGACTTGCTTTGTCTTATGGGCACTGCCTGCGAGAAGGAAATGCTTGACGTTCTTAAGGCTCAGTTCGAAGCCGACAACGAGGCTTTAAAAAATGGCGGTGAGGTATCTTTGCTTGCAAAGTGGCTACCTTCCGTCAATGCATCCAGTGCAGAAACTGTGCTGTTTGCAAAGAAGATTGCAAGACACTTTAGTATGAGCGATGCGAGCTATCGCAAGGCACTCGTTGCTCTTCGCGCACACATTCGCATCATCGAAAATAACCTCCGCGAGAAGGATTATTCCTTCGACTATTCCAAGCAGCCCTCCAAGGCTATGTATAAATACCGCAAGGCATTTATGCGCAATGATGCCGAAAGATACAATGACTTTATTGGCAAAGTATCCTCCGGTGAAGTAAGGCCCCACGCAGACACGCTCGCCCCCTATGAGCTTGTTGAGCCCTACATAAATGACAATGCTTATACCGCAAGCTCCCGGAGCTTTATGCGTCAGATTTCCGAGCAAGAAAAG
>JAZSPB010000050.1:0-2838 GCA_045537235.1 Eubacteriales bacterium
CCCTTATTGTAGTTTGTGCAAACATAGCGATACCCCATAGGGGGCAGTATGTTCGCTCAAATGTCAGCAAGGGCGCAATAGAAAAGTTTTTTGCGGAGCTTTTTTCCAAAAAAGCGACCTCCCGCGCCCGCAGGCGCAACACACGCGATCAGCTTTTAGGAATAAAACGTTCAAAGATCGACCAAGCCTCGGACTCACGGATGGCCTCAAAATCTTGGCGGTTTCGCACGGTCCAGTAGAAGCGTTTGGTGCGGAATACTTTGGCGCAGATATAGAAAGCGGGACCGCCGGTATGGTTTACGTCACAAGCGATAAAATCGGGACGGGAAAGGAAATTGAGGAGCAGTCCCGACAAAAGGAGATTGAGAAGCTTGTTTCCCTTTCGCTTTTCGGCAAGGAGGTTGGTTACAAGCTGACCTCGGGCAACTTGCGGTCGGTTCTTTTTAAACCAACGCAAGAGCATGGGATTGAAGGATTCCACACAATAGGGACCTTTGTATTCGTCGAGCAATCGCGCGGTGGCAGGGCAAATATCGGCTTGTGTGCTCTCCCCCTTCAGTTCCACCAAAAGCGGAACCCGACCGTCTACAAGTTGCAGCACCTCTTCCAAGGTGGGAACCGTATACTCGCTTCCGAGAAGTCGATACTCTCGCAGATCCTCAAGGGTCATCTCGGACAGCTTGGCATCCACACCGCATACACGGGTGAGAGTATAATCGTGAAAGACAACGACCTGCCCGTCGGCGGTGAGTTGCACATCCAGCTCAATGCCCACCCCGCATTCCACGGCACGGCGAAAGGCACCCAAAGAATTCTCGGGAACCGTTTTGTTGTCGAACAAACCTCTGTGAGCATAATCGACGAGGATCTTGCTCATATCGGGCTGGTCGGTGGCGCGGGGCATGATCATCAGAACATACAGCACCGCGAGAATCACAAGGATCAAAAATACAATCGCTACCGCTACCATATTTTAATCCTCCGCGCCCGCAAGAGCCTCCAAGCCCTGCGGCTTCGGCTTGTTGTCACCGTGCTTGACGAAGAGCATGGTAAACAACGCTCCTACTACAAAAATGGTGGCATAGGGGAACAGCAGGGTGAAATTGATATCCATAAAGAATCCGCTGAGAATGGGAGTAATGACCTGTGCCGACATACTCGCCGTATAGTAGAAGCCCGTATATTTTCCCACATTGGAGCCACGGGAAAGCTCTACCACCATGGGATAACTGTTAACATTGATGGTCGCCCAACCGATACCGGCAAGGGCAAACAGACAGTTCATGACAATGATCGAGCTGCCCATACGCATAAAGGAGGCCACAAGGAATGCCGTGGAAAGCATAACGATGCCTGCCAAAATGCACTTTTTCCGTCCCACCTTCGAAGCCACGATTCCAATCGGTACATAGGAGACAATGGCCGCCGCTTGGGCGATGATCAAAGTGAGATTATAGTCCAAGCCCAATATCTCGGTGGAATAGACCGAATACTTGCTGGAAACGGCATTATAGCCCATAAACCAAAGCACGACAGAAGAAAGAATGAGGATCAGCGAAACAAATTCACCGCGTGACAGCTTGCGGTCTCCTTCACCGCTGTCCTCTGTCTCCTCCACACCGTACGCCGCACTTTCAGCCACCATCTCGGCCGACCATTTGGGCTCCTTAACAAAGAGACAGAACAGGATCAATGCCACAAGCATGATGCCTGCCACCACGGAGAAGAACGCGGTATAGCTCATAAGAGAATTTGCCGGTGCTCCCGTTCCGAACAAGGCACCGAGAACCAAAACCGAAATACCGCCGAAGGAACCCATCAAATTGATAATAGCATTGGCCTTGGAGCGCAAGGGCTTGGGCGTCACATCGGGCATAAGTGCCACAGCGGGCGATCGGAAGGTACCCATCGCCACCAATAAGATCAAAAGGATACCGACAAAGCAAATAAGAGCCACAGGAGATTGAGATGTCATCTTCGCCGCATAAGCCTGACGGGCAGGAACAGCCAACTCGGAAAACTGCTCCGAGCCTTGTGTAAGCTTAACGAACTGATCTCGCGTGATGAGCTTCTGCAAGGGAGCCTTCTCCGTCGAATCGGGGCGCGTGATCTCCGGGTTGGCATCGTAAAGCTCCTCCAACGCCGCCTCATCCATAGCACTCACCTTTTCGATGTTTTTGAGCTGCATATTGTCGGCAAAGGAAAGGCTGACAAGTGCCACACAGGCAAGGATCGTACCAACGAAAATAAAGGGAGTCCGCTTTCCGAAACGCGTCTTGGTCTTGTCGGAAAAAGCACCGAACAGAGGCAGCAGGAAGAGTGCCAATATATTATCCAGTGCCATCAAAACACCCGAAACACTTTGAGGAAGACCGAATTTGTCAGTCATGATCTTGGGAATGATCGTATCGTAAGCCTGCCAAAATGTACTGATAAGGAAGAAGGCAAAGCCTACCAAAAGTGTCTTTTTGTAATTGAGCTTCATTTTGTTTCCCGTCCTTTATTATTATTTTCTCTGTCGAGGATCATCCGAGTCTTGAGAATCGCGGTCTGGGTCTTGGCATCCTTGATGCGACCGTCCATGATCATGTCCACAAGGGTATCAAGAGGCACCTTGACCACATCCAAAAACTCATCGTCATCAAAATCGGTCTCTCCGAAAGTCAGTCCGCGCGCCAAATACAAATGAATGACCTCATCGATGAGCGCAGGAGTTGTAACAAGATCACCGATATAGTCCAATCGGTCGCAGGTCGCTCCCGTCTCTTCCCGAAGCTCCCGCAAAGCCGCCTCGCGGAAATCCTCGGTATAGCTGTCGAGTTTTCCTGCGGGGATCTC
>JAZSPB010000161.1:0-2262 GCA_045537235.1 Eubacteriales bacterium
AGTATGCATGCGCTGCTTTTGGTGATGTGGGGCTTTTGCTGTTATAAGACCAAGAAGATCAAAAAAGCAAAAACCTGCTACGATGCTTTTTATGTTTTGTTCAGCAAGCACTTTAAGGATAACCCGCCGGATTGGTGGGATCGCGCCATATATATCAGGTCTATTAAAAACTACTGTCAGTTCTTAATCGATCACGAAGACGAAGAAACCGTAAAAACAAGGTTGCGGGAACTGTTTGATTGGTGTATCTCGCAAATGGCAGAGCCGCCTATGAACTTTGACACAGCCTGTGAACTGATGGAATTGCACCGACTGGTCTATGACCATATTCAATCCGATAATGGGCCATTCAGTCCTATCTTTGGTCTGTTGCTATCCAAAGCACCCGTGACGATCATAGCGCCCGGGACCGCATTAAATGTGCTGGAATATTACAGATTCTTTTCGTCGCTGCTTACTGTCAACGAACGAGAATACTATTTCATCGAACTGACACCCCGATTGGTAAAGGGTATGCTGACCGACCTGCAATGGGAAGCATTAGGGGTTGTTGACTTTCTGTGCGAAGGTACGGTTGACTTTTGCTTAACCAATAAATTGGATATTGGAAAGATGATAGAAAAGGTTATTTCCCGTGTAGTCGATGAAAACCCCGAAGTATTTACAAACGATAAGCAGGAGTATATAGCAGCGGGAATGCAGTTGTGTATGAAACTCCTCGAAGAACGTGGCTAAGGACACAAAGGAGGCGATCAGGTGGGCAAAACAAAGAAAATGAGAAAGCTTTGCAAGGCAGCCAAGATGGGCAAGCCGTATGCTATGTATCAGCTCGGCATTTGTTATCAGCTCGGTCGTGAGCGCCCACAGAATATGAACGAGGCGGCAGCGTGGATCGCCGATGCAGCCGAAGCGGGATATGCTCCGGCAATCGAATGGATAAAGGACTATACCTTTGACGATAACGCTTCTGTTCAGGCAGAAGCATAAGGAGGAAATGCTAATGGCATCTAAAAACACTTATGATGTTGTTTTAGAAAAGGTCGGCAACCAGCCACTAATGACCACGAAAATACTATGCGGCACGTTGGGACTTGGTCTTGCTGTGGCAAAAAGTATGGTTGACAAAGCACCGACAACTGTGGCGAAAGGACTCGACAAAGACAAAGCTCTTGCCCTGTTTAAGGAGCTGGAAGCCATCGGCAATATCGTTTCCATACCCGGTATGGAGATGAAAACAAAATCTCCTGCATCCGACGAAAACATAGCCGAGCAAAAGCAAACTGCGGCGAAAAAATCTGCACCTTCCCCGTCAAGAGTGACGACACCGAAAAATGATGACTTCGATGCCATCTTCGGTGGCGGTGCTGCACAAACAGCAACACAGACGGAAACCACAGACGGTGCGAAGCCTAAGCCTAAAGCGACGGTAAGCAAACCCATTGCTGCTCCCAATGATGAATTTGATGCTATTTTCGGGGATGCTTAATCCTTAAAAAATGAATAATGTTTTAATGTGGACAATTTCTTAAATACTTTGTTGAGGTGACGGATATGAGCGATATCACAAAAAAGATTACATATGGCGAACTTGAAAATAAGGAATATCAAACCTTGTTTAAGTTTACGAACGGAGAAACCGTTCTTGGCGTTATTAACTATGATAACGGCGATGTTTATATGGGTGAAATCAAGCCGGACGAGAAATATGACGGCAAACGGGATCGCCGCAGACACGGATATGGCAAGGTATTCCCCAAACGCGGAAAAGTCGTGGATGGCGAATGGCATTTGGGCCAGGTGATTGGTAAAAGCGTTACGTTTGATAAAAAAGGCACGAGAACAGTAGAGGTGCGAGGAAGTAACCCATCGTTCCGCAGCATTTTATACTCCTACTATCTTACCGATGATAACAAGTATGGCGGAGATAACTATAACGGACTTTACAAAGATAAGTTTTGGGAGGGCGATTTTAAGGACGTCCTTCGCCGTGGAGAGCTTCGTGAGCAGTTGTTTAACGGCACGGTTCCAACGACCGTTCCTTCGACTTCTGCACAAAAGAGCGCACCGACAAAGGAAAAGGCACCCACCAAGAACAATGCAGTACCGAAAGAGCCTGCCTCGAAAGCAAAGATTGAGCGTATCGAGTATGCCAGCGGCAACGTTTACGAGGGCGAAATGAAAGACGGTCTTCGAAACGGCGTCGGTACGTTCCGTTGGAGCAACGGCGATGTTTACATCGGCGAATATGTAAACGACGTCCGG
>JAZSPB010000111.1:0-6141 GCA_045537235.1 Eubacteriales bacterium
TCGCTCAAACTTTATCAAGGGCGCAATAGAAAAGTTTTTTGCGGAGCTTTTTTTCAAAAAAGCGACCTCCCTCGCCCGCAGGCGCCTCGTAAGCATAAAACAAACCGCGTACCAAAAAAGTACGCGGTTTATTATGTATCAAGGTTAATTACTTAGCCTTCTTCTTAAGGGAGATCACTGTTACGGTGCCGATAACCAGAGCAGCAGCCATAGCGATAGCTACATAGATGATGGTCATATCAGCGGTGTAAGCAGCCTTATAGTCGAATACGATAGAACCGAATTGGTCAACCTGCCAGTTGACACCAACCGTGGGATCGGTGGTGTTCGAATTCAGGATGATACGGTTTGCGCCGTTCTCATCATAGTCGTTGATGATAAGGCTAAGACCGATGCGCTCACCAATGGTGAACTTATCGAAAGGAGGCTCAATTCTGAACTCGCAGTTGTAACCGGTTTCATCCTCTCTGTGCTTTGCAAAACCGTCAAGGAAGAAAACGGGACTGTCGGAGCCCTGCTCGGAAGTTCCGTAAAGCGCGGTACCGCCGTTACCAACACGACCGGAGATATAACCCTCGTGGGTCAGACGGCTCTGGTAGGGAGATACGTTCTTCTCACCTTTACCGGAGTTATCAAAGTCGAACACAACCTCAACACTATCCTGCTTATAACCGGACAGGAGAGGACCGTCAGCCTTGGTGTTCAGGGTAAGGTCGTTTACCTCAACAAATACCCAAATATACTGGGTGTCATATACCATGTATGCAACACCATTGGTCAAGGTAACTTTATCTGCAGCACTGGGGGTAGCAATGATGATGGGAGTAGCCGTATCATAAGCAACCTCTCTCTCGCCATCCAAACGAATGGTCTTTCTTTCCACAGTTCCGATGGTGCCGAAATCATGGTACTTATCGGTTCCGTCCCATACTGCGCCGACACTCAATGCCAATACGGAAAGAAGCATGAGGGCGACAAGAACACAACTGAATACTTTTTTCATAATCGTTCTCCTTAATTGATTTGTTTTCCGCGGCTTAAAACTCGCGGCTTGATATTATGTGCGGAAATCATTCTTCTCTCAAAAAACACTCCCCGCAAGAATACAATCAAATTGTATCATGTTTTTTGAATTTTGTCAATACATTTATGTGATTTTTGTTTAAATCCACAAACAAAGACTTCAATCTTTGGTCAAATGGTCAATTGAGAAAAGAAAAAAGAAGGGAGCCAATATTGCTCCCTATCTTTCTTTTGCACAGTTGCGAAAGATTACTTCCAATCGGACCAGTTGATAGACATTACATCATCAGCAGTACCGATACCGTTGGAGTTTGTACCACCGAGCTTCAGCATGCTGCTGGCAGTGATAATATCCTTGGTCTCGAAGTTATGCTTAATCGCCTTGGGTGCTTCATAAATCTTCTTCATTATCTTAGCCTCCAAAATCAAAAACTTAAATTACAGGATTATCATATCATATTTCAATTCACTTGTCAATAGTTTTTGACAAAATTTTTTAAAAAATTTTTATCAATCAATATCCTCAATAATTTCCGCAGGGGGAGTCTCCAAAACCTCCGGATTTTCCACAAAGCGGCGCATCAATTTGAAGGCGGATGCATAGTAATAGCCATCGCAGATGCGCTCGTCGGTCACCACTTTTATATCAATATAGCGACGTTTGCTCATTTTCCCTTCTTTATCCAAGGTAGCCACGCTGCGCTTTGCTCCGTAGGACACAAAAATAGGAAGGTTACCGAAATCATAAATGTGGTGATAAATGGGCTTGATGCCCAGAGAACCCATGCTGGTAATGATCAATGACCCGTGGAAAGGGCTGAGCTCCAGCAGTTTCTTCGGCAAAAGACCGAAATAATCCAAAAAATTTAAAAACTTTACCGTCCACCGAAGCAAAAGTCCGGGAATAATAAGCAACAGTCGATTGAGCTTATCAAAAGAATTTACGCCTTCCTCCGTATTATTGGCCTGAACGACAGTGTTGAATTTCTCATAGACCTCATCGATGGTATCATTGGGGGTGAAGTGCACCTTGATGCAGGTATCGTTAGCCTCAAGGGTCATATTGCGTTTGACCACCATGACCACCGAGATGTCGCCGTCTCGGGAAAAAGCCTTCTGTCCGCTGATAAAACGATTGATGCCGGGGCGCTGTGAAACGGTACGGATGTATGCCGCCAAAAAAACATGAAGAAAGCTAAAATGCGAATAGCCCTCCTTGACCTTGCGACGGCAATAAGCATCGATCACGGTAACGTCAAAACTATCCGAGTAGGTGTTCTGCGCGTCACTGCGCCGTGACATAATATAGGGCATGAATTTAAGCATGGGACTGGTGGAGCGAAGTCTTCTACCGTCCGATCGATCTCCCCATCTGCGGCGGCGCTTTTTGACCTTCTTCGCGGGAGCCGACGCTTCACAGGGGACCTGCTCTACCGTTTGAGAGGGTTCCTCGATGACCTGCGCTTGGGTGTCAAGCTTTTGTGTATCCATACGCTTCTCCTTCGTCCGCTGTTCTGTTGCGGCGCGTCATTTTTCAACCTAATAGATTTATTATACTATAAACTCAAAAAAAAATCAACAGATTCTCGTGCAAATATTGATTTTTTTTAAAATTTATGCTACCATATAGTGGAAAGCACGGTAATATGAGGAAATCTCCCCCTATACACGCTTATATATAATATAATAATAGGAAGGTTTTTATGAAACACGTTGATATATATACCGACGGAGCCTGCCGCGGCAATCCCGGTCGTGGCGGATGGGGTGCGATCCTCGTTTACGGCGGACACGAAAAAGAACTTTCGGGCGGTGAAAAAATGACCACCAATAACCGAATGGAATTACCCGCCGCCATCATCGCCTTGGAAGCCTTGAAAGAGCCTTGCGAGGTAACCCTGTACTCCGACTCCAAATATATGATCGACTCGATCACCAAAGGGTGGGCTGTCTCATGGCGCGCCAAGGGCTGGAAAAAAGGTGACAAGTCCCCTGCCCTCAACCCCGACCTTTGGGAAAAGCTCCTAAACCTTCTGGAAAAACACAAAGTGGAATTTATTTGGGTACGCGGTCACAACGGACACGCGTACAACGAGCGATGTGATGCTCTCGCTACCGGTTTTGCCGATAGTCTTTGATGCGCCTGCGGGCGCGGGAGGTCGCTTTTTTGAAAAAAAGCTCCGCAAAAAACTTTTCTATTGCGCCCTTGCTGACATTTGAGCGAACATACTGCCCCCCATGGGGTATCGCTATGTTCGCTCAAACTACAATAAGGGCGCAATAGAAAAGTTTTTGCGGAGCTTTTTTCAAAAAGCCACCTCCCCCGCCCGCAGGCGGCTCAACGCCCCAATTTTCGCACAAACTCGGAAATTTCGTTGGCGACGGAGGTAACCTCATCAAGGAATTCCTTTGCTGTCATTCTCAAGATGCCCGAATGGACGGCAGAGTATTGGAGGAGGCGATCGCCTGTTACAACGCGAATATTATAATCGGGGCCGAGGGTTACCATCATTTCCTCGATAAAGGCATCGGCGGTTTGATCCTGTTTGGTAAATATTACGCGATAACCGTCATGGGTAAAGTCCGAACCCATGCCGTCCTTGACAAGATACGCGTCAAAGACCAGCACCACCTCTTGCTTGGTATACGCGACGTAGTTGCTCAAGATATCCATCAAGGTCTCGCGCGCTTTTTCCAAGCTGAAATCGGCGGTTTCCTTCAGCATATCCCATGAGTAGATGACATTGTAGCCGTCGATGATGACCATATGCCGTTGAGGGGCGGCGGACTTTCTTTTCGGCTTCTTTTCGCTTTTTTCGGCGGAATTGATCTTTGGCTCGCTATAGCGTTTGCGGCGGATGGGACCGAACTCACGCAGCATGATGGCTTCCAGATCGTCATCGCTCAGGTGATACTGACGCGCCAATCCCGAGGTCTTGGGAAGGAGGGTATCAGCGGAGGAAGAAAGCGAGATTCCCGCATCCAAATGCTTATATTCATCCACCTCCTGCCACGGAACCACAAAGCCAGCGCCGTGGGCGCAAAAGACCGAGTGCGGCGGATTTTCCGTATCGGATTCGGCATCGTAAGCGGCGGTTGCCACCACGGTCTCTTGATCATGACAAGGCTCATAGCCGTCCGAGGTGCAGAAAAGTCTTCCCTGCCCGCGCGTGTAGGAAATGACCTCGCGCGTATAATCGTGCAGCTCCGAAACGGGCGCACGTCCGCAGATCACCGTCATTTCTTCGTCCGATGACTCGACCTCAAACTCGGCCGATCGCATTTGCAGATCGGTCATCGCGCGACCTACCGTAGCGCCGGGGATCTCCAACCGAAACCGATAATACGGCTCCAGCAGAACACACCCCGCCTTCATCAGCCCGTGACGAACCGCGCGCAATGTGGCCTCGCGGAAATCGCCGCCCTCGGTATGCTTGAGATGCGCCTTCCCCGCCACCAGTGTGATCTTGGTATCGGTCAGTGCCGCGCCGATCAGCACACCGCGATGGGTCTTCTCGTACAAATGCGACAGGATCAGCCGTTGCCAATTGATGTCCAAGCTGTTTTCGGGGATGCGCGTGTCAAAGATCAAGCCCGTCCCTTTAGGCTGCGGCTCCATCAAAAGCTGAACCTCGGCATAGTGACGCAACGGCTCAAAATGCCCCACACCGACCGTCTTGCCTGCGATCTTTTCCTTATACAAGATCTTGCCCGTGTCCAACTCACAGTTGACCGCAAAGCGCTCCATGATCAAGCGCTTGACCAAGTCGATCTGAATCTCCCCCATAAGCCGCGCCTCGATCTGCCGCAGATCCTCATTCCAAAGAAGGTGCAACGACGGCTCTTCCTCCTCCAGCTCCTTGAGCTTGGGAAAATAGAGAACGGGATCGCATTCGGGCGGAAGCTGGATGCGGTAGGACAAAACAGGCTCCAAGATCGGCTTGCAGGTATCGCTCTCCTGTCCCAAGCCCTGCCCCACATAGGTCGCAGTAAGTCCGCTCACCGCGCAGATCTCCCCGGCCGAAACCGAATCGACTTGTTCAAACTTTTCGCCCGAATACAGCCTTAACCGGCTGACCTTTTCCGTTATTCTCTTGCCGCTCGACGACAAATATGAAAGCTCATCCCGTGCGGTCAGAGTGCCGCTCGTGACCTTCATATAAGTCAGCCTCGTGGAGGCGGCACGGGCGATCTTGTAGACCCTCGCGCCGAACTTTTCCCCGTCATAAACGGGGGCAAGTGTATACTTGTCCAGAGTCTCCAGCAAAAAGTCCACCCCCGTCATGCGGAGTGCCGAACCAAACAGACACGGAAACAGCCGACGGCGGCTGATCTGTTCCGCGATCTCCTCGGTTTCAATGGGTGTCCCCGAAAGCACGCTCTCCAAAAAATCCTCGCAGACAAGCGCCAATTTCTCGTCCAATTCCGCCTTTTCCTGCGAAGGATAAAAACCAATACAATGCGGCGAAAGCGCCTTGCCGATCTCCGCCTCCGACTCCTCCTTCAGCTTGATGGAAATATCGGTCTTGTTCACAAAAATAAAGGTCGGAACCTGATAAAATTCAAGTAACTGCCAAAGTGTCCGCGTATGATTTTGTACACCGTCCGGTCCGCTGATGACCATGATCGCATAATCCAAAAGCGCCAATGTCCGCTCGGTCTCCGCCGAAAAATCCACATGCCCCGGTGTATCCAAAAGAATAAAATCACAATTCTCACTCGAAAACCGCGCCTGCTTGGAAAATATCGTGATCCCCCGCTCCCGCTCCACCGCATTGGTATCCAAATAAGTATTTCTATGATCTACCCTCCCCGGCGTCCGTATCTTCCCCGAAAGAAACAGCAATGCCTCCGAAAGCGTAGTCTTCCCCGCATCCACATGCGCCAATATCCCAATCGTCAGCTTCTTTCTCACCCGCCACACCTCGCAAAAAAATTCTCTGTTTATTTTATCACATTTGGGGGAGGATTTCAACCCGTGGGGAGGATTTTTTCGGAGGAGGGCGCCTGCGGGCGCGGGAGGTCGCTTTTTGAAAAAAGCTCCGCAAAAACTTTTCTATTGCGCCCTTATTTTAGTTTGTGCGAACATAGCGGTACCCCATGGGGTGCAGTATGTTC
>JAZSPB010000014.1:0-2213 GCA_045537235.1 Eubacteriales bacterium
GGACGCAAAGCGTGCCGTGATGCACATTTGTAGCCTTGAAATTCAATTTAAACAGTTCGACAAATCAAAATTTGAAAATTGATATATCCCGAAAAACAAAAAGCCCCCGTCTCGAAATTGAGACGAAGACAAAGCCCCGCGGTACCACTCAAATTGCGCAAACTGCGCCACTCAACACCGATAACGGCGGCAACCGTTCTTCCCTACCGATCCGAGCAACGCAAATACATTCGGAAAGACTGCTCCGAGGTGAGTAAGAAAACAGCACCTTGCGCCTCGCACCGACCGACGCATCTCTGAAAAAACGCAAATTTTCTCTGTCCTCATCAACGCATTTAAAAACAACATTAGTATTATAATGTAAAAAAGTGCTTTTGTCAAGACCTTTTCAAAATTTTAGGGGGACTTTTTGTTAAATTGTCAATGATATGTGACAAAAAGAATTGAGAACTTGTCAAGGTGGAGATTGTAAAGTTTTCGAGAAGCGAAAAGTTTACAATACTACCTTGACAAAAGACCTATGATATAATGGAATTTTGGCGAAAGCAAAGCCTTGCTTTTGCCCTAATAACCCTACATAATAGTGAGATAATCTGCAAGTACCTGATTGGGAGAACGGAAGTTAAGACAGATTTTAGGAATGTCGTTGGAACGAGCATTGTATCTTTCAAGCTGCTTTCTGCCGTCCTCAAGAGAATACATGCGCATCTTCTTGTAGAAACGAGCCTCATCAATACGGTGTTGGCGTTCCACCTTGCCGTTATGTCTTGGCGTAGCTACACGGATCCTATGATAGATAATCCCATATTTGTCAAGCAGATTTTCAAACAAGCTCTTGTGCTCACAGCTTTTTTGAATCAAAGCATTGGTAAATTCCGAACCGTTATCCGTTTGTATTTCCCTTATGGGAAAAGGACATTTGATTACAAGATTCATTAAAAATTGTGCCGAGCTATATGTGCTGTGTTCATCATACATTTCTCTGTATGTCCAACGAGTACATTCATCTACTGCGGTATATTGATAGTATTTCTGCCCATTTGTAACGCAATAGGAAGGCACGTATTTTACGTCTACTTGTACCTTTTGTCCGGGATATTCTGCCCTCATATATGGCTTGTTTTTCCGTGCTGTGCGCTTTTGTATCTCCGGTTGTACCCATTTGCGTAAGACACGAACCATGCTTGTATAGCTTCTTGTGTATCCGCTTTTGCGCAAAGAATCCCACAAAAGCATCATATCCTCCTTGTAGCGAGGATAACGACGCAAGATCATTTCTTTCTCTTCAGTTGTGTGCTCTGCGGGATGGTGATGGGGACGATGACTTTTTTCGATTAGGCTTTTCCAGCTCTTTCCATCCCATCTTGACAGCCACCTGTATATAGTTTGGCGGCTCCTGCCGAAGCGTTCACTTGCTTTTGTTACTCCATTTTTTATTGAATATTTCAAAACCCGTTGACGAAAGTGGGCTTCTGATGTTATAATACTCATTGGAAATAGCTCCTTTTGTGATGTGATTTGGTTTGGTCACTAACATTATATCACATTTGGTAGCTATTTCTCTTTTTATTTGTCACATATCAATTGTATCATAACACAATTTCTACTTTTAGCGCATTTTTTGAACACTTCCAAGGAGGAAATATGACAAAAAGATCAAAAAGAGGCATCTTAGCTCTCTCCTCGATAGCGGCAGGGCTCTGCAATTCGCTGATAGGCGCGGGGGGCGGCATAATCCTCTCCTTCTGCCTCACCAGATATTTTGCCGAGGATTTCGACGACAAAAGAAATATCTACGTCAATTCGCAGGCATCTATGATACCCGGATGCGCCCTTTCCTGCGTTCTCTACTCAATGAAAGGAATGCTGCGCGTCTCAGGCTTCTCAGTTCTCGCGATCCCCGCGGTAATAGGCGGATTTATCGGAAGCATGCTGCTCCCGAAGATCAAGGTCGGATGGCTCAAGACCGCCTTTGCACTGCTCGTCATATGGTCGGGATACAGAATGATGACTGCATGAAAAAAGCTCAAAATGCGCGCAAAAGCAAGCCATCAATACCGCGCGGAAAGGATAAAGGATGGATAAGCTCATATCAAAGCTGTCAGGCTCAGCCATGGCGGCACTCATCGCAATTCTCTCGGGGCTCGGGATCGGAAGCGGAGGACTGCTTGTGATCTGGCTTACGATGATCGAGGGCATCGACGCGGAGACGG
>JAZSPB010000093.1:0-9265 GCA_045537235.1 Eubacteriales bacterium
CGGTAGTTTGCGCAAACATAGCGGGACTCCGAGTAGTGCAGTATGTACGCACTAACTAAACCAAGGGCGCAGATCAAAAGTTTTTTGCGGAGCTTTTTTTCAAAAAAGCGACCTCCCGCGCCCGAAGGCGCCCCTTCTCACCGAAAGGAGATATACAATGAAGCTTATTTTGGCATCTCAATCCCCACGCCGTCGAGAGATCCTCGAGAACCTCGGTTTTTCCTTCCGCGTGGTTACTGCTGACATTGACGAGACCTGCGACGAACATGATCCTCGCCGCTATGTAGAGTCACTCGCCCTACGCAAAGGACGCGCGGTCTATGACAGGCTGGCGGCGTGCGGCGAGATCGAGGACGATACCATTATTCTTGCCGCCGATACCGTTGTGGCTGTCGGAGAGAACATCCTCGGAAAGCCCCATGACCACGCCGATGCGGAACGAATGCTCCGACTTCTTTCGGGCGCGACGCACCATGTCATCAGCGGCATTGCTCTGATCTCAAAAGACAAAACTATCGTGGACAGTGAGTTGACCGGAGTGCGTTTTTCATCCCTCACCGAATCGGACATCGCCCTCTACGTCGCCTCGGACGAGCCTTACGATAAGGCGGGGGCCTATGCGGTTCAGGGGATGGCCTCCCTTTGGATCGAAGGTCTTGACGGTGATTACTTCAACGTGGTAGGCTTGCCCGTCAAGAAGCTTCATGATCTGCTTGTGGAATCCTTCGGTATCGATCCCGCGCCACTGATCTTCAAGCACTGATCTTGCCGCAGTCAATTCGTGCTATTACAGCCGAATTTTTATATTGTCAAAATCCACGCGCATCATAATTATGATATTTATCGTTCGAAACCGTTTACAAAAATCAAAGCTCACATAACAAGGTAAAAAATGAAACAATCCAATTACAAGCTCACTGTGCTTGCCTGCTTCATCGGCTACATCGTGCAAGCTCTCACCATCAATTTTGCGCCCCTGCTTTATGTCACCTTCGGGACAAAATACTCGTTGTCTATCACCGAGATCAGCTCCCTCATCGCGGTATGCTTCACCGTTCAACTCATAACCGACGCCTTGGCCGCCAAATTCTCGGACAAAATGAATCCTCGCGCCACCGTGGTCTGTGCCAATCTCTTGGCCGCCGTAGGTATTGCGGGTCTTGGCATACTGCCCGAGATCATGCCCCCCTACATAGGCATTCTTCTTGCCACCGCTCTCAGCGGCACGGGAAGCGGTCTTGTGGAGGTCATGGTCAGCCCCATTGTCGAAGCCTGTCCGACCAAGCGCAAGTCGGCTATGATGAGTCTTCTTCACTCCTTCTACTGCTGGGGGCAGGCCGGTGTTGTGCTGCTTTCCAATGTGTTTTTCTTCCTCGCCGGCATCAAGCACTGGCATATTCTTGCCTTCCTTTGGGCGCTGATCCCCTTCATGAATGCCATTCTCTTTATTTTTGTCCCCATCGTTGTTCCCGAAAGCGGAAAAGACAGTAACAAACAGAACTCTTTTTTGCGCAACCGCATTTTCTGGGCGCTCATCGCTGTTATGCTGTGTGCGGGAGCCTCGGAAATGGCTATGAGCCAGTGGGCTTCCAGCTTTGCTGAATCGGCACTGGGTGTCAGCAAAACGGTGGGCGACATCATGGGTCCCTTTCTCTTTGCGGTACTCATGGGCACGTCTCGCGTATTTTATGCCCGATTCAGCACACGCATCAGTCTCCGAAAGTTCATGCTGGCCGGCGGTGTTCTCTGCATCGTCTCGTACTTGATCGCGGCTCTCGCTCCGCACCCCATGGTCGCGCTGATCGGCTGCGCTCTTTGCGGTCTCGCCGTGGGGATCATGTGGCCGGGCGGACTCAGCACCGCGGCGGGAACTCTTCCGCACTGCGGTGTTTCCACCTTTGCGCTTTTGGCCTTGGCAGGGGATTTGGGCTGTCTGACGGGACCCACTATCGTAGGAACGGTCTCCGGATTTTTTGGCGGCGATCTTCGCGTTTCCCTGCTGTTCGCCACCCTCTTCCCCCTGCTTTTGATCTTCGCACTGTGGTATCTTTCCGCGAAAAAGAAGAAGATCAAAGAATCGTCAAAAAACTAAAAATTCCCGCTCGCGAATCTTTCAAAATCCCGAATATTCCCTTGACATCGACATCGAAATATGCTATAATTTTATTAATAAAATCACATCAAATAAAAGGAAGGATGTTGCTCTATGAAAAAAACACTTGCTCTGTTGCTCGCGCTTATGACTCTGCTCTCCTTCGCAGCTTGCAGTAAGCCCAATGAGACCGATGACGAGTCAAATGATGCGACTCAAAACGAAACCGATACCCGTGGAGAAACCGAGTCCGATACCCAAGACGGTACCGAGTCCGATACGGATACCGAATCCGATACGGATACCGAATCCGATACCGAGCAGCTCCCCGTTGACAGCACCTTCGTTGACCGTGATGAGACGGTCTATGTTGTCGGTGTCAATGCGCTCTATGTTCGCTCCGCTCCCGAGATCGTAAACGGCAACACCGTTGGTTCTTTGGCAGAAGGTGACTCTGTTAAGCGCATCGGTTACAGCGAATCATGGAGTAAGATCATTTACAAAGAGCAGGAGTACTATGCAAGCTCCAAGTATCTTTCCATCAAGGCTCCCCTTGAATTTGATGATATTCGCGAAACCGCGTATGTCAAGGTAAACGGCAAGGTTACGGTTCGTTCCAAGGCATGGGCCGATTCGGATCCGCTCACCTATCTTACCGACGGCACAATGGTCATTCGCACCGGTGTTTCCAAGGATACCGATGAATTTGGTTCTTCTTGGAGCCGTGTTGACTATACCGATGACAAGGGCAATGCCAAGACAGGTTACATCAACTCCGCTTTCCTTACCACCGAGGAGCCTTTGGCCTTCGAACCGGTAAACGAGACCGTTACCATTACCAACTGCGTTACCGTTGCTTTCCGCGCAACCCCCAGTACTTCCGGCAGTGAGCTTGCTGTTCTTTCCGCAGGCACCGAGGTCAAGCGTATCGGAATTGCCAAGACCTTGGATGGCAAAATCCTTTGGAGCAAGGTGGAATACGATGGTAAGGTTGGATATGTCTCCTCCGAGTATTTGGTAGCTAAGGTCGCATCTAAAACCTTTTATGATGCGGGAATGTACATCGTTCTTAACGAGGACTTTGAGGCAGCCAGCACTGCCGATGCCGCAGCCATGGGTTGCACCGCGGTCTTTGCATCCGAAGACATCATGATCCTTGTGACCAAAACCCTGTCTGCGGAAATAGCCGCACAGCTCGGAGGCAATGCCTCTGCTGAGGACTATGCCAACGCGATCATCACTGGTAGCCAGCTTGGCACGACTGTTCAGAAGGTCGGCGATCTGGTCTGCTTCACCTACAACATCATCAGCGGCGAGGATATCGTTACCGTATTTGCTGCGATCTACAAGAGCATGGACTCCTACTGGGCAATTCAGTTCATGACCGAGGCTACCATGTTCCCTGCTTTGAAGGCAAACATCCTGACCTACGCAGATTCCGTATATTTCAAATAATATTCAAACAGGAGATCCCGTTTCGTAATACAAAAATCTTTCCAACGGGTAGCCCTCATAAAGCAGTTTTTCTGCAAAAACAAAAGGAGCGCGAGCAGTTTCGTGCTCCTTTTTGAGTGTCCTGTCGGGCAAGATATAGGGAATATCTTTGTTGACACAATAGGTTGACACAATAGAGCGAATGTGTTATAATAAAATATAATTGCAAGGAGGAGAGGTGGTTTGATGTCAAAAGCTAAACAGAAATGGTTGATCTGTCTAAAAAGTATTGTTTTCGCGTCTTTGGCTACGCTGGGTGTTTTTTTGATTGGCGCCATAGTAATCGCTGCCGCACTTTCGGAAATTCAAAATCAATTCATTCGAGATGCTGCGGTCTATGTGATGACGATGGTTATGTATGCTGTCTTTTTCTACCGCTTCCATATGCATAATCGTTTGGATACCTATGCAAAACATACCGCCAAGTTCGACCCCAAGAAGGAGCTAATTTCCTATATTCATGCCGAGGGTAAGATCATGCTTGCTATCTACGGCATCGCCGCAGTGGTTACGGAGATTTCTGCCTTGATCATGCAAAATGCCCCCCAAAACCCCATTATGTTTGCAACCATGTTTTGCTTGGGACCTTGGATGGTCATAAAAATTCCTGTTCTCCGTTCCGTCATAGCATTTGTATACTCTGCAACAGTCCTTTGTTTGCTGGCTCTTTTGCGAAGCCGTAAAATTCACGAAGAGGAAAACTTGAAAAAGAAAAAATAAAAGTGCCGCCGAAAGTAACTGTTTAGTCGCTCTCGGCGGTATCTTTTTATTCTGCTTTATCGCAGATATGCAAAAAAATTATTCATCTCGGAAGCTTTTTTGCTTGATGTATTTGGCAATGTTAGGAAAAATCCGCTTTCCGAGTGAGAAAGAAAACCAAAATCGGGGCTCGCCTTAATTAACGATATTTCTTCTTTTCCTGCTCAAGAGAAGCAGGAATTGCTTGCGCCTCTACCTCACTGAAAAAAACGCTCCACTCGCAGCTTTTTACGCCAAACACGAAGATAGGCAGTAATCATAACCGAGAGCGCATAATCGTAAAACAAGAAAATCGCATTGAGAACACCAACGACCGCTACAATAGGCATTCCCAAATTCATCTCTCCCAAAAGCCACTGTCCGATCAACCACATCAGTCCGAGAGAAAGATTGAACAGGATCAGTTTTATAATCAATCCTATCACCCTTACCCGTATCTTCTCCGCCTTCTCCTTCAGTATGGGATAAAACCCCATAAAAAAGGCATACACGACTGCCGGAAACTTATTCGGCAGCAACAACAATGCCAACACCGAGGTAACCGAATAGACCAACCAAGGATACCATCCCCCCTTCTCAATGACCAACACAATGACCGCAAGCGAAGCCACCAAAGCCACCGAAAGATCCAAGACCTCAATAAATGAGCCGAGGTATAAAAGCACCACCCCAAGCGCCGCCAGCATAGCACACATTGCCAGCAACCGCGTTTGCTTGCCCGCTCTTCGATTTTGATTTGCCATAATAACTCCTAACACCCGGGAATCAAATCGCCGCCCATGCACTCGCAACAGCAGTCGGCGCAAAGAAAGGAGCCACACACATCACAGCAGCCACCTCTTCTCACCGTGGTCTGATACCCTCCGCCGTAGTCTGTTGTCTGACGGCGCAGGCTGTCTCTGGCCATGCGATATTCGGTATTGTAGGGATCCTCGCGGCAGGCTTCATCAAAGTATCTCGCCGCATCGGCAAATCGGCGGTTACGAACCTCCACACAGCCCATCAAGAAAAGCCACTCGGCTCCTCGGTCTGCCGGAGCGATATTGTTCAATAGCTCATAAGCACTGTCAATATCTCCCGCATTGATCAAGCGGCGGATATACGCATAATCTCCCGACGCATTTCCGCTGTTGGCGCCGGAATACTGCTGACCGTTATCATACTGCCTTCCATATCCGGAGGCGTTGCCGCCGGAGTTACCGCGAGCACGCATTTGCTGAATGGCATCATACGCAGCATTGACCTCCTTCATCTTTTCAGCCGCAAGGTCGGAAAGATCGGTGTCGGTATATTTATCGGGATGATATTTTCTCGCCAAAGCAAGATATGCTTTTTTACTTCTTCGTCCGAGGCGTCACGAGAAACGCCAAGCACCTTATAAGGATCTGTCATGCTTGCTTTCCTTTCTTGTCTCGTCGCAGGGCAAAATCACACGTCTCGCCATCTGCGGCATTCCCAAATATATAATGTTCTCCACAATGGCTTGCATATCGCCGTCCGGATAATCGATCAGATCAAAACCGCGTTCCGCTTCCATCAGCTCGGCGGTCAGTGCCACTAAAAGACTTTCACGCGCGGCACTGTCAAGAGTCTCACCGTAAGCACGGATCAGAGGGTTGTATCGCTTTTTACGCACATCCTCCTCAAAATCATCGACAGCATCCACAAGGTATATCCACTTTCCCACACGGAATCCGATCTCGGAAGCGATCCTTTGGTTGGCACCCTCCATTCCAAAGGACAAGATCTCGGACAAGATCCAACCGAAAGCCTCCGCCGGGGCATCTATCGATCTACTGTCGCTCTTTTCCAACTCGGAAAGACGCGCCAATCCCTCTCGCACCAAGGCATCGAGAGCCGCATATCGCTTGCTTGCCCGTCGGCGGAGCATGCCGGCAAAAGGTCTTGCCAAACGCGCCCGAAGACGTCGACTGCCTCTCTCGTCCGCGATATCGTCCCGTATCTTGTGGTACGAAAGCACGACCGTAGCACAGGCACAAACGGCAAAAACCTCTTCCTCTGTACTTCCCTTTGGCGGCAAAGCCATAACGCGGCGCCGAAACGGATGCGCAATGCATCGGCTTTTTCCGAAAGTAGGTGTGATTCCCGACAAAGACAGACGTACCAACGCCATAAAGGTCATATCGTAGCTCAACATCATTCGCGAGCACTGTCCCGTGCACCGTCCGAGCGACCGACACAGACCGCAGTACACAGCGCGGTAATATTCGTATTCCCGAATCTTACACTCGGGCTTATCCACCTTAATGTAGCCGAACATATCGCGCCTCCTTACTTCAATAATTATATATTACAGGATAAATATGCAAAATGCAATTCGATTTTGTAAACATTTATCCCAGGTGCCTTTTTCGCACCTTTTTGATATACTCCCGAGGGGTACAGTGCATATAGCGGCGAAAGACCTCGGCATAGTAGCTGGATCCCGAAAAACCGGATGCCAGTGCCGCCTCAGTGACGGTGCAACCTTCATTTTCCAAAAGCCGCACCGACTTGCGAATGCGGAGATCCATCAAATAGTCAAAGGGAGTCTGCCGCGTGATACGCTTGAAACAACGGCAAAATTCGCTTCGGCTCAAATTGCACGCACGGGCAATGTCCTCAAGACCGATCTTTGCCCTGTAATTTTCATTCATGTAACGAATCGCCTTCTTGATGCGCGCCACAGAAACGGAATCTTCATTGACCTCTGCCTGCCTTTGCGCCGTGCGGCGAAGAATGCCCCAAAGACGGCAAAGGATTTCCTTGATCTCCAGTTCCCAGCTCTCATTCTTTTCGCGGAGCATATCGCGGATCTTCAGGCAAAGGTCGGCAACCGCTTGCGTCTCCTCGTGGGCGGTCTGAAAAAACATAGAAGGCAACGTCTCGCTGTCCATAACACCGCCGAAATATTTCTCGGCAAAATAGCTCGATGGATCGCTGTCAAGTGCGGAGGTCAGAAAGCTGACCGTCAAATAGCGGCAACCGCCGTCATCCAGCGCACGCCCCGAATGCATGGCTCCGGAGTTTACGAACACACAATCCCCTTTTTCCATCACATATCGCTTATCATTGACCAAATATTCCATGCGACCGTCTGTGATCGCCGTGATCTCAACGCCGTCATGCCAATGAAAATCAAAGGTGTTGTTGCAATAGGAAGAAAGATTCGGCTCACCTGCTGCCACGGGAAAGGTGGTGCCGTTTTTCCATTTTTTATATTCCAAGCCTTTTTCATCAATAGAAAGTCGAACCTTTCCGCCTGAATTATCGGGAGTTGACCGATCCATAGCTACCCTCCATGCCAAATTGCGCAATATACTTATAAAATTCAGCAATATATTTATATTTTTTCCAAAAAGTCGATAGTATAATTATACTACACCCTCGAGGGAAATGCAATAGATTTTATAAATTTGAAAGGAGAGCGACAAAAGTCGCGCAAGAAAATGGGAAAAATCACATTTATGGGAGCGGGAAGCACTGTTTTTGCCAAAAATGTCATTGGAGACTCCTTGCTTTGCGAGGCACTGGCAGATTTTGAGTATGCCCTTTATGACATTGATGCCGCCCGTCTTGACGAGTCCTATGCCATGGTAACGGCGCTCAATAAAAACATCAACAACGGACGTGCCAAGATCAGCAAATATCTCGGTGTGGAAAATCGACGTGACGCACTTCGCGGTGCCGATTTTGTTGTCAATGCCATTCAGGTCGGTCTTTATGAGCCTTGCACGGTCACCGATTTCGAGGTGCCCAAAAAATACGGTCTGCGACAAAGCATTGCCGACACGCTGGGAATCGGCGGCATCTTCCGCGCCTTGCGCACCATTCCCGTTTTGGAGGACTTTGCGAACGATATGGCGGCTGTCTGCCCTCGTGCGCTCTTCCTTAACTGTACCAATCCTATGGCCATGCTGACCGGTTTTATGCTTCGTTATACCGATATCAAAACCGTAGGTCTGTGTCACAGTGTCCAAGTCTGTACCTCTTCCCTTCTCAAAGAAAATCGAGTAAACATGGCCAACTCGGTCAAGTATCCTCTTCGTGAAAAGATTGCCGGCATCAACCATATGGCGTGGCTTTTGGAGCTTGAAGATGCCGACGGCAATGACCTCTATCCCGAAGTCCGCCGCCGCGCTTGCCACATCCTCGAGAACCCCGAGCAATATCCCGACTGCAAAGATTTGGTGCGTTTGGAATACATTCGCCGCTTCGGCTATTACTGCACCGAATCCAGCGAGCACAACGCGGAATACAATAATCTGTTCATCAAATCCAAATATCCCGAGCTTATCGAGCGCTATCGCATTCCCTTGGACGAATATCCTCGCCGCTGTGTCAATCAGATCGCTAAATGGGAAAGCGAACGCGAAAACTACATAAGCGGAAACGTGACCCACAAGGCTCGTTCCAAAGAATATGCCTCCCGCATCATGGAATCCATCGTCACCAACACCCCCTATCAAATCGGCGGCAATGTCCTGAACCGCGGCTTGATCACCAATCTTGACCCCGATGCCTGCGTAGAAGTCCCCTGCCTTGTCAACAGACTGGGTATCCAACCCACATACATCGGTAAGCTTCCCCCCCAACTGGCGGCCATGAATATGACTAACATAAATGTCCAACTCTTGACCATCGAAGCCGCCGTCACCAAGAAAAAAGAAGCCATCTACCAAGCCGCCATGCTCGACCCTTATACCTCCTCCGAGCTCTCCATCGATGACATCGTCTCTCTCTGTGACGACCTCATCGAAGCCCACCGAGGCTGGCTTCCGGAATACAGATAACAAAAACTCGTTCGTTTGTTGGGCGAGGTTAGTGAAGAGACGGGGACGAAGGGGCGAGGGGAGTCTACTCCCCTCGCGCTCCCCCGAAATGGGTTGCCGTGAAAAAAGGTGCAAACACAGTTCTCCT
>JAZSPB010000034.1:0-10028 GCA_045537235.1 Eubacteriales bacterium
GCCGAATTTGAGCGAACATACTGCCCCCATAGGGGTACCGCAATGTTCGCACAAATTCCAAAAGGGCGCAATAGAAAAGTTTTTTGCGGAGCTTTTTTTCAAAAAAGCGACCTCCCCCGTCTCCCCCGTCTCCCGCCTGTCGGCGGTTATGGGGTGGGGTACCGTTCGGTGAAGGTGGAATCTACCTTGGTGCCGATGTTGTAGATGTCTTGTTTGGTGAGCAGACCGCTTTCGTAGGCGGTTTTCAGGTTGTAGATCGTTCCGTCTTTGGCGACGGATATTTCGTCGATGGTTTTGAGATGAAATTCATAGCCTGCGATTGAATATGCGGTCGTTTTATTGTTGCTGTCGGTCGAATCGCTGTCCCGCAGACAATAAACTTCACAATCTCCGTAATAGCCGTAGGAGATGAGGATTTGTATGATGTCGTTTGGGGGCGAGGTGGGGATGCTTAAGATGGGGTCGAGGGTTTCGGAATCGGATTCGGATTCGGATTCGGTGTCGGTTGTGGAGTCTCCCCCGCCGGAGCAGGCGGGGAAGGTTAGGAGGGTGAGGGCGAGGATAAGTAATATGATTTTTTTCATGTGCAAGCTCCCTTTGTATGAAATAAGTGTTACGGATTCGGATATTTCTCGGTAAATTGCGGGTCTACTGCTTTGCCGATGTTGTAGATGTCTTGTTTGGTGAGGTTGCCGTTTTCGTATACGTCTTTTACAAGGGCGATCGTTCCGTCTTTGTAGGCGTAGAGATATTCGTCATTTCCGAAAACATATCCTGCGATGGCAAGGTGTTGCTCGTTTTCGGGGTAGGCAAGAACATTATCACCCACATATACGATTTCGTAGCCGCCGTGGTTTCCATAATAGCAGGGAATCCATACGTTTTCTTTCGGTGAGAATTCACTGGTCTCAATATCGGAATGGATAAAAGAAACAAAATAGGCAAGTTTGATCTCCGATGCGAGGGTTTGGGGGATGTTGTCGCAGTCCAAGTGATGGACGGGGACAAGGGTTTCTGCCTCGGTGTCGGATTCGGATTCGGCTATGTCAGCTCCCCCGCCGGAGCAGGCGGGGAAGGTTAGGAGGGTGAGGGTGAGGAGAAGTAATATGAGTTTTTTCATGTGCATGCTCCTTTCGTTATTCGACAACGCACCAAGAATAATAATAGTAAAGAGGTGCGTCTTCTTCGCGGATGGTGGCGGCTACGACTTTGAATTTATAATTGCCGGATTCGGGGATGGTGTAGTCAATTACCATAACATTATCATAGGGGATGATATTTGAGATGGCAGTTGCTCCGCTTGGGGCAAGGAGATATATATTTAAATTGTTTAATTGGGCGGTACTGGTTATTAGTGCATTATTTACTTTTGCAATTGTATAAGTTATTCTTACTCGTTGCCCAGCGGTGAAATATTTTGCGGAAGATGTTGCGCTAGCATTACCGTTTCATGTGACATAGCCTTTTCAAAAAGCTATCTCCTCGTCCGAAGGCTCTTATGTGGGTGGGAATTCCGACGCATCGTATATTTCGAAGGCGGTTTTGAGGGCGATTTGATAAACATCTTCCTTGGTGAGCAGCCCGTTTTCATAGGCGTCCTTCAAAAGGTAGACTGCTCCGTCTTTATAAATGTAGAGTGGTCTTCCGTTATGAAAAACAATGATATAGCCTGCAACTTCGAGAGGGCGAAGCATATCGTTATAGATTGGCGGGTATTCATCAATGAAAACCACATCGCAACCATTGAAATTGCCAAAATATCTGGACACGCAAAGGCAATTCAGAAATTCGTCGGAAGTTGCTCCGCAGAATGTGCGGTAAGCCAATTTGATTTCTGAGATAAGTGTCAAAGGGATGTCGTCGCAGTCCCACTCGTGGGTGGGGATGAGGGTTTCGGCTTCGGTTTCGGACTCGGATTCGGTCATGTCGGTTTCACCGCCGGAGCAGGCGGGGAAGGTTAGGAGGGTGAGGGTGAGGAGAAGGGGGAGAAATTTTTTCATGGAAGTCCTCCTTTCGGTTGGGGAAGGGTTACGGTTCGGGATATCTTTCGGTGAATTGTGGGTCTACCGCTTTGCCGATGTTGTAGATGTCTTGTTTGGTGAGGAGTCCGCTTTCATAGGCTTCTTTTAGGCGGTAAAAGCTTCCGTTTTTGTAGGCGTGGAGGTGAGAGCCACGAATCATATATCCTGCGATATCAACGGTTATCGGCCCCCATGTGACATCCCAATTTCCCCCAATATATACGACGGCACAACCGCTGTAATTGCCGATATAGGAAGAAATATATATTGTGTCTGCCGATTCGGGTGAGAGTTGAAAGGCTTGACAATAAGCAAGTTTGATTTCCGATGCCAGTGCTTGATCTATGGTGTCGGTGTCCTTTTCGTGGATAGGGACGAGAGTTTCAGCTTCGGTTTCGGACTCGGCTGTGTCGGCTCCCTCGCTTGCGCAGGCGGGGAAGGTTAGGAGAGTGAGGGCGAGAAAAAGGATTAGAAATTTTTTCATGTGAAGTCCTCCTTTGGTTGGGGAAGGGTTACGGTTCGGGATATCTTTCGGTGAATTGTGGGTCTACCGCTTTGCCGATGTTGTAGATGTCTTGTTTGGTGAGGTTGCCGTTTTCGTATACGTCCTTTACAAGGGCGAACACTCCGTCTTTGTAAGCATATAAGTTTTCGTCGTCACCGAAAATATATCCGGCGATATCAAGTTCTGTTTCCACATCTAGGACACCGACAAAAGTGGCGGCAATATATATGATTTCGTAGCCACCGTGGTTTCCGTAATATTGGGAAATCCATACATTTTTCTCCGGTGAATATCGATCGATTTCATTAGGGTGAATAAAAGCGTCAAAATAGGCAAGTTTGATCTCCGAGGCGAGGGCTTGGGGGATGTTGTCACAGTCCAAGTGATGGACGGGGACAAGGGTTTCGGCCTCGGTGTCGGATTCGGACTCGGCTGTGTCAGCTCCCCCGACGGAGCAGGCGGGGAAGGTTAGGAGAGTGAGGGTGAGAAAAAGGATTAGAAATTTTTTCATGTGAAGTCCTCCTTTGATTGGGGAAGGGTTACGGTTCGGGATATCTTTCGGTGAAGTCGGCGTTGACTTTTGTACCGAAGTTGTAGATGTCTTGTTTTGTAAGAAGACCGTTGGCGTAGGCGGTTTCTAGGTTGTAGATCAGCCCGTCCTTGTATACGATTATGAAATCGATTTCGTCGAGGCGGATTCCGTAGCCTGCGATATAATATGTTTCAGGCATGAAGTCTGTATCGAAAATGCCGCCCATTTCGCAAATATCACAGCCACTGTAATTGCCGAAATAGGACATGATAAAAAAGTCTTCTATGGCGACTTTATCTGCCCCATATCGGGTTATGTAATTGAAATACGCGGTTTTGATCTTGGATGCGGTGGCTTGGTCAATGGTTTCGCAATCCAACTTGTGAACCGGGACGAGGGTCTCGGTCTCTGTTTCGGCTTCGGTGTCGGTTATATCGGCTCCCCCGCCGGAGCAGGCGGGGAAAGTAAGGATGATGAGCGCGAGGATAAGTAATATAATTTTTTTCATGTGCAAGCTCCTTTCGCTATTCGACAACGCACCAAGAATAATAATAGTAAAGAGGTGCGTCTTCTTCGCGGATAGTGGCGGCTACGACTTTGAATTTATAATTGCCGGATTCGGGGATGGTATAGTCAATTACCATAACATTATCATAGGGGATGATATTTGAGATGGCAGTTGTTCCGTTTGGGGCAATGAGATATAGATTTAAATTGTTTAATTGGGCGGTGCCGGTTATTTTGGTCGTCATTTACTTCCGCCGGAGCAGGCGGGGAAGGTTAAGGGGTGAGGGCGAGGAGAAAGATTGAAAATTTTTTCATGATAAGAACTTCTTATCCAAGGGGGTGTTCTGATGCGTCATATATTTCGAAAGCGGCATTTTGGCCGATTTCATAAACATCTGTCTTGGTCAGCAAATCGTTTTCGTAGGCATCTTTTATTGTGTAAAATGTGCTGTTTTTATAAATGTAAAGAAGCTGTCCGTCGGGAAAATCAAGTACATATCCCGCCACGGAAGTAATACGATGCGCTTCGGTAAAATCGAGTTTATCCCCTATAAACACGACTTCGCAATCACTGTAATTTCCATAGTAGGTCTCGATAAATATATCTTCTGTTGAATGCTTTTCGCTTGGATAGGAGGCGTTTATAAATTCGCGGTATGCAAGTTTGATCTCCGAGGCAAGGGCTTGGGGGATGTTGTTGCAGTCCCGATCGTGGACAGGGACAAGAGTCTCGGCTTCGGTGTCTGATTCGGACTCGACTGGGTCAGCTCCCCCGACGGAGCAGGCGGGGAAGGTTAGGAGGGTGAGGGTGAGGAGAAAAATTAAGAATTTTTTCATGTGCATGCTCCTTTCGTTATTCGACAACGCACCAAGAATAATAATAGTAAAGAGGTGCGTCTTCTTCGCGGATGGTGGCGGCTATGTTTGGGGCGCGGGAAATCGAGCCGACAACGGCTGTTTCTAAATTCAGTTTATCACACTTTTGCGGCTTTGTCAATGATAATAGCCAAAATTTTGGGATGATTTGGTGCTTTTGTTGAAATCTACCAATCCCAACGGTTTTGGCACTGTTTGGCACTAAATGGCACCGTTTGGCACTTTTTTGGGGGGTACAATGAGACCTGCAAGGAGGTGATTTCTTGAAACAGAAAGAACAAAAAAGCTTTATCATGTACAAAAATTTCTACAACCAATTCAACCTCTTGGAGATGGAGGACAGAGGTCGGCTGATCACCGCCATTTTTGAGTATGCCATCGACGGACGTGAGCCTGCGGTGGAGTCGTTGCCCGTGGCTATGGCTTTTTCCTTTATGAAGGATGTGCTGGACAAAGACCGCGAGGCGTATCTTGAGATCTGCCGCCGCAACACGGAGAACGGCAAAAAAGGGGGTCGTCCCCCTAAAAAAGTCGATTGCCACATAAGCGATCGGTTTTCGTCAAAACCCAAAAAAGCCGATAATGATAATGACATTGATAATGACAATGATATTGACATTGACAATGACACCGAAAATGACAATGAAAATGATGTTTCTATGGGGAGCGGAGCCTATGAGGACGCGCCCCCCTACGGCTCCGCCGCCCCCGCTCCGCGCCCCGACAGCACAACAGACTCACTCATCGAAGTGGACGGCATCCCCCAAGAATACATCAACGACAAGATCCGCCGCGCCTCTGTCTATGCCAAGCAGAATCGAAGGTCTGTCTGTTCCGTCCTTCGCAAATGGTGGGAGAAAGACCGCGGTCAGCCACCTTGGCAAAATCGCAAAAGCGAAGAGGCGGAGCCTTCGTTTGATGTCGATGAGTTCTTCGCCGCCGCTGTTCGCAAAGGCTACGAGGGGAATAGAACGTGAGACGGGGCGCCTGCGGGCGCGGGGAGGTCGCTTTTTTGGAAAAAAGCTCCGCAAAAAACTTTTCTATTGCGCCCTTTGGGAATTTGTGCGAACATAGCGGTACCCCATTGGGGGCAGTATGTTCGCACAAATTCGGCAGGGCGCAATAGAAAAGTTTTTGCGGAGCTTTTTCCAAAAAGCGACCTCCCCCCGCGCCCGCAGGCGCCGTCCTGTCTAACATTCTATTTCCACGGTATTGCGGAGGGGGAGGGAATAGATCAGGGTTTCGGCGGGGGCACGACCGCACATTTCGCGGATGGCGCGTGCGTAGTAGGATAACTGCTGACCGTGGCGCTTTTGCAGCTTTTGGGCGGCGAGGGTCGGGTCTTGCAGCTCCTCGGGGGTTAGGTAGTCTGTTTTGTAGTCGCAGAGAATGAGGTTGCCGTCGCTGTCCTCGAAGAAGAGGTCGATGACACCTTGGACGGTGATGGTCTCGTTGGCAAGCAGGGCGGCTTTTTTGGGGTCTTCGGTGAATTCGGATGCGGGGAGGAACAGGTTGAAGCGCTGTTCGCGCCAGATCTGACGCGCCGAACGGATGCGACCGAACAGATCGCTGTTGAAAAAGGACTCCAGTTGACCGATGTTGACCATCTTTGCCATTTCTGCGGTCAGGAATCTTTTTTCGGTGAGTCGCGCCAATTCCTCCCGAACGCCGAGCCGCTTGGCAAGCTCAAGGTCGCAGAATTGCAGGAAGGTGTGGGTGGCGGTGCCACGGTCGGCGGCGGTGATCTCGGCGGCGGTGCCGAGACGCTCGGGGAGACGGAACTGCTCGTCCAAATACTCCTTGAGGGCTTCGTCGTCCAAGGTCTCGGGGGCATCGGGGGTGTCGCCTTCGTCCAGCACGGCGGGGTAGAGTCGGGATACCGACAGCTTGGCGGGCAGGTCGGAAACGTGCTCAAAGGGGTAGACAAAGGCAAAGCGCTCGCGGAGCATTTGGAGGATGTGTTCGTCCATCGGAAGGGTTTCGTCGGGACACACCGTAGGCTCGGCGGGAAGGGGGAGAGGCTCGGTCGTGCCCTCCTCTGCGGTGCTCACCTGCCGAAGCTCAAGACACTGACAAAGCGGAGAGTCCTCGCCCGCGTCCTCGATGGCGGCCAAGATCCATTCCAGATAGGAGCGCGCGCCGATGATGCCGAAGGCCTTGCCGAACTCGGCTACATTGCGAGCATTTTCACGCAGCTTTTCGTAGTTGGCGGCTTTTGCGGTGACGTACAGCCGCTCACGGGCGCGGGTCATGGCGACGTAGAGGATACGCATCTCCTCCTCGCGTCCCAACCGACTTTTGCGATTGATGACCGCTTGGCGGATGGGGGTGTCGTAGTAGCCCAAGCCCGACGCGTCGTGGAGCTGGAAGCCGATGCCCACCGACGGCTCAAACTGGATCTTTTCGCGTTTGAAGTTGACATTGAACTTGGAGCCCGCGCCATAGATAAAGCAGACGGGGAACTCCAGACCCTTGGAGTGGTGGATGGTCATCAGACGAACTGCGTCGATGTCCGCATCGCCACCGCCTGCTTCCAGCCGCGTGCCCGCCTCGATCAGCTCTTCGATGTAGCGCACAAAGCCCCACAGACCGCGGAAGCTGCCCGATTCAAAGCCGCGCGCGTACTCATACAGACGCACCAGATTGCTCTCGTTCGCGCCCTGCATGGAGAGGATGGACAGCTCACGGTAGAGCTTGCGGAGCAGCTTGTCCACCGAAAGCGCCTGTGCCTGCCGCCGCCAGTAGGTCAGCGACTCCAAAAAGCCGCGGCACTTGGCAGCCGTTGCGTCCTCGCCCTCGGCATAGGACACCAAAGCATCGTAAAGCGATGAGGAGGCTTCGGCGTTCTCGCGCAGGAGCACCAGCTCCTCCAAGGAGAATCCGAAGAAGGGAGAGCACAGCGTCCCCGCCAACGAGACATCCTTTTGCGGATTGTCGATGGTGCAAAGAAGGGACAGGACGAGAAGTACGTCGGGGTTTTCGAAGAAATCGCGCTCCTCCGAGCTGCACGCGGGGATGCCGTGGGACTCCAAGGTCTCCATCAGCGAGGTCATGTTCTTCTTGCTGCGCATGAGGATGGCCACGTCGCGCGGGGTGATGGGAGAGCCGTCGGCCTTGCGTTCCTCGCGCATAAGACGGGCGATCTCCTCCGCAATGTAGAGAGCTTCGGGGTCTTCGCAGGGACTGCCGTCGGTCTCGGTCTCGGTGTCGGTGTCGAGGTCGGAGTCTTCCTCCTCACCGCCCGTGAGCGCCACCACTACGCGGGGAGAGCGGTAGTCCTCGTGAGGAGGCTTTTTGGAGAAGATCAGGTCATCCTCGGCGGAATATTCAATGCTCTCGCCGCAGTTGCGGAAGAGGTAGGAGGAGACTAAATTGGAAAAGCGAATGACATTTTCGTCGCAACGGAAATTGTTGGACATGAAGATGGAGCAGGCATCCGAATCCTCTCCGCCCAGAGGGGGCATGGTGCGTCGGTAGCCCGCAAAAATGGACGGCTCGGCACCGCGGAAGCTGTAGATGCTCTGCTTGATATCGCCAACCATGAAGCGGTTGTTGGGCTTGGCGATGGTGCGGAAGATCAAGTCCTGCACCTCGTCGGTGTCTTGGTACTCGTCGATGTAAATCTCGTCAAAGCGCTCGCGCATATCCAGCGCCAACGGGGTGGGGTCACCCTTCTCGTCGACGATCAGCTTCATGACATAGCGGCGCACATCGGTAAAGTCGCACACACCGCGCATCAGCTTTTCGTGAGACAGCCGACTGTCAAAAGCGCTGAGAAAGGTGTGGGCGCGACCGCAGATGTCGGCGGTGGTCAGCATATGACGGGTGATGTCCTCGGGGGAAAGGGCGAAAAAGGCGGTCTTGAGGTTTTTCAACAGCTTTTGCGCTCCCGTTCGCATATCGCGGAGCCGCGCGGCATATTCGTCCACATTCTTGATGCCCTTCAGACGAATGGGCGAGTGAGCGAGGATCTCCGTTCGTGCGTCGGCATAGTTGCCCTCGTCCACAAAGGCGAGGATTCGCTCCACGCACTGCCTGTCATAGCGGAAGGAGGGCAGATAGGCTTCGGAAAGCCGTTCGTCGTTCTCAAAAAATGCCTCGGCGGTCTGAAGAATGTTGCGGATATAGACGAGAGTGGCTCGAATCTCGGACAGCGCAGCCTCACCGTAGGGGGTCTTGAAAAAGTCAAGGGCGGCGGCGTCGGTGAGTTGCTTTTGGTAGCGAGCCAGTAGGTCAACCCCCTCGCGGAAGGATAGGAGATCCTCGTAGATGGAGATGAAGATGTCGGCCAAACGGTCGGTGCTTCGCAGATCGGCAAAGTGATCGGCAAAGTCCTCAAAGCTCGGATCCTCGGCATAAAACTCGTCGATGACATCCTCCATGACGGCGCGGTAGAGAAGAGCGACCTCGGCGGTGTCGGCAATGCGCAGGTTGCCCGGCAGAGACAGCTTGCTGAAGTTGCTCTTGAGGGTGTCGAAGTAGAAGGAGTCGATGGTGCAGATGCGCGCGCTTCCGAGGAGCATGATCTGGGCGGCGAGGTGGTGGTTAGAAGGGTCTTTAGCCAAGGCATCGGCCAGCGCTTTGGATATTTTGGTTTTCAAGTCGGCCGCCGCGGCGCGGGTGAAGGTGACGATGAGCAGACGCGACAGATCGGCGGGGGCTTGGGAGTCGGTGAGTCTTCGGATGATGCGTTCGGTCAATGTAGCGGTTTTGCCGGAGCCGGCGGCGGCGCTGACCAAGAGGGTCTTGCCGCGGGTCTCGATGGCAGAAAGTTGGGCGGGGGTCCATTGAGGTGTTGACATGGTGTTTCTCCTTTTTTTGGGGGTAGGGGGAAAGAGGGGGACGAGGGGAGTGGATGTGGCTTATCAAAATGGAAAGCGTCGAACAGGACAGCCAAAGAAAAGTGCGAAAGGACGAATATTTAGTGTAAACCTTTACGTCTATAGTTCCAAGCGACGCATGGCATTTTCATCTAACGAATTTGTGCCAAACGGAGGGTAGAGAGGGTGAGTGATTTATGCGAAACCTTTTGTTTATAGCGTCAAGGGACACATGGCATTTTATTCTAACGAATTTGTGCCAAACGGAGGGGAGAGAGGGAGAGTGATTTATGCGAAACCTTTTGTTTATAGCGTCAAGGGACGCATGGCATTTTATTCTAACGAAATTGCGTCAAACGGAGGGGAGAGAGGGTGAGTGATTTATGCAAAGCCTTGTGCCTATAGCGCAAGGGCGCATGGCATTTCTTCTAACGAAATTGCGTCAAACGGAGGGCAAGGAGGGTGAGCGATTTATGCGAAGCTTTGTGTCTATAGCGCCAAGGGACGCATGGCATTTTATTCTAACGAAATTGCGTCAAACGGAGGGCAAGGAGGGTGAGCGATTTATGCGAAGCTTTGTGTCTATAGCCCCAAGGGGCGCATGGCACCCCTCCTCTAGCGATCTAACGTGAAACGAGGGACAGAGAAAACGTGAATCGGGCTGTGCAGCAATCGGCTGTGCACCGAAAGGCCGTTTCTTGGTTACTTCTTTGGGCCAGCAAAGAAGTAACAGCCCCCCCCCGCCAAGCACCGCACCACACCATCAC
>JAZSPB010000108.1:0-12177 GCA_045537235.1 Eubacteriales bacterium
AAGCTTGAGCGAACATACTGCACCCCATGGGGTCCGCTATGTTCGCTCAAACTACAATAAGGGCGCATTAGAAAAGTTTTTGCGGAGCTTTTTTCAAAAAGCGACCTCCCGCGCCCGCAGGCGCCCCTCGTACCTTGCGGTATTCGATGGGAGGGATGCCTGTGATTTTTTTGAAGATTCGGCTGAAGTAGCAGGCGTTTTCAAAGCCGAGAAGGTCAGCGACCTCGCCTACACCGCACTCCTCGTCCAAGAGAAGCTCCTCTGCCTTTCGGACGCGCAAAAGATTTTTGTATTCTACGGGGGAAAAGCCGATCTCTTGCTTGAAGAGGCGGAAAAAATGAGCCTCGCTCATATAGCAAAGGGAGGCGAGAGTGGCAATGTCGATCGGCTCGGTATAGTGGGCTTCCAGATACTCGACAGCCGCGGAAACCCGTCCCCGACCGCTTTTGTTCAGCATTTGGCGCACTCGGTCGAAAAGCTCGGCCAAGAGCGATACACGCCTCATAAAACCGTTTTCCGAGAGCGTGGCTTGGCACAGTTCTTTGCAAATATTGTTCAACTGCCATCCGTTCTCCTTGAGAACGCACCATGGATCGTGGGAGAAGATTACGGGGGCACCGTTTTGGGTATCCGTGAGTGTGAAATTTATGCGATAAAAGTTCAAGCTCTTCTCGGGCGCCGTTACCGTATGGTGGGAGCCCATCGGAAGATATAGGAGAGCACCTTCGCCAACCTGTATTTCTTGATCGCCCCATGTGTAAGTGCATTCGCCGCCGTCGATCAGCAGGAAACCGTTGCAGATCCGCCCGTTTTGTGGGCAGAAGACCGACCACTGATTGGTCTGATGGATCACCGACACCTCCGTGATGGCAAACCGCCCCGAAAAAGCATCATAAAAATCGACCTGTTTCATGTCATCACCTCTACCCCATTATATCACTCTGTCGGCAGCCCGTCAAGGGAGAACGTCAAAAAAATGATAGGATCGTTCAAAAACAGGAAAGTATTCTTCATTTACTTGTCCTTGGGAGAGTGCTATAATAAGGACAATACATTCAGGAGGTATTTTTATGAAAGTCAAATACCGCGTAGGCGGCGGCTGTGTATTGTGCTTGATGTGCGTATACGAATGTCCCGTCGGTGCCATCAGTATCAAGGAAAATGTATCAACCGTGATCGATCCCGAAAAATGCGTCGGCTGCGGAAGCTGTATGAGAAACTGCCAAACCGGTGCAATTGTGAAAGTGGAGGAATAAAACCATGACAGAACTGAATTTAAAAAACGGAAAACTCATGACTCGCGGCGAGGAGATCCCCGTATACGGCGAATATGACGTGGTCGTCGTTGGCGGTGGAATGGCGGGAACCGGTGCGGCCATTGCGGCAGCAAAAAACGGGGCTCGCGTTATGTTGGTGGAAAACACCTCGGCGCTTGGCGGTATTGCCACCATGGGACTTGTCAACATTCCCTTGGACTTTGTTTCGGGTGTCGGCGCAGAATTTTTTGACGAGCTTGACAAGATCAACGGTCTTCGCGCCAGAAACTCCGATCCCGAAAAGCATAAGCTGATCTTCGACCGTTTGGTTCACAAATACGGCTGTGATGTGCTTTTGGTCACGCCCCTCATCGACACGGTTACCGAGGGAAACGAGGTCAAGGGAATCATCGTACATACCAAAATGGGCAAGCAAGCCATCCTCGGCAAGACCTTCGTAGATGCCTCGGGCGATTCCGACTTGGTGTTCTTCGCAGGCGGCGAGACCATGACAGGTCGCGAGGAGGACGGAATGTCCATGGGTTGCTCCTTGGAATTCGTGCTTGGCGGTGTGGATTTCGACACCTACTTCAAGAGCGACCTGAACCAAAACGACCCCAAATGGTACAAATTTATTCCCGAGCAATTGGCCAAGGGCAATCTTCCCTATGAGATCGACAATCATCTCAACTGGCTGACCCACATCCCCGACCGCCCCGAGCATTGCGGCATGGACGAGGTGAGCATCTGCTTCGCCCATTCGAGAAACTGCTACCCCACCGACAACCGAGACTTGACCAGAATGTACATCGAAGGCAGAGAGCAGGCGGTCATCCTCGCCAAGTTCATTCGCGAGAATGTTCCCGGCTTTGAGAAGTCCTACCTCAGCTACACCGGTTCCCTTCTGGGCGTTCGCGAGAGCCGCAGAATTCTCGGTGAGTACATCTTTACGGGAATGGACATCGCTTACGCAAGAAAGTACGACGATGTCATCGCCATCAGTCAGCACGGCTTCGACCTCCACGGCTTCAAGGAGCCCGGCAACATGAAGTGGTTCCGCGGCACCCTGCCCGACGGCACGGAGGCTTACATCTCAAACCGCGCCGGATGGGGCTCCCAGCTCCCCCCCGAGGACGGACTGCCTCGCGTAAACATGGTAGATCTTGTAGAGGGCGGTATGTATTGTTATGACATTCCCTACCGTTCCTTGGTTCCCGTGCGTCTTGACAACGTCCTTGCCGCAGGTCGAAACATCTCGGCAGACATTCCCGGTCAGTCGGGTACCCGTCTTGTTATGTGCTGTATGTCTCTCGGTGAGGCCGCCGGTACAGCTTGTGCGCTGTCGGTTAAGAACGGCGTTAAGGTTCGTGATCTGGACGTGGGCGAGCTTCAGCGTACGTTGGTCAAGAACGGTGTCAACATCGGACAGCGTTTCCGCGAGATCCCCGCGCTCAAGGACGTGAATAATGCCTCTGCCGCGCAAGAAAAATTTGTTGGCGGCGGCGACTATCGCAACGACTGATCCTCCGCCCCCCTGCGGAATGCGTCACTAAAGCTTCCGTATGATAGAGCAAAAGCCAAGAGAAACGATCTTATTGCGAATCCCCTTTGGAGCGCGCTTGAATTAGCTTGGAAATATACCTTCCGCTTCAAAGGCGCATTCGTAAGAAGGCAAGCGGCATCAAAAATTCAAAAGAGAAAAAACCGCAGTATCTCAACCGCATTTTCTCAACAATCATGAATACACAAAGGTGATGTGCCAAAAAAACACATCACCTTTATTTTTTCGGTTATGCCCAAATGAGCAACCCAAGGTTTTGGACAGAAAATAACTTTGGGCAGAAAATGCACGGTCAAAAAACGCGGAACCTTGTTTTTACATTTCCCTATCAAGTGCTCCGTCCAACACCGTTTTGCAATAGTTGCACCGGTCGCAACGCTTGTCGCATTCGGTCGTCATGCGCCAAAAGTCATCGGGAATTTTGGAGCTGTCGACAACATACGGAAGAAATGCGGGGCTGAATCCGGGCTCAAACAAATCGAGCAGATTGCCAAAGTAACGTCGCTTTGCGTATGCACCGATAACCATTCCGGGAAGTGCGTGCGCCCGTGTTGCCAGCTTAACAAGGTCAACAAGTCCCTCGTAGTTATGAATATCCTCGGGTCTGATCCATGTGTTTTGAAGCACCGAGTGGAGATTTTTCTTATCCTTCAGGTAATTCCAACACATATACGGCAAAAAGTCAATGTTTTTTTGCTTGGCGATCCCCGCCTCATGGGCAACCATGTTGTCGTGAAAGATCTGTCCCGAGCAGTCGCGCATACAACCGCTGTTTGCCAACATGGTGATCCGCTTGCCGTTTTCGACAGCATAGTCGTGCAGCTCGCGCAATCTCGGAATGTCTCTGTTACACTCCTTGGCAACGCAAAAGCTGTCGAAAAGGTGGGAGACATATTGCATTCCCTTGACCGTTGAGATGCGCATATTTACCGAGGCACGAAGCTCAATGTCGCTGTAGTTCTCTTTGATCATATAAGCTATGGCAGGAGATGTCGTTGTCACCACCGACGGCATAAGCTCCGACTGCTTAAGATGATCGATCACCGAATACACTCTGCCTCGCAAAACCTCGCTCATGGAATCCTCGCCATAACAGTTGGCATTGAAAAGCAGATCAAGCTTTATGTTATTTGCCTTTATGCTCTTCAGTTCTTCTATCATGGTGTTTTGCAAGCCATAGTCAAAATAGCCGTCGTAACCGCCGATCACAGACCTGCCGCTCGGGCTGTCCACCCATGAGAAATAGACCTCGTCAATATTCTCGGCATATCGGCTGACGATAGAGGGGAAGGAAACCTTTTCGTTATATTGGTATCCTACCGATAATTTCAACATAAAAGTCTTCCTCCGTGAGATGGTATCAGTCGGCTTCCTTATCGTGACTCTTGGAAAGCTCGGATTCGCCACCTGCAACCTTGTTTACCTTGGTCATAGAGCCAAGATCGCTGAGGCTCTGTCCCGCATTCTCCTGAGGAACGGGCTCATAATCCGACCAATCCACACTCCAAAGAGGCTTTCTTCTAAACGGCTTTTTAAATTTGTTTTTCAGCGCGCCTCGCTTTTCAAGGCTGATCATGCAGGCTCTGGTACAGCCCTTTGCACCGCATACCGCCTGACCGGAGTTGTAAAGATTCATGGGCTTGTATTGGAACGGGGAGTGGGAACCCGGCTTAACGTCATCTCTGCCGCTCTGGTAGCAGCCCTCACCCGACTCACAGAGCTGACCGCCGCGCATCGCAATGTCACACGCGTCGCAATCCAGCTCTCCCCACTCAACCTCATGACCCGCAAGCGTTACCTTTACGGTTTTTACGGGGCTGATGGCATGACCGGGGCACTCCCGCACGCAAGCCATACATTTGTTGCAAAGCTTGGGACCGTTGTAAATGGGGTCGGGCTCAAGCTCAAGCTCGGTGAGAATAACACCGATTCTGAGTCTCGGACCGAACTCGGGAGTGATCAGCATCTTGCTGTATCCGATTTCGCCAAGACCCGCCAAATATCCGGCTATACGCAGATGGATCATAATATCGGGTTGAGGCTTGCCGTCTTCTACAGGGCGAGAATAGTTGGGGCGCGGGTTTCCGTCGTTGTCGATGCCGCGCCAGTCGCTCTGGTGACCCAGAGGAATGGCTTCGTACCCCTCGTCCTCTATCACCTTGCACATATTGATAACGGTCATGGGGATATAGTTGTATGTAAGTCCTCCGTATCCCATCGCGGAATAGTTGGAGAAGAATGTCCCCTCCTCAATACCGCGAAGCGAGCCGCGCATAACGCGGAATCCCATAACGATCATGCTCTTGGCCTCGGGCATAATGAATCTCGGATCCATCTGAACGGGAGCGCCCTCAAATCTGTCCATAGAAGCAATGCCGCAAATATCAGCACCGCACTGATAGGCGAGTTGCTTGATCTCCTGTGCGTTCATAAGCAATTATCTCCTTTTAGATTTTGTTTTTATTGCATCTCTGCGCTTATCCGCGCACGTTTCTTTACCGCAATAGTAAAATATGAAACACTGTCTTTTTAAGGGTTAAACGAAAATATATGCGCTTTCCTCGGTGTATTGGTTACCCGAAAAAGACCTTCTTCTGTCTTTGATCGCGTTTTACGGCACCGAGAAACCGGGCAAAAGAGAAACAAAAAGTCAAGCTTTTCTTATTCCTCATTGGGCAAAAGCACAACATTCTTCATTTCCAGCCCCTTCACGCACTCTACAGCGCCAACCTCGTCGGAATGAATGACCGCATTGTTTATGCTGATATTTTCCAACTCATACCCCTTCACGCCGCAAACGGTCATGGCCGCAGGCGTCTTGTGGCAGACATAGTTGTCGACATAAAAATTGCGAACCTTCGGCATATGGTGATCGGGCTGGGAGTAGTCGTCCAACGGCTCACCCGTGTACTTCATGTTAATGCGGATGGCATCACGCGTTGCCAGCTTGACCTCGATATTTTCAACGTCAATATTTTCCACAACACCGCCGCGCCCCTTCATGGTCTTCATATTCAGACCCGAGCAGACACACTCAAAATAGCAATCGTGGAGCCAAATATTGCGAACCGACGCACTGGTCTCGCTTCCGATCGTCACACCGCCGCCCTTGCATTGGATGGCACGGCAATGACGGATCTCCACGTCCTCACAGGGAACGCCGCTCTCCCAAGCATCCGCGTCTCTTCCCGCCTTGACACAGCACATATCGTCGCCGCCCGAAACCGTGCAATGCTCCATCAATGCGCGTTTGCAATACTCAAAATTGATGCCGTCCGTGTTGGGCGCATCCAAGGGATTTTCCACGGTGACCCTCCGCACATTGATGTTTTGGCACCACGCAAGATGCACCGTCCACGAGGGACTGTTCTTCAAGGTGAAGCCGTCAAGAAGCACGTTTTCGCACTCAACAAACTGAAGCAAACGGGGACGCACACCGTCCTCGGGCTTGTCATAAACGCGCTCGGAAAGGGGCGCCAATGCCTTGCCCTTTTTCATCAGATCCTCCATGCCGGGCTGGTGCTTTTTCATGTACCACCACGCCTGACCGTGACCGTCAAAGGTGCCCTCGCCCGTTATGGCGATATTTTTGCATTGATAGGCATAAAGGAAGTGCGACACGCTGTAAACGCGATTCCCCGCGAGGATGCCGTAGACCACGGGAAGGTAGTCATAAAAATTCTCACTGAACTCCACGAGCGCGCCCTTGGCAATGTGCAGCTCCACATTGTCACGGAAATGGATGGGACCGGTCTGCCAACGACCTTCGGGGATCAGCACACGACCGCCGCCCTGCTCCGAACAAGCGCCAATGGCCGCGCGAATGGCCTCGGTTACAGCAACTTCTCCCCCCTCTTTGGCTCCGTAGTCCCGAATATCAAAGGTCGCGTCGGGAAAGGTCGGCGCAACGGGGGCTTCAAAAGGCTTAAAATATCTCATGCATTTCCTCCGTCTTTTACATTAAATATTTTTTGATTATTTTTTCAGCGCACATTCCATTTGCGCCAACACTCTCATGACCTCACCCCGTCCGATGTCGGGAATGATCTCGTCCTCGGTGATCGGTCGACCGCGGAAGGTGGGGGGATATACGTCGAAAAGCTTTGTCCCCTCGGGCATCTTCTTTCCCGTCAAGCGCTCGGCAAGCGCGTCGGTGGTAAGTCCGTCCTCGGGAAGCGCGACGTGCCACGAGTCAACACTCGCCAACACGCTCGTATCCTCCGCATCACAGAACTCGACACCCAAATGCTCGACCAAGAATTGAGAGATCAATTGGCGATCCTCCTCGACCCACGGGTGAAGGGTATTGGCGCGTTCAACACGGAAGTTAGACGCCACGCCCATTTGTCGGTAAACATGACCCACCTTGCGGGCATTTCGCAGGAAAAGATCGTCGGGAATAAGGCAGTCGTTTTTGCCTTGCTCGATCAAGAGAGGCTTGGGAGCAAAGGCGGAAAGGATCTCCCACATTTCGGGACCGTTGGCGCATCCGGGAAGAAGATTGCACGTGCAGTGCCGCCGCTCCTTCGACAGGATGTAAGAAAATTCCGATGTGTAGCCCGTAGGGCAAAGGACGCTTAACTCGGGAGCAAGCGCGGCAAGGAACAGACAAAGGGTACCGCCCCCCGAATTTCCGCAGGCACCCACACGGCTCTTGTCCACACGAGGATGGTTGATCATGTGGCGAATCAGCGCAACAGATTCCATTAAAATCATTCCTTGAAGTGTGATTCCGCAATAGAACGGCGCAATTGTATCCCTGTGCCCGTAGGCAGAACGGTCACCTTGTCCAATGTTGTCCGGCACCATAACGGCCACACCCATTTTCGCCAAGCGCTCGCCCATCAAGACAAATCCTTCGGTCAAACGTCCCTCCGCACCGTGTCCGCAGAAAACAAAGACCATCGGCACCTTTTGGTCTCCGTGAGGCATAAACAGCGTACCCGCCGAGTGGAAATTCTCCCACGTCGTATAATGAAGCTGCATCACATCATAGCCGTCTCGGTGTTCACGGGACACTTCTTTCATATCGACGATCGTGGGCAATAAGCGCTCATCATAGCATAACATTTGCTTAACTGCATCGACAATATTGCGCTGATCCTCCTCTGTTGTAGGAACGTAGAACGGCTTATTCAAACGAGCCCGAGCAAAACGCTTTTCGTATTCATCATAAATTTCCATGGTATGGAGCCATTTTTCATTCTGATCCATGATATCGCCTCCTATTTTTCTTTTATCCATGATATCGCCTCCTATATTTCTTTAATCCATTATATCACTGTTACCTTAAAAAAACAATATCTCATACTCCAATATATTTGCACGATTTTCCGATTTTTTCTGTTGACAATTCTCTCATCCCATGCTATACTTTTTTCGAGGTGATAACATGATCCTACCCTTCGACGAATTGAAACAGCATCCTTTTTCCCTATCCGATGTCAAGGTCATTTTGCAAAGCCCGACGTATCGGACGCTCCGCGTAAAGGGGCGACCTTGCAACGGTCTTATTTATGTTCTGCGCGGACAGTGCCGATATGTCTTTGACGGCGGCGAGTTTGTTCTGTCCGAGGGCGGTGTGGCTTACCTCCCTCTTGACTCCCATCACACACTGACCCTCACGGGAAAGAGCATCTGCTTTTACCGCGTCGATTTCACCCTTCAAATCAACGGAGAATTTGCATTCTTTTCCGAACATCCGATCAAACTGGCCGAGCAAGCGCCCCCCGAATGCGCCGAAGCCATTGCCACGCTCGAGGGTGATTACGGCATCGGTGACAACACGATCATCAAGACCGAAAAGCTTTGCACAGTCTTTTCGTCCCTCCAAAAAGCCACGGTAAGCGCCAATCAAAAACGGCTGATGCCCGCCGTCCGCCATCTTCAAGAACACGCCGTAAGCGGTGTAAACTGTGCCGCGCTTGCCGACCTCTGCTATCTCAGCACCTCTCGATTTTACGAGCTTTTTCATGAGGAATTCGGTGTAACACCGCTGGAATACCGCGACCGACTGCTGATCCAACGAGCCGCAAGTCTTCTCTCCGCAGGTGACATTTCCGTCGGAGAAGCCGCCCTTGCCGTGGGCTTCGAAAACGCGGCCTATTTCAGCCGTTTTTTCAAAAAGCACACGGGTGTCTCCCCTTCTGAATATGCCCGATTTCGTTAAGGCGCCTGCGGGCGCGGGAGGTCGCTTTTTGAAAAAAGCTCCGCAAAAACTTTTCTAATGTGCCCTTGCGAAATTTGAGCAAACATACTGCCCCCCTTGGGGTTTGCTGTGGTCGCACAATCTTCAAAAGGGCACATTAGAAAAGTTTTTTGCGGAGCTTTTTTTCAAAAAAGCGACCTCCCCGCGCCCGCAGGCGCTTATTTCGCGTGATAAAGCTTTTTAACTTGGTATTGAGGCTCACAGGTGATATTGACCCCCAGCTTTTTAAAGGTCTTGCTGTCCACCTGAGCAAGAATGACCGAGGAATGCGCTTCACAGCCTTGCAGATTACCAAGCTGTTCCAAGGCTTTTGCCGCATTTTCCGAGGTGGCGGCACTGATCGCGAGGGCGATCAAAACCTCATCGGTATGAAGACGGGGGTTGTTGTTCCCCAAATGGTCGACCTTGAGATGCTGAACCGGCTGGATGATCGAAGGCGAGATCAAGTCTTCGCTCTTGGGAATCCCCGCCAACCGTTTGAGTGCGTTGAGCAACAGCGCGGCTGCGGCGCCGAGAAGAGACGAGGTCTTACCCGACACGATACTTCCGTCGGGAAGCTGGAGCGCTGCGGCGGGGGCGGCGGTCTGTTCAGCCTTCTCACGGGCGGCAGCGATCACGGGACGATCCTCGGAGGTAATACCCGTCTGCTTCATCAGCAGATCCAATTTGCTCACCGTTTGCGCATCATTCGCAGACATATTTTCTCTCTGCTCACAAAGCGCGGCATAATATCTTCTTATGATCTCCTGCTTGGATGCCTCGCGGGTCACTTGGTCATCAATAATGCAGTTGCCCGCCATGTTGACACCCATATCGGTGGGCGACTTGTAAGGCGAGGAGCCGTAGATCTTTTTAAACATAGCCTCCAACACCGGGAAGATCTCCACATCGCGGTTATAGTTGACCGCGGTCTCACCATAGGCTTCCAGATGGAAGGGGTCGATCATATTGACATCATTGAGGTCGGCAGTTGCGGCTTCATAGGCAAGATTCACGGGATGCTTCAAGGGAATATTCCAAATGGGGAAGGTCTCGAACTTCGCGTAACCCGCTTTGATACCGCGCTTGTGCTCATGGTAAAGCTGGGACAGACAGGTCGCCATCTTTCCGCTTCCGGGACCCGGGGCGGTCATAATAACCAACTGCCGTTCGGTCTCGATATATTCATTCAAGCCGTAGCCGTTATCGCTGACAATGTTTTCAATATCATACGGATAGCCCGCGATGGAATAGTGACGGTACACCTTCACACCGAGACTTTGCAGCTTATTTTCAAACTGCACCGTGGCACTTTGAGCCGCATATCGGGTGAGGACAACACTGCCCACATACAGACCCACACTGCGGAACGCGTCGATCAGTCGAAGAACATCGAGATCGTATGTGATCCCGAGGTCACCGCGTACCTTGTTCTTTTCAATATCCGAGGCATTGATAACAATAACGACCTCAGCCTCATCGCGAAGCTGAAGAAGCATCTGCAACTTACTGTCCGGCTTAAATCCCGGGAGAACGCGAGCCGCGTGAAAATCATCGAACAGCTTACCGCCAAATTCCAAATACAGCTTGCCGCCGAACTTTGCGATACGCTCTCTGATATGCTTGGATTGCAATTGCAGATATTTGTCGTTATCAAATCCGATCTTTCCCATTGTTTGCCACCATCCGTCTCAAAAACTAATATTTATTATATCATATTTCCCCCGATTTTTCAACACGATACGCGAAATTTATCATCTAAAAGTTGCACAAAAATCCCCTCCGTTTTTTGGTATATCTTGAGGTATCGTCGAATCCGCAGTTGTAAAAAACATCGCGCCTGCGGGCGGGGAGGTCGCTTTTTTGAAAAAAAGCTCCGCAAAAAACTTTTCTAATGTGCCCTTTTGAAAGATTGTGCGAACACAGCAAACCCCAAGGGGGGCAGTATGTATGCTCAAACGATACAAGGGCACATTAGAAAAGTTTTTGCGGAGCTTTTTTCAAAAAGCGACCTCCCCCGCCCGCAGGCGGCGCTTACGCGGTCTCTACAGTCATACCGTAGCTTCGGGCATATTTGTAGGCATAAGAGTTGGCTTCGCAGGAGACCGTGAGGCGTGGACAACCGTCAAAAACACCGTATTCGATCTTGGTGACACTTGTGGGGATGGTGATGGATTTTAGGGAGGCGCATCCGTAGAAGGCAAACCAGTCAATGGTTTTCACGGTGGAAGGAATGACGACCTCAACCAAGGCGGATTCGCGGAATGCCTCTCGACCGATGGCTACCACGCGAAGACCGTCGATCGTTTCGGGAATGATCAGCTTGGTCTCGGTTCCTTGGTAGCCTGTGATGGTGATCTCGTTTTGAGATACGGTGTATGTATAGGTGACACTTGTGGGAGGAGGGGTGGGCGCGGCATCGGTTTGGAGGAGAAGCTCCAGCTCGGTGATCCGATCCTCATACTGCTTTTGCGATGCATACTGCTCTTGCTTGAGCGCGGAAAGTTCATTTTCCAGTTGCTCGGCTCGACCTCGGTAATAGGCAAGCTCCTCCATTGCTGCGTCCGTGTTGGACGTTCCGTCCCCCGCCCCTCCGGACGGCTTTTGACCAAAGAAAAAGCACGATCCAAAAAACACTGTGGCGGCCGCCAAAAACAAAACTCCGCCGATCTTCAAAATTTTCATACTCTTCTTCCTTTCATTTTTCATTCTCGAATCGTAAGACTCGGTACAATCCAGTATAGCGGCTTTGAGCTGTGAAACCAAGGGCATTCTGTCGAGAAAAAAATTTATTTTAGCAAATTCTTTCGGTGTTTTTCGCGAAAAGCTATTGACTTTTTTGCCCAATCGGTATATAATGTTAAAGTCATTCCCGTTTTTATACGGGCCATTAGCTCAGTTGGTTAGAGCTACCGGCTCATAACCGGTCGGTCTTAGGTTCGAGTCCTAAATGGCCCACCATTCCGGGCAGAGTTTTTCGCTCTGCCTTTTTTTGTGCGCCTGCGGGCGCGGGGAGGTCGCTTTTTTGAAAAAAAGCTCCGCAAAAAACTTTTCTAATGTGCCCTTTTGAAGATTGTGCGAACACAGCAACCCCCAAGGGGCGCAGAGTGTACGCCCAAACTATACAAGGGCACATTAGAAAAGTTTTTGCGGCGCTTTTTTCAAAAAGCGAC
>JAZSPB010000120.1:0-10488 GCA_045537235.1 Eubacteriales bacterium
AAGTTTTTTGCGGAGCTTTTTTTCAAAAAAGCGACCTCCCCGCGCCCGCAGGCGCCCTCGCATAAACGGAGGGGGGGAATCATATAGTATTAAAGGAAGCTTTTCAGGGACTCCAAGCACTTGCGGCAAACGCGCTTGCTACTGAAGTAGATCACATCCGAGGCATCTCCGCAGAATACGCAGGCAGGCTGGTATTTCTTGAGGACAACACTGTCCCCGTCGGTAAAGATCTCCAAAGAATCCTTGACATTGATATCCATCATTTTACGAAGCTCAATAGGAAGAACGATTCTCCCCAGCTCATCCACTTTGCGCACTACACCGGTCGATTTCATATGGTTTTCCTTTCTTAGCTGCGCTTCCGAAGCGCCGATTTTTGTTTTTTCCCCATTTTTTGCATGGATTCGATTTCCATTTACATTATAGCACTTCCAAATATTGATGTCAATGGCAAAATTTAGGAAAATTTGAGTTTTTTTCATATTTTTTCGCTTGCTTTCACGGATTCCGTTGAATTTTGTCGAAAAGATCGAACTTCCTTCTTGATCCGCAGTGGCTCTTTCAGTTTAAGAATCGCGAGATCCGTCAATAATAGGGGCAACGAAAGACCAAAGAAAGGAAATTCGACCGTCCATGATGCTCAAAGGATGTCAGCGCAAACTGATCATGATGCCCACCAAAAGCAGCCCGCTTTTTGAGACCGCCTATTTTATTCTCCGCAAGGAAACCGCCGAGCGACCGCCCTGTCCCAACGAAATGCTGTATGAGGCGGCACGCATTCTGGAGGAAAACTCGCTCCCCGTCAAGCGGCGCACCTTAAAACGGCGCCATTTGGCAACCGCCTTCGCCATCGGACTGATCGCGGGCGCGGTCATCGTGGGAGCGATCTGGCTGGCGACTGTATAATTGCCTATTGACAAAACAGCAATTTTGTATTATAATATAAAAGTTGTATTGCGACGGACTCCACACCCGTCTCATCGCACGAAGTTATGCGGATGTGTCCGCACCTTATAGATTGCATGAAATTTCATACGACATACGCAAACGGTCTCAAAACTTACCCGACACGGGGGAGCGGTACCCGTGAAGAGTCTTTTTCACCGTTTTGACACGCATTTTATGGGTGTTTTGTTTGTATGCCCACCCGCGGCTCCGACGCGCCGTGCGGTTCTTTTTTCATGCCCGCGTCGGAGAAACGGAGAAATAATGGCAAAACCAAAGAAGAAAGAAGACATTATGCCGCACGACGGGCAACCCCGATCGGCTCGCGACAATAACAAAGCCACACGAAACACACACACCAAGAAGCAAAAGTCGGGCGCCGAATCCGTTGCCGCCAAAAAAGGCAAAAATCAAGGACGAAACCAAGCTCACAGCCCCTCGACCGGTGCAAAAACCAATGCAAAAAATCGAAATGTTGCCGATAAAGGCGTGGGCAAAAACGCGGTCAAGAACGAAAACCGCCGTCAAAACAATGTCCGCAAAAATCAAACCACCAAGCGTCTCCCCAAACAAGAACCCGCCCCCACACCCGCTCCTCGCGGACTGTCGGGTGTAGTCAATCAAGTCAAGGAGACCCTGCGTTTCGGAAAAAGTGAGCCGCGCATCGAAAGCCGCACCAAAAAGCCAAGCGGCAAGCGCGCCCCCAAAGCCCTTCCGAACGGCAAGCTCAAGATCATCCCCCTCGGCGGTCTGAATGAGATCGGAAAGAACATGACCGTCATCGAATACGAAAACGATATTATTATTGTAGACTGCGGTCTCGGCTTCCCCGATGACGAAATGCTGGGAATCGACCTCGTCATCCCCGATTTTTCCTATCTGGAAACCAACCGCGAAAAGATCCGCGGCATCGTGCTGACCCACGGTCACGAGGATCACATCGGTGCCATCCCCTATTTCCTGCGTACCATAGACGCACCCATTTTCGGAACGCGCCTCACCCTCGGCATCATCAAGAACAAGCTGGAGGAGCACCATCTGCCCCATGAGCCGAGACTCAACTGCGTCGCAGCGGGTGACACAGTTCGATTGGGTGCCTTCACGGTGGAGTTCATCCATGTCAACCACTCCATCGCCGATGCCTGCGCCCTTGCCATAAACACCCCGCTGGGAACCTTGGTGCACACGGGCGACTTCAAGCTGGATCTGACCCCCATCGACGGCGATATTATGGATATCACGCGCCTCGGTGAGCTCGGTCGCGAAGGGGTTCTTCTCCTGATGTGCGAGTCCACCAACGCCGAGCGCCCCGGAAGCACACCCTCCGAGAAAAAGGTGGGCAAATCGTTGGAATATATTTTCCACACAAACACCGACAAACGAATTGTCATCGCTACCTTCTCATCCAATGTTCACCGCGTCCAGCAGATCATCGACACCAGCGTCCGCCACGGTCGCAAGGTAGCCATCACGGGACGCAGTATGCTCAATATCGTCGGTGCCGCCGTCGAACTGGGCTATATGAAGGTGCCCGAAAATGTACTGATCGATATCAATGAGATCCGCCGCTTCAAGCCCGAAGAACTCACCCTCATCACAACGGGAAGCCAAGGCGAACCCATGTCGGCGCTTTACCGCATGGCTTTCGGTGAGCATTCGCAGGTCACACTCGGCACAAGCGACTTGGTCATCCTGTCCTCCAGCGCCATCCCCGGCAACGAAAAACTGGTAGGCAACATCATAAATGAGCTGAGCAAAAACGGCGTAGGCGTACTTCATGACTCGGTGGTGGCCGTCCACGTTTCGGGACACGCTTGTCAGGACGAGCTGAAGCTCATGCAAGCCTTGATCAAACCCACCTATTTCATGCCCGTCCACGGTGAATACCGCCATCTGTCCGCCAACCGCGAGCTGGCACTGGATATGGGAATGGATCCCAAGGACATCTTTATCTCGGACATCGGAAAGGTGTTGGAGATCGACAAAAACGGCGCGAAATTCGCAGGAAGTGTCCAAGCAGGCAATGTGCTCATCGACGGCTACGGTGTGGGTGATGTAGGCAACATCGTGCTCCGCGACCGTCGCCACCTGTCCCAGGACGGCTTGATCGTTGTCGTCGCCAGCATCGACTTTGATGCCAAGCTCATGCTTTCGGGACCGGATATCGTCTCCCGCGGTTTTGTCTATGTCCGCGAGTCGGAATCCTTGATGGAAACCGCCCGTCAGATCGCCGTCCGCGCCATCGACGACGAGCTGAACACGGCCGGAATCGTAGACCGCATAGCGCTCAAAAATCGCGTCAAGGACGATCTGTCCAAATTCCTCTATTCGCAGACCAAGCGCAAACCCATGATCTTGCCTATTATCATGAATTTGTGACGGTTTTTCCTTGTTTTTTGAGCAAAAACCTAAATTGTCATAAAAAATTTATAGTTTGTTAATAATATTTTCAAAAATCCATCACGCAATAGCGATATAATAAACAGAGCGTCTGCCCTCAAAATCGGGCAGCTCTTACATAAAAATTATTTTCTTCTTCCGCGAGCACCGTTTCCGCGGAATGACCCAATCGGATCCGACCGTGTTCTTCGAAAAAAGTCGGAAAATCAAGAAAGGAATTTTCAAACCATGGGAAAAGGAAACAGAACCAGAAATGACAAGTACCAGGACGCGTATGATATGTCCGGATCGGGTGCGGCTGTGAAAAGCGCCAAAGCCCCCAAGAAGGACCGTACCTCCACGATCGTTCTTGTCACCATTATCGCGTTGATCGTTGTCTCTCTCCTTCTCGTTGTCTTTGCCGACACGGGTATCAAGGACAGACACACCATCATCGTCAGCTCGGAAAACTACGAAGTTACGGGAACCATGCTCCCCTACTATGAGAACTTAGCGTACAGCAATATGTTCAACCAGTATTTCCAGCTTTACTACTCTTACGTTTACCCCAACAACATCAGCTCGGCTTATACCGCAGCGCAAAACCAAATGGCCAACTATACGTTGGACAGCTTCTTTGATTCGGCTCTCAACTCCGCCAAGGAGATCCTCGTGCTTTGCGAGGCAGCCAAGGCAAACGGTCTGGCGCTGGATGACGAAGATAAGAAGAGCATTGAAGAGACCATCGACAGCTTCGAGGGTCAATACACGGCTAACTTCGGCACCGGTGTAAAGGAAAAGGACATCCGTAAGGCAATCGAGCTTGAGGTTCTTGCCGGCAAGTACTACGACAAGTTCCACGAAGACGAGGAAGCCAAGGTCACCGAGGAAGATATCAAGAAGTACATCGAGGAGAACAAGGCTGACTTCTATGCCGCCCACTACCTCAAGTACACGATCACCCTCAAGGTCAAGGACTATGCCGATGATTCGGATGCTTTCTCCGCTGCGAAGGATCTGGCCAACAAGTATCTTGCTTTGCTTGAGGCTGCCAAGACCGAGAAGGACTTCAAGAATCAGGTCATCCGTTACATTGTAGACCGCGACTTCAAGAATGTTTTCGATAAGAACGTTTCCAAAGACATCAAGCCTACCGACGAGGAGACTGTTTCTAACCTCAAGACTGAAGTGATCAACGATCTGATCGCTGTTTTGGTCGAGGAGAAGGAGGCCGAGAAGCTCGGTTCCGATGCCACCGAACTGGAAAAGGCTATGGACAAGGTTCTTTCCACCCTTAAGACCACCTGCACTACAGCCATCAACGGACTGAGCGGCGAGCAAGCTTATGTTGCCGAGCCCGAGGCCGATGAGATCAAGTGGTTGGTAAATCCCGAGTCGGTTGCACTCTCCACTAAGTTGGTTACCGATAAAGAATCCGATGGTGAGGAATACTCCCGCACCATTTATATGCTCACCGAGCCCCTCCACCTTGAGGATGAGGAGACTGTCAACGTAGGTCATATCCTCACCAAGATCGAGACCGGCGATAAGGTAGATAAGGACAAGGCCGACGCCGATGCCAAGAAGAAGGCAGAGGAGATCCTTGCCGCTTACCTTGCCGGCGAGAAGACCAAGGACGCTTTCGAAAAGCTGGGTAAGGAAAAGACCGAGGATTCCAACGTATTCTATGAAAATGTAGCGAAGGATCAGATGGTCGAGGAATTTGATGAGTGGATCTTCAGCGAGGATCGTAAGGAGATCGGTGAAACCGCCATCGTCAAGACCGAGTACGGCTACCACGTTATGTACTGGAACGGCAAGGGAGAGAACACTTCCATCACCGCTGCCAAGACCGGCATCGTAGACGACCTCTATACAGAGTTTGTCAAGAAGGGTTCGGAAAGCCTTAAGGTCAATGAGAAGTATGTGGCAAAGCACACCACGGAAACTACTGCTTCCACCGAAAGCGCCGATAAATAAGATCAATATTGAAAATGGCATGGATGATCCCGTGCCATTTTCTGTAATATTCTGCGATTAAAAATCATACGCGCAGATAAAAAACGGCATATAATAATACTGTCTATCAAAAAATGCAACACGGAAAGGAACCGTCATGATCCTCGATCCCAAACAAACTACCATCGCTTACCGTTGTCCCGAATGCGGTGCCGGTGTCATCAGTGCCGTGGGAATGTTTTCCCTCTCGGCCGACATGGTAAAACTCAAATGCACCTGCGGAAAAAGCGAGCTGACCATCGTATACACCGCCGACAAAAAGGTACGCCTCACCGTCCCTTGCATCCTCTGCCCCAAGCCCCACAACTTCGTTGTCTCGCAATCCCTTTTCTTCGGGCGAGAGCTGTTCGTGCTTCCTTGCCCCTACTCGGACATCAACATCTGCTTTATGGGCGATATGAATCACGTCAAAGCGGAGCTTGCGCGCACTGAGCTGGAGCTGTTAAACATGATGGAAAAAAACGGACTTGCCGATTTGGAGGCTCTGCACAAAAAGGAAGAAGAGATCCTCCCCGACCCGCAGGTCTTGGATATCATCCTGTTTGTCATTCACGATCTGGAGGCCGAAGGAAAGATCTACTGCAAATGCGCCGATCCCAATGACGCCGAATACGACTGCCAAATGATGGAGGACGGCATTTTGGTGTTCTGCAAAACCTGCGGCGCCTCCCATGTAGTCCCCGTCAATAATCTTCTCGGAGCACAGGCTTTCTTGGATTGCGACAGCCTTCGCCTTGAGTAAAGCTCTTTCGACAAAACTCATGCACCAAATCCATCCTCCGACATACTATAATAGTGAGAACGGAAATCCCGTCTCATTTAGATTCTGATACGGAGGAACTACCATGAATAACTGCTTCTGCAATCTTTTTGATAACAACAACTGCATCTGGATCATTATCATCGCACTCTTGATCTTGTCTTGCTGCTGCGGCTGATGCATCCTCATCCGGAGAAACCGAGGGTGACCTCTCTTATCCGGATCCGCACATAGACTACCCCTCGCGAGCTGCCCAAACAAGAGCGGCTCGCTTTTTTCTTTCCCCTTTGCTTTTTCTCCACCACATCCAAGCAACTGCAAAAGTTCGAATTTCAACAAAAAAAAAAGAAGATTCGGGAGCAAAAAATAAACAAAAAAAGGTTATAAAAATAAGAATAAACAGGTAAATTATACAAACTTTTCCCACGCGAGAATAAAAAAGTCTTTTTTTCTTGACATATTTGGGGCAAAGTGTTACAATGTGTATAGTTATACTTTGGATATTTATACAAAAAATTCAAAAAACAATTCTTATGGAGGAAAACCATGACTTACTTATCTATCGCATTCTTGATTCTCGAAGTCCTTCTTATTCTCTTCGGTATTTACAAGGGTGCTCGCCGTGGAACAGTAAGAAGCCTTTCCCGTTTGGCACAGTTGATCGTCATTGGCGTTGTTTCTTTCTTTGTGGGACGCGCAATTGCATTTTCGGTGTCCGGCACTGTAGTAACGATGCTTCTCAACTCGGTCCCCGAAGCGACCAAGCCCATCTTGGAAGCAGCCCCCGCATTGAAGGATCTGGTTGCAAGTCTTACCGGCGCACTTCTCGTTCCCTTCGCATTCGCCATTCTGTTCGGTATTCTTCAGCTGGCAACCTGTTGGTTGGCACGCAATAAGAAGGATGTCTCCAAGGGAAGCCGCCGCGGTGGTGCCGCTATCGGTCTTCTCTCCGGCGTCGCTGTAGCCGCCGTTCTGCTTTCTCCCCTCTTCACGATCATCTATATGGTGGAAAACACCCCTGACGAAACCATCGCCATTTTCACCGAGGTTCTCTTCCCTGAGGATCAGCAGGAGGAAGACGTAGTTGCTTCTGTCAACACCGCGCCCTCCCTCAAGGCTCAGATCAATACTCTCAGTCCCAAGGTAAATTTTGCTCCCTCCTTTAAAATGACGCACTACAATCCTTGGAGCATTGCACTTCTCAAGGCACTTACCGGCTATGAGTTGACGGAAGATGATATGGCATCTCTTGAAGGTGAGGAAGCCGACCCCTCTGACACTGATGTCAACGGGAACAATAGCAACAAAAATGACAAAAACAAAGGCAAGAAGAACACAAAGACTTCTGCTGCCGACTCGGTTCCCGCTTTGCTGGAGGCCGCAGGTGATGCCCTTTACGCATACAAGGAAACCGTCAACCATGGCGGAACCTCTACCGACTCTTTCACCAATGCCGCTGCCGCACTGGTTCCCTACCTCAATGAGCCTACGATCCGCGCAGCAACAGCCGACGCATTGAGCGCCATGGGCGAAACCCTCAAGACCGAGGATTCGGTTCTCGGCTTTGAGCTTCCCAAAACCGAAAGTGAGTTGATCCAAGGCTTGATCGACGAAATGGTCAACACCCTTGCCGAAACGACCACCGAAACGGTTGAGGAAAACATGAAGACTCTGTTCGGTGAACTCCCCGACGACCTTAAGCCCGAATCCAAGCGTCAAAATGCCAATAAGGAAACCGAGAGCGAGACCGATAACAAGGCTGAGACCGACAATAAGGTTGAGACCGATGACAAGACCGAAACCGGAAACGGATCCGAGACCGGAAAAGAGACCGATTCTAATACCGGCAACAATGGTAATAACGGTAACAACGGTAACAACGGTAATAACGGCAACAACGGTAATAACGGTAACAACGGTAATAACGGCAATAACGGCAATAACGGCAATAACGGCAATAACGGCTCTTCCGACAAGAAGAATGTCACCAACAAGGGTCTGCTTTCTGCTATCTCCAAGATAGACACCAAGAACCCCGAGAATTCCTTCAAGGACGAAGAGACCGCAGAAATTATCGAGGAAGCTTTGTCTAATGCCTTTGACAACCCCGAGATGGAAGACTTGATGGCAAAGGTTCGCGCATACGCAATGAAGCTGATCAGCGATGCCGGCGTAGATTTCAAGGATGTCAAGTATAAGCCCGTTTACGAGGACTTCTGCGCTGAGCTTGAAAGAACCCTTACCGAGTGCCTTGAAGCAGGCAAAACAACCAACAAGGAAGTCAGCAAGATTCTCAAGCAACGCTTGATCGTCGAGTTTGAAAAGCACAATTTCCCTGTTGAGAACTACTACACCGGTCTCATGGCACAGTGCGCAGCCGCAGAGTTCCTGAAGCCCAAGTATATTGACAACGGCAACCACGGCAACAACGATGGCAACAAGCACAAGAATGTCACCGTCACCATCCGTGACATCATGGTATTCTTCGACATTCCCAACAATGAAATGCCCGATTGGGTAAAATAAATTCACAAAATTATGGCGGGCCGCCTAAAAACGGTCCGCCTTTTGTGTTTCAAAAAATTACCCAAAACTGTTGACGATAAAACAGCAATATGCTATAATAAAAATGGAATATTATCAAAGATATGGGGTGTTGTTATGACTTTTGTTTCTGTCGCTTTCTTCATTTTAGAGCTGGTTCTGATTGGCTTGAGTGTTTTTAAAGGATACCGTCGCGGGCTCGGAAAAAGCCTGATCCGTATGATCTATCTTATCATCATCGGCTTGGTCTCCTTTTTCCTCGGACGCTCGCTGTCCTACAAGCTATCGTCTGCGCTCATTGATTTTACGCACAGTATGTTGCCCAACAACATCAATGATTTATTTACCGTCACTCCGGAGCTGGATATCCTGCTCGGCAACCTCTTCGGTGCCTTGATGATACCCATTATGTTTGCCCTTCTTTTCCTGCTCCTCCAGCTTTTCTCCCTCTTGTTTTTCGACACCATTTCCGGTGGTATTTTGAAGCGGATCTTCGGAACGGAGGAGAAATATCCGTGGAGCAAGTGGGTGGGCGCCGCTATGGGACTGATCGGCGGAATTTTTGTATCAGCCATCCTTTTGATGCCCGCTTTTGAGGTGATCTACATCGTTGAGAAGACCCCTGACAACACCATAACCATCTTCGAAAACGCCTACGCGGACAATGTTGTGTCCTCCGATTCGGCGGACGCCTCCAACCAAACCGCACTCAACTCAAAAGTCCCCGCCCACGATGTTAATTTCGATTTTAAGTCCTCTTTTGACGTAACAAAGATTTCACCTCTTTCGGTCGCTCTTTTGCGCGGTCTTACCTCTTATACGGTTCCCGCCTCCGTGGTGGGTGTGGAAGCGTCCGACGTTGCTGTTGACACCGTGACACTGTTCTTGGAGATCGGCGGCGATGCGCTTTATGCTTACAATGTCACCGCACATAGCGGCGGAACTGCGAATGATGCTTTGACCAACGCAGGCTCCTCCTTGATCCCCTACCTTGCAAAATCCTCCACGGTCAAGCATATTTCGGCAGATCTTCTTCGCACATTCGGTCAAAAGTTGGAGGAAGACGGGCAGGTCTTGGGCTTGGAATTTCCCGCTCCCGATGATGAGGTAATCCAAAGCATCGTAACCAAATTGATCCACACCTTGGCCACGACGACCACCGACACCGTAGAGGCCAATATGATCGCGCTGTTCAGCGAACCTACCTTCCTCTTTGTCCCCGGAGAGGAAGAACCTCATGTCCCTGCCAACCACGGCTTGCTCGCCTTGATGTCCAAGATGGACAAGGAAGACCCACTTCATTCCTTAAGTGACGAAGATTCCAAGATTCTCACCCAAGTTGTAGGTGATATGGCCGAACACGAAAATATGTCCGATGTGCTGGATGACATCCGAGACTATGCGATCGACAAGATCGAAGACTCCGAGATAGACCTTGCCGATTCCGAATATCAGCAACTTTGCGAAGACATCAATGAGGAACTCACCTCAAAGATCAACACCTACCTCAAGCAAGATAACGACATTGTCATCAAAGAGATATCCGCCGACCTCGCCCCCAACCTCACCGAGATCTTCGTGCAGCACGAAATCCCCTTGACCGAGTTGGAAACCAACATCGTATCCACCTGCATCGTTGAGCAGTTCTTAAAAGACGAATACCGCACCGAGGACGGTCGGGTAAGCGTCTCGTCCCATCAGATCCTTGATTTCTTCGGTATCCCCGAGGAAAGAATCCCCGACTGGGCAAAATAAAAACCGCCTGCGGGCGGGGGAGGTCGCTTTTTTGAAAAAAAGCTCCGCAAAAAACTTTTGATCCGCGCCCTTTTTGTAGTTTGTGC
>JAZSPB010000096.1:0-5571 GCA_045537235.1 Eubacteriales bacterium
TGTTAGTGCTGCGTCAAAGTTTTTGTTACTTCTTTGCTTGATCAAAGAAAGGCGGCACTAGCTGAGGTTAGTGCTATGTCAAAGGGTTCGTTGCTTCTTTGCTTGACCAAAGAAAGGAGACACTAACTGTGGTTAGTGCTATGTCAAAGGGTTCGTTGCTTCTTTGCTTGACCAAAGAAAGGCGGCACTAACTAAGGTTAGTGCTATGTCAAAGTTTTCGTTACTTCTTTGCTTGCCCAAAGAAGTAACCAAGAAACGGCACGCAAGAGGGGAAGGCGTCCGCTCCCGCGGCCGCTGAATCTCCCCCTCTCGCGACTCTCCCCCTCTGGGGGCGAGATTTGACGATTCCCCGCCCCAGCTGACTGCTTCGCAACGGGATTGTCTCTGCCTCGCATCGTGGTTAGTGGTGCCATGTTTTAGTCGTTGGGTCGCGCCTCCGCGCGAAAGATTTGGGCGAGTGCCATACATTTGCTTGCATCTAATTCGTTGCTTTCGGTAATCTTGAGGGCTTGGGGCGCCCGTCGGGTTACGTTTCGCGCAAAAAATTGGGGCGGTGCCATACCTTCGTTTGCATCTAATTCGTTGCTTTCGGTAATCTTGAGGGCTTGGGCGCCCGTCGGGTTACGTTTCGCGCAAAAAATTTGGGCGGTGCCATACCTTCGTTTGCGTCTAATTCGTTGCTTTCGGTAATCTTGAGGGCTTGGGCGCCCGTCGGGATACGTTTCGCGCAAAAAATTTGGGCGGTGCCATACCTTCGTTTGCATCTAATTCGTTGCTTTCGGCAATCTTGAGGGCTTGGGCGCCCGTCGGGTTACGTTTCGCGCAAAAAATTTGGGCGGTGCCATACCTTCGTTTGCATCTAATTCGTTGCTTTCGGTAATCTTGAGGGCTTGGGGCGCCCCGTTGGGGTACGTTTTACGCAAAAAATTTGGGCAAGCGCCATGCTTTATTCTGCATAAAATTTGTTGCTTTCGGCAACAACCATACAAAAATTTAAGCAAGCCGAAAGAAACGAGGAAACCACTCATTTTATTTTTTCACCCAACAATATGGCGAGCGTCAGTTTATTCAAAAAAGTTAATCTCGCGCACCCAAGGCTACGAACGGGGCACAGCACCCCGTCCTAAATTGCGCTGTGATGAATTGTATCCGCGCGGAGCAGTTACAAAAGAACGTGTCTATTTTTTTATCCCGCCCAAAGCATGAGGGGTGTGTCGAGAGAGGGGGGCATCCAGCGTAGCGGCCCCCCTCTTTCGGGCCGTTTCTTGGGGAGGTGCGAAGCAACTCCTACTTCTCTTGGGCAAGCAAAGAAGTAACGAAAACAAACGTATAGCACTAACCCCAGTTAGTGTCGCTTTTTTAGGAAAGCAAAGGAGGAACAAACCTCACGCAAGCACTCCCCCTATTATTTCTTCTTCCCCTCCCGAATCTCCTTCCAATACTGCACAGCCGCCAATTCCGTACGATTTGGTGCAGGGAAGTAATATTTCCGATCTCGAAGATCTTCGGGCAAATACTGCTGATCCACCCAATGATTCGGAAAATCATGCGGATACTTATACCCCTTATAAAGCGGCGCCTGCAAATGCAAGGGCGGCTTGGTTCCCAACCCCTTCGCCACATCCTCCGTGGCAGCAAGAACCGCATTGTGCGCCGAATTGGACTTGGGCGACGTAGCCAAAAGCACCGCCGCGTGCGCCAATGGCAACCGCGCCTCGGGCATTCCCAGCTCCTTGGCCGACTCCACGCAAGAGCGCGTGACCACCGCCGCCAGCGGGTATGCCAACCCAATATCCTCCGACGCGATGACTTGAAGACGGCGGCAAACCGAGATCAATTCCCCCGCCTCCAAAAGACGCGCAAGATAAAAGACCGCCGCATCGGGATCCGAGCCGCGGATCGACTTTTGAAGTGCCGAAAGCAGGTCAAAATGCGTATCATCGTTGAAATTACCCACGCCCGCATTGAACTGCGCTACCGTCTCGCGGGTGATCTCTCCGTCGGCGGCATAAAAGGCATTTTCCAACATTCCGATGGCACGACGAACATCCCCCGACGTCATCTTTGCCAAATCGCAAAGAAGCTCGTCCGAGGCGACAATGGGTGCGCCTCCCTTCTCACTGTTCAAATGCTCCAGTGCTCGACGCAATGCCTTCATGCAATCACGGGGTGCCACCGGCTTGAACTCAAACAGCGAGGAACGGGAAATAATAGCGTTATAAATATAAAAATGAGGATTTTCGGTGGTAGAGGCGATCAGCGTCACCCGTCCGTCCTCTATGTACTCCAAAAGTGCCTGCTGCTGCTTGCGATTGAAGTACTGGATCTCGTCAATATAAAGAAGAATGCCACCCGCACCGAACAAATTGCCGGTTCCCGCCAGAATGTCCTTGACATCCGAAAGCGAGGCGGTTGTGGCATTCAGCTTGTGAAAATTCATTCCCGACTCGGCGGCAATGACGTGGGAGGCAGTTGTCTTTCCCGTGCCGGGAGGGCCGAAAAAGATCATATTGGTAATGCGACCGTTCCCCACCATGCGCCGCACCACGCCCCGCTCTCCGAACAGGTGATCCTGTCCGACAATATCGTCAAAGGTACGGGGGCGCAGTACGTCGGCCAACTGTCTGTTGTTCATGTATGGTGTGCCTCGGCTTACTTAATGATGGGACCCCAACGGTCATCGGTGTCAGCACCCACATCCAGCACATCGTCCACTCCGCCGGGAACATCGGGCTCGGGAGGAAGGGACTCCTTCTCGGTCGAGTTGGTCTGGAACTCCTCATAGTCATCGTATTTTTTCTTTTCCTTACAAGATGTCAAAACGGCGCAGACGGTCAACAGCAGTGCCAGTGCAATTGCAAGCTTTTTCATGGTACTGTTCCTTTCTTTTTCTCGCGTAAAGCGGTTATACACTATCAGTTTATCATATTTTTTTCATTTTGTCTACATTTTTTTGATTTTTTCATACGAGTCACAAGAAAATTTTACAAGCACTGTCACAGATTCCCCACTTTTCCACCACAAAAGCCGAAAAACAACCTATTTTTGCATATATTTTCCTCCACTTCCCTATTCTCCCTCAATTTCCGAATATTGTGCCTTGCGCCGCTTTCGGTTTCATGTTACAATGGTCACAGGAAAAAATCATTCCAAAATGCAATCGACAACAGAAAGGGAAATTTTATGAAACATCTCAAAACCACCACCGCCCTTGCGCTCTCGGCACTCATGCTTTCCTCTGCGGCACTCGGTGTCTCCGCGCAGGAAACGCCGACCGTTACATATGAAAACGGAAACTCGACCGCCATCACCGCAACCGTCACCGCTCGGCACGGCGCTCCCGTCAATGTCAGTCTCAACGGCACGCGGATCCTCTCCGACGAGGCGCAGATCATCGGCTCCACCACCTACGTTCCGCTCCGTAAATTCTGCAATGCCATGGGGTGGTGCAACATCTCTTGGAACGGCTCCACCAACACCGCCACGGTCAGCGCCGACTCCTTGACGCTTTCCGCCACCACCGGCGCGGTCTACATAACGGCAAACGGTCGCTATTTCTACACCGTAGATAAGATCCTCAACCTCGACGGCACGCTCTGGGTGCCCATCCGCCCCATGGCCAAAGCCTACGGGCTCAACGTGGAATGGAACGGCGTCTCCCGTGAGGTTCGCCTGACCTCCACCGGCAACCGCCTCGTCAGCGGCAATCATTTCTACAAGAGCGACGAGGTGCTGTGGCTGGCGCGCATCATCCAAGCCGAAGCCGGCGGCGAGCCCTTCCTCGGCAAGATCGCCGTGGGGAACGTCGTGCTCAACCGCGTGCGCAGTCCTCTCTATCCCAACACCATTTGGGGTGTCATCTTCGACAGAAAACACGGCACTCAGTTCTCCCCCGTCTCCTACGGCACCATCTACAACACCCCCTCCTCCGCCAGCATCATCGCCGCAAAAATCTGCTTAGAAGGATATTCAATCACCACCGATGCCCTATTTTTCATGAATCCGCGCATCTCAACCTCCACTTGGATCTCTGAAAACCGTCCCTTCCTCTTCTCCATCGGCAAACACGACTTTTATTCGTAAAGGGGGACGGCGCCTGCGGGCGCGGGGAGGTCGCTTTTTTGGAAAAAAGCTCCGCAAAAAACTTTTCTAATGCGCCCTTTTGCAGTTGGTGCGAACATAGCGATACCCCATAGGGGGCAGTATGTTTGCTCAAACTTCGCATGGGCGCATTAGAAAAGTTTTTGCGGAGCTTTTTCCAAAAAGCGACCTCCCGCGCCCGCAGGCGCCATCCCCCTTTTACGAAAGATCGGGGGCAATTTGCTTGGGAGACCAGCCGGCGATGGGGTAATTGCCGTGCGGAGGAGAGATGCGGCGCAGGACGTGGGCGGTATTATCGCAGAGGATGTCCTGTTCTTTGGCAGAAAGGGGGCGACCGCGCCAAGATGCGACGCCGCCGTAAGACAGCTTGGGGACTTGGCGGTGGAGGGTATGCCATGTGGTTTTCATATAGCCCAGCAGATGTTCATCGCGGGCGGTTTTGATAGCTGTATCCATATTGGCGGGTTTGCTGAAGGAACAGCAAATCACGTCGAAGCCACGATCGCGGAAGAGCTTGGCCGACTGCCAAGTTTCGGTAGTGACTTCGTATTCCCAGTCGGCAATGATGATATTCTTATCGAGGCAGGAGAGGAAGGTTTCGGAGATCTCGAGAGAGGAGTTACATTCATAGATACTGCGTCCGCGGAGCGATGTCGAACGTTTGGGGGCATCCTTGAAATAGTCCTCGCAGAGCAGCATATCGCCCCACATGATGGCACGGCGACCTTTTTTGGCGAGGTCGGTCTGAACCTCATTAAGGTAGGCGCTGACAGCGGCAGCGCGATTTTCCCCCATGCTCAGGATGGTAGCTTCGTCGCAACCCACATGGAAGTAGCTACCCTGACCGCAGATATCGCAAAGCTCATCGCGGATCTTGGCAAGCAGTTCTCTCACGGCGGGCTTTTGGTAGTCCCAGACCCAGCCGTAAGAGCCGGGGAAATACAGGTACTCATATTCGGGAGCTTGATCGAGCACGACGTGTTTTCCGGACGCACCCATTCTCGACAGCGCCGCGTGTCCGAGATGCTGGAAGAACGGGATGATCTCCACGCCCAGCGCGTTGGCTTCGCGGCACAGTTCTCTTACCTGCTCCTTATCATAGGCTTCCGGCCAAGCCAGTTCTTTGAGGGAATCCAGACGAAGGGTTCCCCAGAATTCCAAGATGACATGGGAATAGCGCATGATCGCGCAATTGAGGACACATTTGCGGAGAAAGTCCCACGAGGTTTCGGGGAACACGCAAAAATGTGCCGAGCGGAAGCCCAATGCGGGGGATTCTCGCCAAAGTCCGCATTCTGCGCGATAGATGCCTTTATCGTGGCAAAAGATCTTTTCCAAGAGGGTGACGAAGCCATGCATGGTGGCGTTATAGTCGCGACCCTCGATATAGGCGCCTTCGGGGGTGATGTTTAGGACAAAGTCCTTTTCTTCCCGCTCGGCGGGTATGGCGTTTCCTATGGTGATGCGACA
>JAZSPB010000040.1:0-8477 GCA_045537235.1 Eubacteriales bacterium
CTTGTAATGAAAGACGCCAACAGCAAATACCAAGCTAAGGATGCCGATGCAAGGGTTCGCTCTTCTCGGAGGTAAAGCACTGGAACGGCGTCTTGAGGATGTCTCCGCGCCAGGTGGCGTTTGTGACCGCCCGAAGCAAAGCGCGGAGCATCCAAATCATCAGAAAAGGAGGAGCAGTCAATGTTCAACTACGGTGGAGATAACAATTTTTGTGACAGATTTGATTTTTATAAATGGTCTGCTCCGTATTATGAGAACCCGAAAGAGGTTTTCCTTGCCTTAAATAAATTGGGCTTAAAGGATAAAACATTAGTTTCCATTAACGCCATCGGTGCATGCAGAAACATAGATAATTCTGGCGGAACGAGCTTATACTGGACTATAGCCGAGGCAGGCATTGAGCTTGGCGAGCTGTGGTGGGAAAGATACGAGCATTTAGACAACGTTCTTGTGCCTTGGAATATCACTTTATGCGAACCCATTCAATTTGTGTTTGACGACGATACGACCTTGGAAATACTGCCAATTGAGGCTGGTGGTGCTCGAATCGGTGTGAATACTATCCCTGTCGGGCTTGTCAACGGCTTGAATCCCAGTGAGGTGAACGCTACAGCATTTTTCAAGGAGTTTATTGGTCGAAAGCTGAGCGATATTGAATTAAAGATCAATTATAATGAAACAAAGCGCATCAATAAATTTTCGATTGAGAGCAACAAGGAATGTAAGGAATTTCGTACTAATTACATAATTGAACTCACCTTTGAATATCCGTACAGGCTCGAACTTACACAAGGCTGGGAAAGCTGGTATCAAGTAAGCGCCAAAGGAGAAGATTGGAGAGGCAAGATTCCGTACAAAAGATTAAAGGATGTTACACAGTCGCAAGAGGGTGTAGAAATAGTGAATGGTCGAGATGGAGGAGGAACTTTTTGGATCATTGGCATAAGCCGTGAAGAAAGAATATCTGATATTCCCAACCTTGATTGCTTTGGAATATCGATTGAGGATTATCACGTCTCGGAGTTTTTATCTGCGTTCTTGTATAAGTATTTTGATCCATCTATACAAGAAAGATATGAATATGATGATGCTGATTTTGATTGGTATGGAGGTAATTTATATACCTTTGAGAACATGAAGCTTATGGTATCCGATATTAGACGAGCAATTCGCTTAATACTCGAAGACTATGACAATCCCGAGCTGGAAGAAATCAAATCATATTGGAGTTATTATCAGTATTCAAACGGCAATAAAGCGAAAAACGAATTGTCTCCTGAGGAGATCAACGAGTTGAGAAGAAACATAGTTCCTAATGCAGTGGATTTCTATGAAAGATTCTGCTCACAAATGGACAATATGCTAAAAATACCGGGTAATAATATCATGTCCTTTGCAGGACCGTAAATTATTGAAATAAAGATGCAGACAGCAAAATAACTCTCATTGGTTCAGCTAATGAACACTTGCTTGGTAAGCAAGATTGACAAAACGCATCTTGAAAAGGCGCGGACAGCAATCGCTTGTTTATTTCTGAATAGTCGCGGAAAAATCCAACACTTATCAACGACAACATGCGCCTTGTTATACGGAGGGCAGCTCTGTGTCGGAGCAGGGGACTATCCCTCAGGGCGGGTTCAAATCCCGTCGCCCTCCATCAAAAGCATCGAAAGTAATAAAAACATCTGACGGTGCCTTGTCATCATAAAAATTTATCACGAAAAGGAGTGAGTTTCATGTTGAATTATCTGAAACAGGAAGCAAACAAGACCGTAACCGAAAACGGTGCGGCAACCTACATTACAACCGAATCCGACTGTCTCGACCTGTTCGCAACCATCGGTGCATTGCGCCGCGAGAGCGACAGCGAGATCGAAACACGTTTCCTTCGCGCCTTTACGGAAAACCGAGATATCGCAATGAAGCTCCTGTTTTTCGCAAGAGACATCCGCGGTGGCTTGGGAGAGCGTCGCGTGTTCAAGGTCATACTGAATTGGCTCGCCAAAAACGAGCCGCAAACCGTGCGCAAGAATATGGAATATGTTGCGGAGTACGGAAGATTTGACGACCTCCTCGCGCTTATGGGTACTCCTTGCGAAAAGGATATGCTTGACGTACTGAAAAAGCAGTTCGAAGCGGATGCGGAAGCACTCGCAAGCGGCGGCGATGTATCCTTGCTTGCAAAATGGCTTCCCTCGGTTAATGCATCGAATCGGGAAACCGTTTTGTATGCCAAAAAGATCGCGCGTCATTTTGGAATGAACGATGTGAGCTATCGCAAGGCGCTCGTTGCCCTGCGTGCACACATTCGCATCCTTGAAAACAATCTGCGCGAGAAGGATTATTCCTTCGATTATTCCAAGCAGCCCTCGAAGGCAATGTATAAATACCGCAAGGCATTTATGCGCAACGATGCCGAAAGGTACGATCGCTTTATGAGCAAGGTATCCTCCGGTGAGGCAAGGCTCCACGCAGACACGCTCGCCCCCTATGAGCTTGTTGAGCCCTACCTTCATAGCTATAATTACACGGAAAGCAATCAAACTTTCATGCGGCAAATCTCCCGGCAGGAAAAAGATGTGCTGAATTCCACTTGGGCTTCCCTGCCCGATTTCGGCTGCGAGGAAAATGTGATCGCCGTTGTCGACACCTCCGGTTCGATGTATTGGGATGCTAAACCCTTGCCCGCCACAGTTTCTCTTTCTCTTGGACTGTATTTTGCAGAGCATAACACGGGGCTTTACAAAAACCATTTCATTGAGTTTTCCCAAAGACCCCAGCTCATCAAAATCAAGGGAGAGACCTTCGCGGACAGACTTCGTTACATTGCTTCCTTCAATGAAGTGGCAAACACCAATATGGAAGCGGTATTTGATCTCATCTTGAACAGCGCCGTAAAGAACAATGTTCCCGCAAGTGAGCTTCCCTCAAAGCTGATCATTATTTCCGATATGGAATTTGATTGCTGTGTGGACAACGCCGAGTGCAGTAACTTCGAAAACGCGAAGACAAAATTTGAAGCTCAAGGCTATCGGTTGCCCGACATCGTGTTCTGGAACGTGGCAAGCCGCAACAGGCAACAGCCCGTAACCAAGAACGATCAAGGTGTGGCTCTCGTTTCGGGCTGCACACCCCGTCTTTTCGAGATGATAGCGAGCGGCACGATGAATCCTTATGCCTTTATGCTTGAAGTGGTTGAGAGCGAAAGATATGCCAAAATCGTTGCATAGGGGCATGATGAGTGTCCCCTGCCGCAGAGATCGTCTGCGAGATCAAGCCCATCCGCAACTTAATGCTGCAAAAGAAAAATCGCCTCGTCACGGTGTGTGGCAAGGCGTTTTTTTATGATGTTATGAGTTGACGGGGAATGCCGGGAAAAGCAAGTGGATTTTAAATTGTGAAAAAATTTTTGATCTCGCCATTCATGGGTTTACTTTTCGTGTGAAAACGTGTATAATAAAATTATGTCACATTACGGAGTTTGTACGTTCCGATTAACAATTCGAAAAATCCGAATTTGCCGAAAAGCAATCGCTTGATGTGACGGTGCGAATAATAAAAAACATATCAAAGAACGAAAGGGAGACGTTGCTATGAAAGACCTTAAATTCGAAGAATTAAGTGTTCGTCAAAAGTTGGGAATGTCAATGATCGCTCTTATGAGCAGCTCAAGCAATGAAAATGTTGAATATATCCTCGATCTTATTCGAAACCATTCGCTGGGCGGTGTATGGATCAATTGGCCGACACCCAACAGAAACACTCTTTTGGCAAAGGTAAAAGAGGCGGCAGATTATCCTATTCTTATAATGTGTGATGCCGAGGGCGGAATATCCGATCTTCGCATCGGCAAGCACAATGCGATCGGATGCGCCGACAGTGAAGAGCTTGCCTATACATTCGGAAAGGTTGTTGGCGTAACGGCAAGGCAGCTTGGCTACAATACGATATGCGACCCTATCCTTGATATTACGGAAGGAAACGCCCTTTGCGGCGCTACGATCCGATCGCTCGGAAGTGACAAGTATAAAATTACCAAACTGGCAAAAGCCGAGGCAAAAGGCTTTCACGACAGCGGAATTCTGACAATTGGAAAACATTACCCCGGCTCAACGGAAACCGAGCTGCTTATGGATTCTCATATGGCGGAGGTTTCCTCCCAAATGACAAAGGAGGAGCTTGTTGAAAAAAATCTCTACCCTTATATTGAGCTTATAAAAGAGGATCTGCTTGACGGAATTATGACCAAGCACGCGCGCTTTATCAACATCGATCCCGATTATCCCACAAGTCTCTCCAAAAAGATGATAAACATCATAAGAGAAAAAGGAATGGACGGGATCGCCATTACCGACGCGCTTACTATGATGGGGGTGGTTGCCAAGTTTGGAAGAAAGAACAGTATCGGACTTTCGATTGCGCAAGGAAATGACATGGCGCTTCCTTACGGCACTGACCATCGGGAAGCCTACGAGTTTTTGTGCGAGTTTTATGACGAGGGCAAGCTTCCCGATGATCGTCTTGACGAAGCGGTTAAACGTGTCTTGAAGGCTCAGCATAAAACCTTGACCACACCGATTCACACCGCCCTCTGTTCCGAGGATTACGAAAAATTCGAAAGAATGAACACAGATACAACCTTTGCCTATACCGATGAAGGTGTTTCCGTGGCACTCCCTAAGGACAAGAGACATCTCTTTATTATACTTACCGAGACCCCCGTTGATATTTCAAGAAGAAACGAGGTTATCGTTGATACACTTGACAAAGACTGGTACCATGCTGTTTCTATTGTTGAGAAGCTCCAAACTTTTTATCCCGACTGTGGTGCAACAACGCTTTCTATATTACCGGCTCCCGCTGAAACAAAAGATGTTTTGTTAAAAGCCACGGAGTATGACGACGTTGTGTTTATTACTTTCTTTAACAGTACGGCGTATATTGGCAAGGAGTGCTTTACATCGAGAGTGATTTCGGTCATGGAAGCAATGCAGGTAACAGGCACCATTTCTACGGTGGTGCATTTCGGAAATCCTTACGTTCTTGAGGATCTACCGCATATCCCGAGAATTATTGTTGGCACAACGGGCTCCAAAAATATGGTGCCCACATTTGAGGTTCTTGCCGGTGAAAGAGAGCCGAAAGGCGTTCCTACTTACCCAATAAAGCTTAAATAATGATCAAAAGACCGCGGTATGATCGAATTGACGGAAAACCATTATTGATACGGCAATTCATCCGCTCCGTGACCGTTTGGAAACATAAAGGAGAATGGCTGTGAAAAAAAGATATGACATTGTCGTTGTAGGCGGAGGCTTTGCGGGGACTGCTGCGGCTATTGCTGCCGCAAGAGAAGGAAAATCGGTTCGTCTTATTGAGAAGTATAACTGCCTCGGCGGCGCGGCCTGCTACAATATGGTCAATCCCTTTATGAAATATTGGGTGTGGTTGACCGCTGAAAAAAATGAACAAAAAATTCTCAGTGCGGGAATCTTCTCGGAGATCCTTGGGAAACTGACGCAAATGAATGCCTTTGATCCGAAAAAAAATTTGGTGTTCAATGAGGAATACCTCAAGCTGATCCTTAACCGAATGGCAACCGAGTCCGGCGTTGAGCTGCTCTATCAAACCGTGGTTGTCGGTGTTAAAAAGAATGGAAGCAGAGTCGAGGCGGTTACCGTTTCCAATGTTTCCGGAACATACGATATCTACGGTGAGTATTTTATTGACGCAACGGGTGATGCCAATCTTTCCTATCTGTCGGGTCTGCCCTTCCGCATGGGACGAAAAAGTGACGGTCTTTGCCAGCCTATGACGCTTTGTTGTCGCGTGGGCGGTGTGGATACCGAGGGGTATCGCGCCATCCGCACCGAGATCAACGAGCTGTATCGGCAACACCAAGCAGAGGGCAAGATCAAAAATCCCCGCGGAGACGTATTGATTCTACAGAACATTACCGACGGCGTTTTGCATTTCAATACCACTCGCGTCATCAAGATGGATCCTACCGATATTGAGGATGTGACCCGCGCCGAGATCCTCGCGCGTGAGCAGGTATTTGAGATCCTTGGCTTTTTGCGCGAGAATTTTGAACCGTTTAAAAATTGCACCCTGTTGTCTACCGGCATGCAGATCGGTGTGCGAGAGAGCCGCCAAATCGTGGGCGAGTATACACTCACCAAAGAGGATCTGTTGACCTGCACCAAATTTGAGGACGGCATTGCTGCTTGCTGTTACAGCATGGATATCCATAGTCCGGACGGGTCGGAGACTACGCTTCACCGTTTCAACATCGGTGAGTACTATACCATTCCCTACCGCGCCCTTGTCCCCAAGGGCAGTGAAAATCTTTTAGTGGCGGGACGGTGTCTTTCCGCAGAGCATGAGGCACAGGCTTCTGCACGGGTTATGGCGACAGTCTGTACACTCGGTGAGGCGGCCGGTGTTGCCGCATCCGTGGCTTGCTCCGATAAGACGACGGTAAAGGACGTTGACGTGAAAAAGGTGCGCCGCATTCTTCGTGAAAACGGCGCGTGTATTGACTGATGCAGATTTGTGTATCGGTGATATCACCGTGACCGACTGCAACTGCTCGGTTTCTGCCTGCGACTTTCGTACGAAGCCAACTCTGAGCAAATATAAAAATCTGTTCTATACAAGTTATTTTAGGCAAAAAATAGCGAGCGTCCTTAACATCCGTTATGAACACTCGCTATAAATACTGCTGATAATATGGATACAACCGCCGAAGCGGTGCGGGCTGTGACACTTAAATTTTCACGCGGGATCATCGTTGATCATTATGCCATCTTTAATTCTCCAAAGCGGACAAGTCAACATACTCCGAGTACTGATCTTTAACGCTTATTTCACAAATGTCACGCTTTACAAAGCGCTTCCATTTTAGAATATCTACTTTTTTCTTTCCATAAATCTCAATACCACACAATTCCATTTCTATATGATCCGGCAATGAGTCTAAAAAGTCCAGATTATCAACATAAAGACCGCACAGAGACAAGCTTTCCAACCAACACAATTTACCAATCGTTTCTATGTTTTTAACTGAATCTGCATATAACAAGGAAAAATGCTTTAACCGAGGCATATTTTCAAGTGGCGCAAGATCCACCGAACCGAATTCATGAAGGATCAATTCTTCCAAATGGTTTAATTTGATCAACGAATCAAGCCTTTTGAACTTTATACTCGAATAATCGCCACCGGAAACCATAAGAGCGGTAAGATTCTTCATGTTCGAAAATACATCAAAATCAATTTCACTTCCCCAACAACACCAATACAAATCCCGCAGTTTAGGAAAATGACTCCAAAAGAAAGGATCTTGCGCTCTGATATTGATGGAAAGTGATATTAGGTTGGAAAAGAGAAACAGTGTCTCGATGTCTTCGTCTTTGAAATCGAAATTTGTCAGGTCGAGTTCGCTCACCAATAATGCATCTTTTTCCGTAATATCTCGGTCAAGAATACTTAAGCGTTCACGCACTTCTTGCTCAAATTCCGAATGGTAAAAAGTTAAAACCATATAATCCCCCTTTCGTTTTTTATAATTATATCATAAATCGGGCTATGTTTCAAGCGGTTGCATACTGTGACACTTATCTCACTCCCGAAAGCAATAAAAAAGCCCTATCAACCAAAGTTTTGCAACAAAAATAAGCACCGCTTTTACGATACCGTTTCGTATCATAATTGCAGTGCTTATTTGGTCTGAGTGACACGACTTGAACGTGCGGCCTCTACCACCCCAAGGTAGCGCGCTACCAACTGCGCCACACCCAGATTCTTTTCGTCGGCTCTTGCCGACTTTGGTATTATATCACATTGAAATCGTAAAGTCAAGAGGATTTTTTAATTTTTTTGAATTTTTTTGAAGTTTTTTTGCAAGACTTCCCACGCTTTTTGGAGACTCGGACATTTTTTGGGGTGTCTATATGCAAAGTCGCCAAAAATTCGTGTGTTTTTACCCCTATTTTTCTATCTACTGTGATTTTTGACGAAAATTTGACCAAAAAAATGTCAAAATTAATACTTTACAAATCGCCTCGGATGTGTTATAATACCCAAGCAGGGATTCGTGATGGGCCAATACACGACTCCCTGAATATTATGCACAGCCGTCTTTTCGTTTTGCGCAAAGTATCAATCTTATGATATCCGAAAAGCCAAAACGATCACAGGTTGTGCTTTTTTTGCGCCTGCGGGCGCGGGAGGTCGCTTTTTTGAAAAAAAGCTCCGCAAAAAACTTTTGTCCCGCGCCCTTTTTGTAGTTTGAGCGAACATGGCGGCCCCATGGGGTGCACTATGTTCGCACAAACTTCACTAAGGGCGCGGGACAAAAGTTTTTGCGCACTTTCGAAGAAAGTGTGCTTTTCTTCAAAAAGCGACCTCCCCGCGCCCGCAGGCGCGACTTGAATCAGTCAAACAACCTTCCCTCTCGGAAATCGCGCCAGACA
>JAZSPB010000007.1:0-4359 GCA_045537235.1 Eubacteriales bacterium
TCCTGTGACCCAAGGAGTTGACTATAAAGCTTGTCTTCCTAAGACCGCTTGGCCTCCGACTTGCCGTGAGCAGTACGCAAAGCAGATCGACAAGGCCGTATTCCCCGGCACGCAAGGCGGTCCCCTTATGCACATCATTGCCGCAAAGGCTGTAGCTCTCGGTGAGGCACTGACACCCGAATTTACCGAATATCAAAAGAAGATCGCCGCCAATGCCCAGGTCTTGGCCGCCGGTCTCAAGGCTCGCGGACTCAACTTGGTCTCCGACGGTACCGACAACCACTTGATGCTCCTCGACCTTCGCGGAACGGGCATCACGGGTAAGGAATTGGAGCACAGACTCGACGAGGTTCGCATCACAGCCAACAAGAACACCGTCCCCGGCGACCCCGAAAGCCCCTTTGTAACCAGCGGTGTTCGTCTGGGTACCCCTGCCGTCACCTCCCGCGGTTTCGGCGCCGAGGAGATGGAGCTCATCGCCGGCTGGATCGCTGACTGCGTACAAAACTTCGAAGGCACCAAGGAAAAGACGCTTGCCGAAGTTTCCGCCCTGTGCGAAAAATTCCCCCTCTATAACTAATTCTCATTTTTTCGAAAAGCGCTCTCCCAATAAACGGTTTGGGATGTTGTGATCGCCGTGTGGCGCCTGCGGGCGCGGGAGGTCGCTTTTTGAAAAAAGCTCCGCAAAAACTTTTCATCCGCGCCCTTTTTGTAGTTGGTGCGAACATAGCGACACACCATAGGGTGCAGTATGTTCGCGCAACCTTCATCAAAGGCGCGGATGAAAAGTTTTTTGCGGAGCTTTTTTTCAAAAAAGCGACCTCCCGCGCCCGCAGGCGCCACACGCGATCACAAAAGCGTGTGCCGCTCCCATGTCACCTAGCCACTACGCAAAGCGGATGGGGCATGGAAAGCTTTTGGTCGGTCAGCATCGGCTTGCCGTCAACCAGCTTGAGAACCGTCACGTCATCGGTCAGCTCGTTGGTGCAGAAAATCAAGTCGTCAACAATCAAAAAATCACGGGGAGACTTGCCGCCGCAAGGGGTGTTTTCCAAAAAACGGAGGGTTTTGCCGTCGATCTCAAAGCGAGTGATGCAGTCCGCACCGCGCTGAGATGCGTAAAGGTATTTGCCCTTGACGCGAATGGCCGCCGCCGTATTCTGTCCCTCGAAATCGGGCAAGCCATCGTAAGTGCCCTCAAGCGTCAGCCGCCCATCCGAATAGGAGAACACACTCACCGACGAAGCCAGCTCATTGACCGCATAAACCAGTGTCCCATCCTCGGAAAAGACCAAATGCCGTACACCTGCGCCGTCGGGAACCTTAGCCACCGAAACGGGAGAGAGATCGGGTGTGTAGGTAAACACACTGTCAAGTCCCAAATCGGTACACAGCAAATATTTTCCGTCGGGGGTCGGTGCTATGTAATGCGTATGCGGCGCGGTCTGGCGCGTGGGATGAGGGCCGTGGCCGCTGTGAGTCACGACGGTATCGGGAAACCGTACCGCATTGCCGGACAGATAGTTGACCGCATACACATTGCCATTCAAAACCGAAATGTGGCAGGATGCGGAGCCGTGAGTCGTAATGGGCACCGTGGGGGCAACCAGTCTGCCGCGGCTGTCGATGTCAAAGGAGATCATGCCACCGAAATGGGTATTCTCATCGATATCCCGCAACAACACATAAGCGCGGTCGTTATCCACAGTCATATAGGAAGGTCTGTCAAGGTCAGTCTTTTCGCAGAAGGAAAGACTCTCTCCGTCCAACGTATAATGATAGATGCCGCCGTCCTCTCGAAATGCGCAAAAATACAAATGCTTCATTGGAAAATCCTCCCGAAGGTAAGTTTAATTTTATTATACATGATTTTTTTCGTTTTTTCAATACGTTCCACTTCAAAAAATGTGATAAAATTCACTCGTTGCCATATGCTTTGAGGGAGACAAGCATCTCGCCGCCTCCCTCGGAACTGTTAATTTTTCTTGATTGCAAAAGCGCGGAGTTTTCCGTCCATCTCGGCTTGGTAATCACCATAGAAACCGCGGAAGGAAATATAGCCATCCTCGTCGGTAACCAGGGTAAGATCGGTGTGCCATTTTTTGTTGAACAGCTCGTACATACGCTCGGCCGCTTTCTTGGGGGTCATGTCGTGGTGGAACAGACCGCCGCGACATTGATTTTCGTTCCAAATGCGCCCCGCGGCGGAATAGGCATAACCGTCGGGCAGGTTCCAGTAAACCACCGACTCCATCGCGGGATGGCTGAAGAAACAGGTGTAGATCAGCTCCAGAAGATCTGCCTGCAAGAGCTCGTCCTCCTCGGTGTCGCCAAAGGTGGGAACCGTGATCTCGGTCATCTCCAGCGGCAAACCGTGAGCGGCGTAAACATCAAGTGCCTTCAAGATCATCGCAGGATCAAATAACGGATTTCCCTGCGCAACTGCCGCCATATATTCCTGCTCGTTGGTAGCTTTCGCACCTGTAAAGCTGTGATGCTGGAGACCGATCTTATGGATGGGCGTGCCGCGTTTAAGCGCCGCGTCGATCATCATAAAATACGCACCTCGGTAGCCCTTTTCGGCAGCAGGCGCCAGCGGATTGCCCTCGTTGATGACCAGCACATCGTTCTTGAAGTACTTCTTCGCCAAGGCAAAGGACCACTCAATAATGTCGCGCTTGGAGCTGATGGCGCTCTTGAACTTCCAACCCGATTCACAAAGAAGCTCGTTAACAACCTCTACCTCGTAAAGCTTGCCCGAATAGCGCTCTGCAATCTCGGAAAACCGCTTTTCGTACAGTTTCTCCATAGCCGCCATATCGTCAAGGGGCAACCACTCGGGAATAAATTTATCGTAAACGAGGCAATGAAGCTTGGGAAGCACGCCGTTTTCCTCGCAGTATTTCACGCAAAGATCGGGCGCGGGACGGCGATAGACCTTGGAGCTGTCGGCATTGTAGCGCGGCTTACCCTGCTCGGGCTCAAGACCGTCCCAGTAGAAAGGAACCGTAGCAAGATTAAAATATTTTTTAAAACTTTCGCGGTAAAGCGCATTGCCTTCCTCGTCGGGAAATTCGTCCAACATAAAAATATTGGCACCGTATTTGAAGTCATGAGAGGTCTGGGTAACCTTAACCGTCTTACCTGCGAGCGGCTTGCCGTTTTCGTCGCAGAAACCAAGCTTGCAATCGCCCTTTCGGTACTTTTCGATATCCTCTTTTACGCGCCCCTCCAAAAGATCGCGATGTTCGTCGGCATATTTAAGCCAAATGTTTCGAATTTCTTGCTTAGTCATGATCCCTCTCCTTTTCTGAAAAGAATTATACTTTACAATTTTAGTATACAAAAAACGGCCCGTTCTTTCAAGCACAATGTTATGATTTTATTACACTATATTATGATTTTTGATTTGCAGAGAGAAGGAAATTGTTAGTTGAAGGAATCGCAACGGGAGAGGCGGGGGCGTCTACGCCCCCACACCCCCCGATATGGGTTGCCGTGAAAATGGGTGCGAACACAGTGCGCCCCCGCAAAGACTTCATTAGGAAGGATGTGTTTGCACCCTTCTTCACGGCAACCCATATCGGGGGTGCGCGAGGGGAGTAGACTCCCCTCGCTCCTTCGTCGCGACACTTTCAACTAACCCTCCCCCTCTGCAAACCAAAAAATCCCCCCGTTTCCGGGGGGAACAGAGCAAGCTCTGCAATATTTCTTAATACATACCGCCCATACCGCCGTTCATGGGAGCTGCGGGTGCGGGATTCTCTTCCTTCTTATCGGCAACGACCGACTCGGTGGTAAGAATAACGCTGGCGATAGAAGCCGCATTCTGAAGAGCGGAACGGGTAACCTTGGTGGGGTCAACGATACCTGCGGAAACCATGTCGCAGTACTCTTCCTTGTACGCGTCAAAGCCGTAGCCGACCTTGCCGGAATTAAGGATCTTATCAACGATCACGCCACCGTCAAAGCCTGCGTTTGCGGCGATCTGACGAACGGGCTCCTCCAGAGCCTTGACCACGATGCGAACACCGGTCTTTTCGTCACCTTCAACCGTGTCGACCAGCTTGGCGACCTCTTCGATAACATTAAGATAAGCGGTTCCGCCGCCGGCTACGATGCCCTCTTCAACAGCCGCACGGGTTGCATTGAGTGCGTCCTCGATACGGAGCTTCTTCTCCTTCATCTCGACCTCGGTTGCAGCACCGACCTTGATTACGGCAACACCGCCCGACAGCTTGGCGAGTCTCTCCTGCAGCTTCTCGCGGTCGAAATCGGAAGTGGTGGTCTCGATCGCGGCACGGATCTGGGAGATGCGTCCCTTGATCTCTGCGGGATCGCCTGCACCGTCAACGATGA
>JAZSPB010000127.1:0-5693 GCA_045537235.1 Eubacteriales bacterium
AAAAGTTTTTTGCGGAGCTTTTTTTCAAAAAAGCGACCTCCCCGCGCCCGCAGGCGCTTGACTCATAATTTGAATTTATTGGAGGCATTTATGGAGATTATCAAAGCGATATTGTTCGGCATTATAGAAGGCATCACCGAGTGGTTGCCTGTGAGCTCAACGGGACATATGATCCTTTTGGACGAGTTTATTCATTTGAAGGTTGGCGACGGTGAATTTGCTGCGGAATTTTACAGTATGTTCGAGGTGGTTATCCAGTTGGGAGCCATTCTCGCAGTTATTTTGCTGTTTTTTCGCAAGCTCAATCCCTTTGCTTTGTCAAAGTCACCCGTGGAGAAAAAAGGGACTTGGACTCTTTGGTTTAAGGTCATCGTGGCGATCTTACCTTCGGGTGTGATCGGAATTTTGGCCGACGATTTCCTTGACGCGCATTTGGGCAACTATGTTGTAGTCTCCTTGGCGTTGATCGCTTACGGTGTCGCATTTGTTTTGATCGAAAGACGCAAAAAAAGTGTAGTCAAGATTGATTCGGTGGATAACATCTCGTGGCGTATGGCATTGGCTGTGGGCGCGTTTCAGGCGCTGTCCCTGATTCCCGGTACTTCCCGTTCCGGCTCCACCATCCTCGGTGCGATGCTGTTGGGGCTTTCGCGCACCGCCGCATCGGAATTCTCCTTCTTTATGGCCATTCCCACCATGATCGGTGCCAGCCTTGTCAGAGGCTATAAATTCTTCGACTATGTCCTTGAAAAAGAAGTGAGCGTTCCCACCGAAGCATGGCTCGTACTTCTCGCGGGCTGCGTTACCGCCTTCGTGGTCTCCCTTGCTTCCATCAAGTTCCTCATGGACTTTGTCAAGCGCCACACCTTCACCGCCTTCGGTATCTACCGTATCGCCCTCGGCGCCCTCGTCCTCGGCTACTTTATTTTCAAATAAGAGAATGGAACCTAGCGAAGAGACAGCCAAAAGGCGCGAGTTGCTCCCCCCTATGTGACAATTGCCCCCCTTTGTACGCATTTACCCCATGGCAACACAAGTCGGGGGTGTGGGGGTGTAGACACCCCCGCCTCTCTCGTTCCCCCCTCTTCACTAATCTCCCCGAAAGGAAACATCTATGATAAAAAATGTAATTTTTGATTTTGGAAATGTACTGGCACGGTTTGATCCTCGGTCGATCGGGCAGAAGTATGCGGAGAACGAGTCGGATGCGGACACACTGATGTCGGTTATCTTTGACGGTCGATGGGCAGACTATGACGGCGGACGTATTTCGTATGAGGATCATCTTGCAGGTTCTCTTGCGCGGCTTCCCGAGCGACTTCATGGGGCGGCTGTGCGACTGTTCGAAAACTGGCACGGTGATCTTGAGCCGATGGCGTCTACGGAGGCGTTGATAAAGGTGCTTCATTCGCGCGGATATGGGCTTTACATTCTGTCCAATGCGCCGGTGGAGTTTTCGAGCAAAGCCGGGAAGAATTATCCGATCACGGCGATGTTTGACGGGGCGGTCTATTCTGCGGAGATTCGCATGGACAAGCCCCACGCGCCGATCTACCGTTATCTTTTGGAAACCTACGGACTGGAGCCCGACGAGTGTCTCTTTATTGACGATAAACCCGAAAATGTCGAGGGCGCACGCGCTTGCGGAATGCACGCGGAGGTGTACGACGGCGACGGTGAAAAGGTTCTTCGCAAGATCGAGCAAAGTGCGGGGACGGGGATCGTCGATCGCGGTCTTGTGGCAAAACGGTATTTCGAGAGCGGCTATAACTGCGCACAGGCGGTGCTTTTGAGCTTTGGTGACCTAACGGGACTTGACGAGAAAATGGGGATGAAGCTTGCCTCTTCCTTTGGCGGCGGCATGGGGCGTTTGCGCGAGGTCTGCGGCACGGTGAGCGGTATGTTCATGGTGCTGGGGATGCTTCACGGCTACGATGCCACGGCACCCTCGGCGGCAGAGGACAAAAAGGCGCACTATGCGCATATTCAAGAGCTGGCAGAGCGTTTTCGCCGGCAGGTTGGTTCGATCGTTTGTCGCGAGATCCTCTCGGGTCATGTGGCAAAAGAAACGGATAAGAGCAAGGGCGCCGAGGACGCACAGACTCGCGCTATGCTGTCATCCGATCCCACACCGACCCCCAGAAGTGCCGAATATTATCAAAAGCGCCCTTGCGGAGAATTGGCTGCCTTGGCCGCCCGTTTGCTTGACGACTATCTCCGCGAGCTGGAAGCAAAGAAAGGATAAACGATGGAACAGATCTATACCATACCCGTCAACGAGGCTTTTGAAGCGAGTGCCGCCGATCCGAGCTGTGGCTGTGCCTTTTGCGCTCTTTACCGAAAGCTGGAGGAGAATGAGCTGGATCTCATCCTCGGTGCGTCCATGATGGAGCCGGATGTGCGCATCAAGACCAACCGTGAGGGTTTTTGCAAAACCCATTATGATATGATGTTTGTCCGCAAGAACCGACTTGGCATGGCGTTGACGCTGGAGAGTCATTTGGACGAGCTTCGCCGTGAGATTTCCGACAATCCCATCACGGCACTCACCGGTGCGGGCAAAAAGGCCGAGAAAAGAATCGGTGAGTTGGAAAATTCTTGCTACGTTTGTAACCGCATTGAATTCAATTTCCGTCACATGGTCGAGACGGCGGTCATGCTTTGGGAGCGAGATCCCGAGTTCCGTGAAAAGCTCCGTGCACAGCCTATGTTCTGTCTCCCTCACTATCGACGGATTCTTGAGGTGGGTGCCAAGCGGTTTCGCAAGAAGGCGCTTTCCGACTTTGTTTCTGCGTGCGCCAAGGTGACCGAGACCTATTTTGATACTCTTCGCGAGGATATCAGTTGGTTTTGCAAAAAGTTTGATTACCGTTATGAGGAGGAGCCGTGGTATAACTCCCGCGATGCGGTGGAGCGCGCCATGAAGTTCCTGCGTTCGGATATACACAGAGAAAAATAAGCGCTTTAGGCTTTCTTTAAGATCAAAGTTCCTTCCGATTATCGGAGACCGCGAGGAGCCAAAAGTGCAAGTCGCAGCGAGTCTTGCGCGACAATTGCTGACTAAAATGTAAGTGTTGAAAAAGGAGAATTTCCATGCTTCGATTGTTGGATCTTCAAAAACAACTGATCCTGACCCATCTGGGTGAGGGCGATACGGCTGTGGATTTTACCATGGGCAACGGATATGATACCGAATTTTTGTCAAAGACGGTGGGGGAAAAAGGGCACATTTATGCCTTCGATATCCAACAGCAGGCAGTGGAATCTACGGCGGCGCATCTTGCCGAGGCGGAATGCCCTCAAAACTATACGCTGATCCATGATTCCCACCATCACGTCAAAAACTATGTGACCGATCCCATCAAGGCGGGGATGTTTAACCTCGGTTACCTTCCCGGCGGTGACAAGAGTATCACCACCATGCGTGCAACCACCATGCCTGCTATTGAGGCGGCCATCGATCTGCTTGGTCCCAAGTCGATCCTCTCGATCGCCATCTACCCCGGTCACGAGGAGGGTGATGCCGAGGGGAAAATGGTGAGCGAATACCTGTCCACCCTTGACCGTTTCCGCATGAGTGTGGCGCAGATCAAGATCATCAACTCTCCCACCTCCCCTTATTTCATGGTGGTTGAGACCAAGTAAAGGAGTATCTATGAAAGTGTTTCAAAAATCCCGTTGGCTTTTTTTGACGGCGATCACTCTTCTTTTGGTCGGCGTGCTTTCCGGTTGCGGGGGTGCTTCGGAGAGGGATTCCGAGTCTCAGACCGAAACCGAGGAGACCGAAACGGTCGAGATCGTCAAACCGACGTTTCAAGCCGATCTTTCGGTATATGAATCCTATATCGATGTCCCCTCGGGCAGTTACCTGACCTTGGTCAACAAGCAAAACACGGTTGACGGTTCTTATGATCCGGGAGAAATGATGGCGGTCAAGGATACTTGGAAGGATATTTCTTTGCAAAAAAATGCGGCGATGGCGATGGAGGCAATGTTCACCGAAATGCGCGAGGCGGGGATCGGTGGGGTCTTTGTCACATCGGCGTATCGCTCCTATGCCTATCAGAACGGTTTGTTCAACACCTATATCCAAAATGAGATGGCGGCCAACCCCTCGCTGACCGAGGCGGAGGCGCGGGCCCTGGTGCTTCGCTATTCCGCGTTCCCCGGCACCAGTGAGCACCACACGGGACTGGCGGCCGATCTGATGGTGGAAGGCATGACCGATCTTGACGAGAGCTTTGCGCAGTATCCCGTGTTCGATTGGTTGCAGGAAAACGCATGGAAGTTCGGCTTCATCTTGCGGTTTCCCGAGGATAAAGTGGACATTACGGGCTATGATTACGAGCCTTGGCATTACCGTTTTGTGGGACGGTACGATGCCTATATGATTTGGAGTCAAGGTATTTGCCTTGAAGAATATGTGGAAAATTACGGCGGCTGAGGCTGTCGGGAAGGAGAAGATCCATGGCTTGCATCAATGAGGCGGAATTCCGAAAACGCTTGCGCGGCGACCTTTGGGGGTGTTATGTCTTTTTCGGAGAAGAGGACTACCTAAAAGCCTACTGCGTTAAGGCCGCCAGAGAAAACATCTGCCCCGATGAAGGACTTGCCTGCTTCAATGACATATCCATCGATTTTCCCGATTTTTCGGTAGACGCGCTGTCCGACGCGCTGGCGGCTCCGCCTATGATGTGCGAACGTAAGATGGTGGCTGTCAAATCTTTTGATTTCAATGCTGTTAAGCCATCGGATGCCGAAGCGCTGCTTGCGCTGATGAGGCAGTACCGTGAGGATACGGGCAATTTGCTCATCCTTTCTGTCATTCCCGACGGTCTTGACGTGGGTTATTTGCCCAAGCGTCCCTCGGCTTTCTTTAAAAAGTTGATGGAGGTCTGTACACCCGTTCAGTTTGATGCCTCTACCCCTGCCAAGCTTTACGCATGGGCGGCGCGTCATTTTCAGCATGAGGGCATTGCCGCCTCGGACGAAACCGTTCGCTTTTTGGTGGAATATTGCGGTCGAAGTATGTATGCCCTTTCCGCCGAGATCAATAAGCTTTGCGCCTATCTGCACAGTATCGGACGAGCCGAGGTCACGCAGGAAGACATTCGCTACGTCACCGTCCCCGAGGAGCAGTGTGACTCCTTTGCCCTGTCCAATGCCGCCATGGCCGGCGACCGCGCAGGGGCACTGTCTGTCCTTTCTGTTATGAAATTTCGCCAAGTCAAGCCCGAATATGCCCTTTCCGAAATTTCTCAAAGCTATTGTACTCTATATCAGATCAAGCTTCTCATGCGCGAAGGTCTCGGTCAATCGGATATCGCCAAGATCCTAAAAATACACGAGTATAAAGCGGGTCTATACATGAAATCCGCGGCACGGCATTCCGAGCAAGCCCTTGCCCGTGCCGTCACCCTGTGCCAAGACACCGACCTCGCCATGAAAACCTATGCCAAACGCAATTACGAACAGATCGAAAAACTGGTTTGCTTATTATAAAATTCCGAGATTGGGGCGCCTGCGGGCGCGGGAGGTCGCTTTTTTGAAAAAAAGCTCCGCAAAAAACTTTTCTACGGCGCCCTTGCCTATGTTTGAGCGAACATACTGCACCCCATGGTGTCTCGCTATGTTCGCACAAACTACAAAAAGGGCGCCATAGAAAAGTTTTTGCGGAGCTTTTTTCAAAAAGC
>JAZSPB010000026.1:0-2024 GCA_045537235.1 Eubacteriales bacterium
TAAGATAAAGCTTCTTTTCGTGCTCGGGGCAGTGTTTTGCGATCTCGATAAAACCGCAAGCGGCGATAGCTCCTGCGGTTGAGTCATACTGAATAGGCTCTGCGGGAGCGCGGAAATCAACGAGAGGCAACCAATTTTCAACAGCGAGGTTGGCGATAAAATCGTCTGCAACCTTCTTTGCGGTATCAAGGTATCTTTGCTCACCCGTATGCGCGTAAGCGATAATAAAGCCGTAAACAGCCCAGGCTGCGCCCCTCGACCAGGTGGATCCGATAGCATAACCCTGACCGCGGTGAGTTCCGATCATTTCTCCCGTTTCTAAGTCGTGGAATACAATATGGTTAACGCTTCCGTCGGGACGAATGTGCTGATTCATAGTCATATCAGCGTGAGAGACGGCGATCTGCTTGAAGCGGTCGTCACCGATCTCGCGGCTTGCCCAAAAGAGAATAGGCAGATTCATCATACAGTCAATGATCGTCCAACCGTCATTGTTTTCTTCTCTCCATTTCCCGTTCCAGGCGCGGATGTAGCCTCCGTTCAGCTTGAAGCGGGATGCCATTGTCATAGCGCAGAGAAGGTCCTTGTTTCTGGCGGCTCTGTCTCCTGTAAGAGCGTATCTTGCGCCGCACATAATGTGCCACATAAAGCCGACGTCGTGGTGCACTCTTTCGATCTCGTTGAAGCAAGCATCCATGATCTCCTCGCAACGTATACCTGTCTTGGCAAACTCCTCGTTTTTTGTTGCGGCATACATCATCCACATATATGCGCCCCAAAAGCCGTTAGTCCACATAAAGGGATTAGACGAAGTGTCGCTGTGGTCGCCGTTTTGTTTCATTGAGTAGGGAATCTTATTGCGGCTCTTTACCGCGGTTTTTGTGATCTTTTTTTCGATCTTTGCCCAGGTTTCGTCTATCTAGGGTTGATTTTGTTTGATTATTTCATCGTAATGCATTTTCCATCCTCCGAATAGTTTTACTGCTTATATAAAAGGTCTTCTGTCCATTACGTTTTTCAGCGGTCTTGATGCTTTGATCTCGCCGGGAAGAGCTATTTGCAATTCCGCAAGCGCGCAGGTCATGCCGAACAGCGCGTGAAGGTCATCGAATTTCGTTTTATAGATGTTTTCAATGTCATCTTCAAGATAGGAAATATATCCTGAGGCAAAATGGCGAATACATTCCTTTGCTTCTTCTCGGCGATGTCCGTTCTGCATAGAGGCTCGGTTGAGAAGAAATATCCAATCGATCTCAGAGAAGCCTATTGAACGTCCAAAGCCGACATTGGTAGAGAGATGCTCCCAATAGTAGGCAATCATTGTGTCTACGCACTTTTCCGCATTTGGGAAGGGGCGGTGTGCGTAAACGTGATTGAACATATAGTGGAACCAGCCTGCGAGATGGTGCATCATAGACTTTTTGCCGTCGTGAGCGCCCTCGCGCCCTATGCCGGTGTTGCTATCGACTTTTGCGGCTATCCAATCAAAATAAGCATCGTGCCATTCAATGGGCATATCGCATGTCAGAGCCATTGCCGCGTAAAAGCCGGCACCTTGGTGTGATTGATCCCATGGGTCACCCGACCAATCGCGGGTTTCGAGAAATTCGGTGACCTTTTCGGGAGTGCCGAATTCTTTTATGTGATAGGTCAACGGGAACTTTGGCATCGCATCAAAAAGCTCTAAAGCGGCAACGCAATGAGCAGTGGTATGAAGGGTGTGGTGTGTCGCTTCCTCAAAGCGACCATCAGGCTTTTGCATATTCTGAAGGGTCTTGACGAATGCGGCTCTTTCCTCTCTGTCGCGCGGAAAATATCCCAAGGTGTAGAGCATATTTGCGGCATCCGCGCAACCGTATTCGGTAACACCGAGGTCACGTGTTCCCGTGGCGTTCTGAATGCGCCAACGAGCGTACGCTCCCGGGGAAACCTTGTGCTCATCAATGGATTTTAATACGTATTTAACTATTTTGTCAAGATTGCAGTTGATCATATTTTCACCTTTTGTTTATTATATGTTGGTG
>JAZSPB010000098.1:0-6555 GCA_045537235.1 Eubacteriales bacterium
TGCGGCAGTGGGATGCATCTTACCGTCGCTCGATCTTCCGACTGCACCGAGCTTGTAAAGGAATTCTACGTCTTCAAGCTCCTCCCAAACGTGTCCGGGACGGTAGGTCTTCATACGGATACGGTAACGCTTCACGCTGTCGTAATCGAAGGCGTCAAGCTCCATATTTTCAAGCACAAGCATATCCTGTGTTTTGATTGCTGCATCACGCATCATCGCTTGCACTTCTTCTTTGGTACACTTGTAGTCACCCTCGCCGTTGCGGCGGTAGCTTCCCGAAAGAGGATTGCCGTCGATATATACGGGCTTATCGCTGCGCTGTGCACGAGGCACACGGATAGCCACGATGTGCTTGCCATCTATATTCTCAATGGTTACGTCCTTATCAGAAAGAATATTGGCGCTCACCTTGTTCGCGTTATTGACAATATCCCAAAAGTCTTTAATCAGCTTTTCGGGATCAGGCAGGACAACGGGATACAAGGATTTGTCATCGTGTTCCTCAACACCGAGCAGAATGATACCACCGAGAGTGTTGGCGAACGCGGAATAGGTTTCCCAAATGCTACGAGGCAGACCGCCAATTGCCTTTTTTGCCTCAATGCGATTATTTTCTTTATATTTTTCTATGTTAGTAAAATCAATCATCGTGCAGACCTCCACATTATGCGTTCTCATCGGGAACGATTTCGACAATATCCCCGATCTCACAGTTCAAAGCCACGCATATTTTCACGAGAACATCGGTTGTCACGACCGTACCTTCCTTGCCCATTTTCGTAATGGTAGCAAGACTAAGTCCTGCACGCTCTGCGAGCTCTTTTTTCTTCATATTACGGTCAATCAAAAGTTTGAATAAGGGTTTATAACTTGCAGCCATAAGTCACCTCAAAAAAATACATTATTACAACTTATATTATATCACATAATATTCCAAAAATCAACACGCAAATCAAAAAATTCGTGCGATAATAGGAATTTTATAATAGAATATACCTATAAAGTAGATAGGGCGCAGACAAAACTGCCTGCGCCCCTTGTAGGTATTTAATTTGTGTCAGTTAATGTTTCGATAGCGATTTGCATACCTAGTTTGAAAGCATATGCAAAGATAGCTTCTTCGGCATAGCTCGCATACTCACTCCAACAATCATCGAATTTCTCAAAGATTTCCTTTTACTCGTCGGTCATTGTTTTGAGCAGGTTATCGTGATGCCGCGCCATATACTCCATAAGTTCTTTCATTTCGGGAGACTTGTTGCGACTATCGGTCTGAGGACAGACATTTCCGTGCCAAAATTCACTGATGATCGACTTCATACCAACACCACCTCCCGCAAAACGATTTCTTCCGCGTTTGCCTTGATGTTGTTCATCTCGGCAACCCAACGGAGCATATCGCGAGCTTTCATATTCTCGTCAATACCTCTTTCAGTAGCGAGGCGGGGGATGATGGTTTCAAGCATTTCGTTTGCTTCAAGGTCGATTTCGTGCAAACGAGTATTCAACTTGCCTTCGGTCAGCAGAGTTGTGTACCTTCCGCGACGGTGTTGCTTGATGTAGTCAAGATGCATCTGTCCGTACTTGCCAATCTGATAATCGGTCTGTTCGGGAAGGGTTACGTTAGGAATAAGGTGTCCGTTTTCTTCACGATAGGTTCCGCCAAGTGTTTCATACAATGTTTTCATTACAGTATCTCCATTCAAATTGTTATTTGCGATATACTGTATCGATTGTCTTTACCACTATTTTTTGAAACCTTCGTTATGGGACATCAAGAGAAGTCAGCGCACCGAAAAACACAAACTCCCATTGTCGCCAAACAATCTCTTAATAGTATAGGTTCGCTATAAAATCAAGCAGGAGTCGCGTTTTTACCAAAACGTATTTGCTTGATTTTATAGCAAAAAAGCTATAGTTATTCTATAACGAAAAAAACTATAACTTAAGATTGTTTGGCACCTTTATTATAACAAACTTTTTGCAGTTTGTATATTTCGAAGATGAACGTCTTTTTTTGACAAGCGCTACATTTGTGGACACAAACACAAAAAGACGGCATACCTCTTTCGAGATATACCGTATTCTTGCAAAACCGCCCTTTACGAACGGCTCTGATACACTTTGTTCGCAAAAATCATCAACCAAGATCCTCCCCCGGCGATCATCGGGGTTTGCGGATGCGATTGAGTTTTTTGTTCATTTTCAAAAGTTCTTCCTTGGTGAAGGAAACATTCATCATTGCCATCATGCTTGTCAAGCGCAAGACGGTAAAGCCGCCCATCATTTCCATCAAGCCGCCGTCTGCCTTGAGATCCACGTCGAAGCCGCCCGATTTTTTGTCTTCCCGCTTGCCCTTTTTGCCGGCTTTCATCTTCTTCTTGATCTGAAGACCTACTCCAAGGAACCAAAGCTTTCCGCGCTTGGATTTCATAATATCGGAAATCTTGTCATTCAGAGAGAATCTTCCCTCAACCTCTACCACATCAAACCAGTTGAGAACCGCTCCCACCTCGCGGAGAACGTAATCCATATTTCTCTCTTCCACCTTGCGGATCTTGCCCTCGTCGGAAAGCTCGCCCGCTTTGGCTACAATGGTGGTCTCGCCTTGGTTCTTTACATCAAAGTAGAAGAAATGGTCGGGGGCCGTCTTCTTACCAATGCTCTCTCCGTTTACAAACAGCTCCACCTCGGGCTGATTGGAGTAGACCGTCACCTTGGTCACATCCTCCACGCGATCCACATATCGCTTGCCGCACAGGTGTACGAAGGGGTCATCGGACAGCCATGCCTTGTATGCATAGAAGGCATCCTTTTTGTACTTTCTGTCCATGGTGATCAAGCCCTTGTGATTTTGACCGTTTTCGCCGCCCTCGGCTCTGGCATCGGCTCCAAAGTCAAACATATTCCAAACGTGCGTTGCCCAAATGTACTTGCGGCTGAAAAGTTGCTTGATCAACTCCTCATGGTAATATGCCTGATATTCCTCGGTATAATCGCCCTGCTTGGGGTCGGAGGTGTGCCAGTTCAAGGCCTCACAGCCGTATTCGCTGATACCGATGGGAATGTTGGGATGGGTGGCATGGAACTTATCGAACCAAGGGCCGTTCATGCTTACGTCTCCGCCATACCAGCCAAAATAATGGTTGTAAGAAACAACGTCGGGAATCAGCAGATACGGATCGTCCATTTTACACATAGACACCGCCGCAATAGTGGTCAGGCGCGTCTTGTCCATTTCGTGAACCAGATCGTTGAGGATGCGATGATTTTCCAACAGATCCTCATCCGAGCCGCCGATGGAAATCTCGTTGGAAAGACCCCATACGAAGATCGAGGCATGGTTATAGTTCTGTGTAACCAGCTCCTTCATCTGAGAGATCGTGTTCTCTCTTCCGCCGGGCATATGCTTGGAAATGTAAGGAATTTCAGCCCAGATCACCAGTCCCTTTTCGTCACACAGATCGTAGAAATACTGATCGTGCTGATAGTGTGCCAAACGGATGGTAGTAGCACCGACCTCCAAGATCAAGTCAATGTCCTCTGCATGGTGCTCGGGCAACAGTGCATTTCCCACACCCCATCTGTCCTGATGACAGGAAACGCCCCGCAGAGGATATTCCTCGCCATTCAGAATAAATCCGTTTTCGGGATCGATGCGGAAGGAACGGCAACCAAATCGGTGGCATACGGCATCCACAACCGTCTCCCCTTCTACGATCTCGACCTCACAGCAGTACAGGTAAGGATCGCGGCGACCGTGCCACAGGTGAACATCCTTAAGCTCAAAGGTGACCTTGGTATCGACAGACTCAATCTTGGCCAGCTTATTCTCCTCACGATCGTAGACCGTGTAGACCAGCTTCTGTGCCGCGGTCAAATTTTTGACAAATACCTCAACCTCTACCTTGGCATCCTTGCCCTCCACCGCAGGGGTGATCTTCAAGCCGGAGCCGCCGTAATATTCCAAGTCAAAATGACTCTCGCTGACCGCGATCAAATTGACATCGCGGTAAAGACCGCCGTAGAAGGTGAAGTCTGCCATCTGAGGATACACCGTATCGTTGGGAGAGTTGTCCACTACAATAGCCAATGTGCTTTCCTCTGCCGGCTTTTCCGAAAGATCCACTCGCCAAGTGGAATAACCGCCGTCATGGTGCGCAAGCTTCACTCCGTCCAAATACACGTCAGCCGACGAATTGGCACCGCGAATCTCGAGAAAATATCGATCCGCTGCGGGAAGCTCCGCTTTCTTCAGGGTTTTAACATACAGGCATGAGCCTCTGAAATAGTCATTGCCGCCGTCAAAGCCGTCCTCGGCATTCCATGTATGAGGCAGATCCACCGTGATTCCCTCACGCGCGGAGATGTCGGCACAGTTCTTGACAAACAGCCAATTTTCATTGAGATTGATAACGTTTCTCACTGTATATTCTCCTTTTATCCGTTTACTAAAAATATCATATCATCAAAATGTGAACTCGGTATTGACCAAAGCGGAGGCAGCGTCCGACACCCTTTTTCGATGCCGGACACCATCGATCAAGCTCAAATCAGTTCGCAGAAGAGGTCGTATTGCGATCGGCAAGCTCCCGATTCATCTTTTCCATCGTCTTCTTATCCAAATTGTAGATCAAAGCAAGACCTACGAACTGGAGAACTGCGCTGAAGAGGTACAGTCCGGCAACCAGCCATGTCATATTGGCCGCAGTCTCTGCCGTCTGACCGATGGTACCCAGATCGGACACATAGCCCAGCGCCCCCATGATCAGAAGCACCACGGAAGGACCAACACCCTGTGCCAGCTTGCGGAAGAAGGAGTGGAGCGAATAAACGGTACCCTCTTCTCTGTTGCCCGTTTTCCACTCATTATAGTCGATGGCATCGGCCATAAGTGCCCAAGACACGCAGGTATAAACGCCCATACCGAGACCGAATACGACAAGACCGATCATATAAACGATCAGAGAAACTTCCTTGGGAACCATGGGGAACACCATCATGATCACACCGCCCAAAAGGGACACAAGGGTGCCGAATACGCTGGCTTCCTTTTTGCCGAACCGCTCAACGATCTTCTTAATGAAGGGCATGAACAGGAACATGGGAAGGAAACCGACCATCTGGACAATACCCGAAAGCGATGCCATGCCGAAGTGCGTAGCAAACATAATGGTATTGGCCGTGGTAGCCGACTGCATACCGAGGAACATACCCATAGCCGCCACGGTAGCACCCACAGCGGGACGGTTCTTCATAAATGCGCCAAATGCGCGGAGGACATTGAATTTTTCAGTTTTTTCCGTCGTCTTGACCGAGTTTTCATCCACACGAATGGTGATCTTTTTGATCATGAACAAGAAGGCAATAAATCCAAGAACGCCCATGATAAGAGCTGCCCAGAACACTCTGTCGCCCAAAAGCTCTTGCACCTTTGCGCCCGTCTTGGGATTGAGAACCTGATCACCGATCTCGTAAGGAAGGTTGGTCTCGGGATTGACGTGGTACTCACCGTCCAGCAACGGGATCTTTCCCGTTCCGTCATACTTGACATCTCTCCAGATCAGCATGGGAAGAATGATGCCGGGAACCAAACTGCCAACCATGGAGCCGATGGAGCGCCAAGTAGAAAGCTGTGCTCTCTCTCCGGTATCCTCGGTAACCAAGGAAAGCATGGAACCGTAAGGAACGTTGGCAATGGTATAGCAGGCATCCCAAATAACGTAAGAGAAAATAAATACGGCGGACTTGATGATCACGTTGATCGTTTCCTGGCTGAATCTGACAGACTCGGGAAGGGGCAGGAATACCAGCGCGCCCGCCACAAGCAAGCCGCAAGCTCCCACAAAAATGTAGCTCTTGAATTTGCCCATTTTGTACGCCTTTTTGTCGGAGTCGATCATGGAGCCGATCATGGGATCGTTCACAGCATCCCAGATCTGAACAACAAGAAGAAGCGCGGAGAGAAGGCCGACTTCCATAAACATGTAAGCGAGCCAGAAGGTCTGAACCGTTCCTTTGAGCGAGAAACTCATGTTACAACCGAAATCACCGGCAGCATATGCAACTTTGTCTCTCATACCAAATTTCTTCTTAGTATCCATACTATTGCCTCCCTTTGTTATGTTTTCTGGGGAACAGAACGTTCCCCGGTTGAGTTTATGGTTGCTGTTATTCTTTCTCTTACTTTCTCTTAATCTTATTTAACTTCTTGTTAAACTTTAACATTTCATCCTTTGTAAGCGGTTTTGCACCCATTGCTCCCATCATGGAAAGGAGACGCTTTACGGTAAATCCGCCGAGGAATCCCATCAAATCCTTGCTCTGCATCATAGAACCTGCATCTACCATGGTTTTCTTGCCCTTCATGGCCTTTTTCATAAGACCGATAAACAGGAGCTTACCCTTTGTGGTAGCAAGTACATCCGATGCCTTATCATTGATGGAATAATAACCTTCCGGTGCGGTGATCTCAAACCAGTTGAGTACATCGCCGGTCTCTACCATACGGTACGCATCATTAAACTTGTCCACCTTCACAATCTTAGAAGTATC
>JAZSPB010000107.1:0-16035 GCA_045537235.1 Eubacteriales bacterium
CTGCGTGGCCGAAGGCTTCCTGACCGACAAAAAGGCAGCTTGGCGCGTTCACGGCGGCGGATTTGCGGGTACCATCCAGAGCTTTGTCCCCGCAGAGTATGCCGAGACCTATCGCGCACTGATGGACAGCGTGTTTGGAGACGGTGCTTGTATCGTCCTTCGCATCCGTCCCGAGGGTGCCATCCGTATTCTGTAAAAACTCAAGGCAGCTCTGTTCCACGCGGGCGGAGCTGCCCTTCTTTGAGAAATAAGAAAGGGGAATCCCGTTGAAAAAGCAAAATCCCAAAAATGTCCCTTCGGTTCGCGAAGCCATGGGACGCTTCAATTTCCGCCTGGTTTTCAGACTGGCGGGACTTATCATCGTTTTCATGTCTGTGTTCCGCTTGCTGAAAATGTATGATCTGTATTTGGTGGCCATTGTACTGTACTCGACCGCCACCTTCGCCGTAGCCATCTATTACATTGTCTATAATCGAGGTGTATTCAGCAAGGTCACACCGGAAATGTTACCTGCGGAATGGAGCGCCGAGCAAAAGAAAGCTATGATCGACGATATCGCCGCACGGCGCAAAAAATCCAAATGGGCCATTCTGATCCTGTTGCCCATGATCTTTGTCTTCGGCTTCGAATTGCTGGAGCTGTACTTCTTCCCGCTTATCCTGTCGATCTTCTCGGGCAACTGACATGAAGCTCTGCACCTTATATTCCGGTTCGCGCGGAAATGCCGCCTATCTTGAATGCGGCGGTGTCCACCTTCTCATTGATGCGGGAAAGAGCGCACGCGCCCTCAAAAACGCACTTGCAGAGATCGGACGCACACCCGATGATATCGACGCGATCCTCATCACCCATGAACACTGCGACCACATTTCGGTGCTGGAAAACCCTGTAGGCCTGTCCGACATTCCCATCCATGCCGCCGGCGGTTGCGCGGAAAAGTTGTCCATGCACCCTTCTCCCTACATACAGCGCAATCTCGTCTCCCACCCACCCTTTTTCACACTGACCTTGGGCGATGTTACCGTTACCTCATTCGTCACCCCCCATGACAGTGCAGGAAGTGTGGGCTACCGAATCGAATGGCAGGAGGGAGAAATACGCCACAGCATCGGATACGCCACCGATGTGGGCTATCTTTCCGACGAAGTCCTTACAGGGCTTTCGGGCTGTGAAGCCGTAGTTATCGAAGCCAACCACGACGTGGAAATGCTCATGGACGGTCCCTACCCCTACCACCTCAAGCGACGCATTCTCTCGCGGCGCGGTCATCTGTGCAACACCGACTGTGCCACACTTGCCGCGACCCTTGCCGAGCGAGGAACGCGCGCCTTTCTTTTAGCGCATTTGAGCGAAAAAAACAATGACCCCGCCATCGCCTATGATGAGGTGCTCTCCGTCCTTCCCGACCCGAGCATTTTGCTGATGACCGCCGACAGCCGTTCCCCCACCAAAATCGTATGGGAGGATGAATGAAGGGCTTTGAGTCGATTGGATAAAGCGAATGAATTTGGGCACCAAACGATCGTCGAGAGGTGTTCCTGCTTTGCCACGTCAAAAGAAGCACAACTATCACACAATTGACGTCGAGCACAAAACCTTATCGTCCTCAAATGCCATAGATTTCCAAAAGGAGCCATCATGCTTAACATCAAACTTATATGCCTCGGCAACCTCAAAGAAAGCTATCTTAAAGAAGCCGCCGCCGAATATATCAAGCGGTTATCCGCCTTCTGCAAGCTGGAGATTACAGAACTCAAAGAGCACCGTGTCCCCGATTCCCCCTCACAGGTTGAGATCGACGCGGCTCTGGAAGAAGAAGCCGACCGCATTCTGACAGCGATCCCTGCCCGTTCCGCCGTGGTAGCCCTCTGCGTGGAGGGCAAGCAGTTTTCGTCCGAAATGCTTTCCCAAAAGCTGGACGGATTTGCCGCCTCGCACGGCACCGTCTGCTTGATCATCGGCAGCTCTCACGGGCTTTCCCCACGCGTCAAAAACCGCGCCGATCTGCGGCTTTCCGTGTCCGAGCTCACATTCCCCCACCAGCTTATGCGTGTGCTATTTCTGGAAGTGCTCTACCGTTGCCTGAATATCTCTCGCGGTACAAGATATCACAAATAGAAAGAAGGTCTTTTCGTTGAACAACAACACCAAAGGCAGCTTGATCCTTCTGCTCACCACCATTCTGTGGGGCACCACCTTCGTGGCGCAGGATCTGGCTATGGAAGTCATAAAACCGTACACCTTCCAAGCCGTTCGCTCGCTAATCGGAAGTGCCGTCCTCCTTCCCGTCATCCTCATCATGGACGGCATCAAAAAGAAAAACGGCACATACATCCCCCCCTCTCGCGAGGAACGCAAGACCCTGCTCACGGGCGGTGTCGTATGCGGCTTTTTCCTCTGCATCGCCTCTTGCCTTCAGCAGGTGGGCATCGCCTTCGGAACCTCGGGCGGAAAAGCGGGCTTTATTACCGCTATGTACATCATTTTTGTACCGTTGTTCGGTCTGTTCATCGGCAAAAAAATACAGCCCCATATTTGGCTGTGCGTACTTTTGGCGTGCATCGGTCTGTATCTGCTCTGCGTAAAAAGCGGCGAGCTTCATCTTGAGCTTGGAGACCTTTTGGTATTGGGTTGTGCCGTGGCCTTTGGCTTTCAGATCCTGTCGGTCGATCATTTCGCCCCTCGAGTCGATTGCCTCAAGCTTTCGGCACTGGAATTTTTTATCTCGGGTCTGCTTTCGTCCATCCCCATGTTCCTCTTTGAAGGCACCTCGCAACTGCCTTTGGTACCCGTTGCCATCGGTCCCATCCTCTTTGCGGGCGTGTTGTCCTGCGGCGTGGCTTACACGCTCCAAACCATCGGACAAAAGTACACCGAGCCCGCCATCGCCTCTCTGATCATGAGCTTTGAGGCGGTATTTGCGGCCGTTGCCGGAACACTGGTCGCCATTTTCGATCTGTTCGGTGTGGAAAGCAGTATTATGAGTCCCCGTGAGTTTGTCGGTTGCGGTGTCATGCTGGCCGCCATCCTTCTCTCGCAAATAAGCCTTCCGAAAAAGAAAAAGCAAAGTCAATAACAAAAGCCCGATAGATCCGCTCTGTCGGGCTTTTGCTATTTATAGTCCCATTCTACAGCAAGTCTCCCGTATCGTTCCACCGAACCATACGCCAGCCGTTTTCGGTATGCTCAAACACCGAAACACTACAGTTGTAGCACGAGCTCTTGCCATTGGGAAGCAGGCAATCTGCGATGACATCGATCATACTACAGATCAAGCCGCCGTGAGTCACTGCCGCCACACGTTCGTATGGCAAGGCTTCAACGGTTTTCAAAAAGCGCTTCACTCTCGCCACCAATTCCACCCGACTTTCCCCACCGTAGGACGTATAGTCCGAATATGTGCGATCCTCTTTTTCTGCATCTTCATAGGGACAGCCGCCGAGTGAACCGACATGGATCTCCCGAAGATCCGAGTTCGGAATAATCTCCTTGTCGGGAAACAGCAGTCTCGCCGTCTCCAAGGTGCGATCCAAATCGCTGGCATACACACATTCAATGGGGATCCCACGCAAGCGTTCCCTCGCGGCGCGTGCCTGTGCACGTCCCTCGTCGGTCAACTGTGCTTGAAACCAACCACTGAACAGACCTTTTAGGTTATTATCGGTCTGACCGTGTCGAATCATGTACAGCTTCATCGGTCAGCCTCCACCGCAGCTACCACCTTCGCAGCCACCTCATCGATGGAGCAACCCGTAGTATCAATGATCGCCACCTTATCCTCCAGTTCCTCAAACACGCGGAAAAACCGTTCGCGTACAGCCTCCAAGATCTCTTTTTTCTCATAGATCTCCGTAGAGGTGCGGTCGCGGGCAATGCGGCGCAAGCTTTCCTCGGGCGAAAGATCCAAAAAAACGCAAAGATCGGGGCGACGGATCTCGGGGCATTTCAAATTCATATCCCTAACCCATGCGGCATCGGTCTGACTTCCTTGGTATGCCATGGAAGAATAATAGTAACGGTCACAGATCACGTCATAGCCCTCGTTCAGCATACTCTCAATGCCTCCGGGATTGACATTATGAAAGATTCGGTCAAGCACAAACAGCGCCGCCATTTCGCAAGCCGTTCTCTTTTGAATTCCCGCAAGCGCATCGCGCAGCAATCCACCGCTGACCGATGCGGTAGGCTCGGCCGTCACGGCGACCCTTCTTCCCTTGGCACGCAAATGCGCCGCCAACCGCTCGATCTGTGTGGTCTTACCGGCACCGTCGATGCCTTCAAAAACGATAAAACGTCCTCTTTTTACTTGGCTGTCCATCATATTCTCCGTTATTCTGCGCTATTTTCGCCCTCGACAGGCTTTGTCAGGATCGAGCCGAGAATGGGGTTGACATTTTCCACACCGGTGACATAATACTCGGGCAGCTTGCCGTCCCACTGCTGAAGCATATAGTATTCGATCAAGATCGCGGTCAACGACTTTGAGAGTGCCTCGTTGACGGCGGCATCCTTCTGACCTGCATACTCGGCAGCATCGGCTTGGATCTTCAAGACCTCCTTGTCGGCCTCGGCCTGGATAACGGCGATCTCGGCTTCGGCAGTAGCGGCGATCTCCTTGCGCTCCGCCTCGGCTCTCTGCTCCATGGTGCGCTGCTCCTGTTCGGTCTGCGCCTTGAGAAGCTGTTGCTGTGCCACCTGCTTATCCTCGACCGCCTGGGTAAAGGCATCCGAGAAATCCATATCCTCAATGGCGGTATTGACCACCTCAATATTATATGTACCCAGCTCATCCACAAGAATGTCCGTGATCTCCTTGGAAAGCACCTCACGTTTCTCGATCAGGCTCTCGGCGGTATACTTTGCGATCACGCTCTTGACCGCCTCTTGGATACGAGGCTCCATGACTACGCGATAATAGTCGGTACCAATGGACTTATAGATGGTCTGCGCATTGGCTTTTTCAATCTGATAGTTGATAGAATAGTGGATGCTGACCTCCTGAATATCACTGGAGAAGCACATCAGCTCCAGTTGCTCCTTTTGGGTGCGGTTATCCATGGCCACCACCTGCTGGAAGGGAGATTTTACATGAAGTCCGGCTTCCAAAGTGGTGTTTTCCACCTTGCCAAAGGTCGTCAAAATACCGGTATGACCCGTGGGAACTACAGTAAACAGGCATCCCACCAGCCACAAAAGACCTAAAAGAGAAAAGAGTTGACGGCGGCACACCTTCCACGTCTTGGGATAAAATCCTAACAGAACAAACAATACCGCTACGGTAACCAATGACAAAATCAACCAAATCATAATTTCGTCCTCCTAAAAAATATCTTTAATTAATCATACTACTTTTTATCGCGGTTGTCAAGGGAACTTTCGTTTTTTCGCCTGCGGGCGTGGGGAGGTCGCTTTTTTGAAAAAAAGCTCCGCAAAAAACTTTTGATCCGCGCCCTTGCTGATGTTTGAGCGAACATACTGCGTTCCGTGGGGGGCGGCTATGTTTGTGCAAACTGCAAAAGGGCGCGAATCAAAAGTTTTCCCTACTTTCGAAGCAAGTGTGCTTTTGCTTCAAAAAGTGCCCTCCTGTTTTCAAATGGAAAAAGCATTATGGCAATTTTTGTCTCAATTATAACTCAATATGACTTGATTCATAGCACCTTTTGTCTTATAATGATATTGTAAGTATCCAAGGGGGGACTATGCCTTCTTGCGGTTCGAACAAGTTTCAATCAAGAAATCGGAGGTAATGATATGGCTCTTTCGGTAGCTGTTCAGGTTTACTCTGTCCGCGACTTCGCAAAGGAAGATTTCCGCGGAACACTTCAAAAAATCAAGGATATGGGTTATGACGGCGTAGAGTTTGCAGGACTTTACGGCAACGAGCCCGAGGCAGTGAAGGCACTGTGCGAGGAGATCGGTTTGGTTCCGATCTCGGCTCATGTTCCCTTTGCCGACATGAGAAAGAACTGCGAAAAGGTTCTTTCCGCTTATGCCACCGTTGGCTGTAAGTACATCGTTATTCCCTACCTCAATCCCGAGGATCGTCCCGGTGCGGAAGGCTGGGAAAAGACCATCGCGGATGCCGAGGTCATCGGAAAGGCCGCCAAGGAAAAGGGTCTTCAGCTCCTTTACCACAACCATGACTTTGAATTCATGAAGATCGACGGCAAGTATGCGCTTGATATCCTTTACGATACCGTTCCCGCAGACTATCTCGCAACCGAGATCGACACCTGTTGGGTCAACGTCGGCGGCGAAAATCCCGCAGAGTATGTCAGAAAGTACACCGGTCGTGCACCCGTTGTCCATCTCAAGGACTTCTTCGGTGAAAAGTCGGATGATATGTATGAGCTGATCGGCATTGACCGCAAGGCTCCCACCCGTCCCTCGAACTTCGAGTTCCGCCCCGTAGGAAGCGGTCTTCAGGACTTCCCGTCCATCATCGATGCCGCCAAGGACGCAGGCGCAGGCTGGATCATAGTCGAGCAGGATCAGCCCAGCATGGGTCTTACCTCTCTCGAGTGTATCGAGAAGAGCCGCAAGTACCTTAAATCAATAGGTTATTGATTACAAAATAAAAATTTTCGGAGGAAAACAACATGGCAACCAATGCTAATCTTGATGCTTTCAAGGAAGTACATGAGGACGTCAAAATTGACGCCACCAAGAAGTTCCGTATCGCGTTCATCGGATGCGGATGGATCGCAGGATCCCACATCAAGGCGCTGATGAATCAGCCCGACGTTGAGATCGTAGCAGGATGCGACCTGATCCCCGGCAAGGCTGCAAAGTTCTTTGCTGATGCAGGTGTTGAAGGCGTTAAGACCGACTACGCTTCTCACAAGGAAATGATCGACGATAAGTCCCTCAACCTTGACGCAGTTACCATCTGCACCTACAACTGCCAGCACGCAGCTCCCGCTATCTATGCTCTTGAGAACGGTCTCCACGTTCTTCTTGAGAAGCCCTTCACGGTTACCCTTGAGGAGGCTATCGAGGTTATGAAGGCCGAGAAGAAGAGCGGCAAGATCCTCTCCATCGGCTTCCAGCCCAGACTGGACGAGAACATGAAGATGATCAAGAAGATCGTTGATTCCGGCGAGCTTGGTAAGATCTTCTACATCCAGACCGGTGGCGGTCGTCGCCGCGGTATCCCCACCCCCTTCGGTACCACCTTCATTGAGAAGGAGACCGGCGGTATCGGTGCTCTTGGTGACATCGGATGCTACTCTCTCGATATGCTCATGAACGCGATCGGCTATCCCAAACCTCTCACCGTTTCCGGTTACAAATCCGATTTCTTCGGAAAGGATCCCAAGTACTCCGGCTATGTAAAGAGAAACCATCCCGAGTATGCAGAGAAGTTCGGTGTTGACGATTTCGCAGCCGCTTTCGTTCGTCTTGAGGGTGACATCATCCTTGACTTCCGTATTTCTTGGGCTATGAACATGGACACCGCAGGTGACGCTCTTATCCTTGGTACCAAGGGTGGTCTTCGTATCCCCTCCACCGAGTGCTGGAACGGCTCCATCGGCGGTCCCCTTAAGATCTACCACGAGGTTGGTGGCGAGCAGGTCGTTACCGAGATCCCCGTTCAGCAGAACAAGGGTGCAAGTCTCTTCGAGAAGAAGGTTCGTGCATTCATCGACGCTTGCAAGAACGGCGGCACCGCTCCCATTCCCTCCTCTCAGATCGTTATCAACCAGGCTATCATCGACGGTATCTGCAAGTCCGCAGAGCTTGGTCGCGAGATCGAGATCACCATTCCCGAAGTTTAATTCGGATCGTTTCATAAGTAAACAGGCGTAGCCGCGTTGCGGTATTGCCTCAAACCTACGGGGGCGCCTTTCACGGTTCCCCCGTTTTTGTTGCCACACGGCAGAGAAAGGAAAAGGATATGGCTATTGATAATCTGGACGCCTTCAAGGAAGTGCAAAACGAAACCAAGGTAGATACCGCTCGCAAGTTCCGCATCGGCTTTATCGGATGCGGCGGCATTGCCAACAGCCACATGAAAGCCCTGCTCACCCAGCCCGATGTTGAGGTAGTGGCAGGCTGTGACATCGTCCCCGGCAAGGCGAAAGCCTTCTTTGAGAAGTGGGGGCTTACCGATGTCAAGTACGACTACGCGGATCACAAGGCGATGGTCGACGATAAGAGTCTAAACCTTGACGCGGTTACCATTTGTACCTACAACCGCCAGCATGCAGGTCCCACCATCTACGCGCTGGAAAACGGACTCAATGTTATTCTCGAAAAGCCCTTCACCGTCACTCTTGACGAGGCGATCGAGGTCATGAAGGCCGAAAAGAAGAGCGGAAAGATCCTCTCTATCGGCTTCCAGCCTCGCGGCGATGCCAATATGCAGATGATCAAGAAGATCGTCGAATCGGGGGTATTGGGTAAGATTTACTACCTCCAGTCCGGCGGCGGTCGTCAGCGCGGCATTCCCGTAGCAAACGGCAAGACCTCCTTCATCGAGAACGACACCGGCGGTATCGGTGCACTGGGTGACATCGGATGCTACTCACTCGATATGCTGCTCAACGCCATCGGCTATCCCAAGCCCCTGACTGTTACAGGCTACAAGTCGGCATTCTTCGGAACCGATCCCAACTATGTCGCTTACCAAAAGCAGGGGCGCCCCGACATGGCTCAAAAGTTTGGTGTTGACGACTTTGCAGCAGGCTTCGTTCGTCTGGAAGGCGATATCATCCTCGACTTCAGAATCTCTTGGGCAATGAACATGGACACCCCCGGTGATGCGTTGATCCTCGGTACTAAAGGTGGTCTGCGCATTCCCTCCACCAACTGCTGGAACGGCTCGGTGGGCGGTCCCATGAAGATCTACCACGAGGTCGGCGGCGAGCAGGTCGTTACCGAGATCCCGATCATCGACACCTCAAAGGGCCCCACTCTTTGGGAAAAGAAGGTTCGCGCCTTCATTGATGCCTGCAAAAACGGTGGCACAGCTCCCGTTCCCACCTCCCAGATCATCATCAATCAAGCCATCATCGACGGTATCTGCAAGTCCGCCGAGCTTGGTCACGAGATCGAGATCACAATTCCCGAAGTCTAAAAACACAAAGGTTGCTGTTCATTACGGCAACCTTTTTTCATGCCCCGCCCTTGACTTTGCCCCTCATCTATGATACAATTAAAGTCGATAAATCTCAAAGGAGACGCAACATGAAAAAACAATGGAATGTAACGGTGGACGGCGAGCCTTATACCGTGAATATCGACCTGTCCGGCTTTCTCGGTCGTCTGACTGTAACGGTCAACGCAGAAGCCTTCCCTCTCCCGCCCAAATTTCTCACTTGCCTCCTCGGTCGCAAGGAAAGACTGATGCTGGGAGAAAAGCTGGCACTTTTGGTCATCAAGCCTTTCATGCGCGCCGATATCGTGGTCGGCGGTAAATATGTCGGAAGTGGCGAGGATTATACCGGATAATTGCCTCACTGTTTTTCAAAAAACTCCGCAAAACTTTTGTCTCGTTTACTTTTGAAGGCAGTGTGGACATAGCGTTCTCTTCGGACGCATTATGTTCATACAACCGTCAGCAAAAGTAAAAACAAAAGCTATGCGGAGTTTTTTCGTGCTGTTAAAAAAGCAGACCGTCGAAACGATCTGCCCTATTATCGGTGAAACAGACGGCTCAACAAACGAACCCCTCTCCGCCTGCCGCCTCTCCTTTTCCAATCGAAAAATTTAGTGTTTTGGCGAAACCGTATCCCCTTTGCTCATTCAACGGAACCCGCCTCTTGCCGTTACCAAAAATCTGTCAACCACCCGATCACCGTCCACAAGATAGAGCCGATCATGAAGATTGACCGTAGAACAGCAGTGTGCAGGAATGAGCAACACCTTTTCGCCCACACGAAGTTGACGGGAAGGACTGTGCAGTTGGAAATGCTCTTCGCTGGCTACCACCTTGGATACCGAAAAACCAAAAGGGATCGGCATACCTTGGTCTACACCGCAGGATTTCACTCCCGCGTCAACCGTAACGATTTTGTCATTCGCACTGACAACGGTACAAAGAATAAACAGCGACGGTTCAAAAGGAAGTCCCAGCTCAGCATAGGTAGCATCCATAAACAAATAACTGCCGGCTTGAAGCTCGGTATAAAGATTTTCTTTTGCCTTTATGACGGATGTTCCCGTACTGCCGCCGGACATGGTCCGAGGATGAACACCGTTGACCTTGAGATATTCCATCAATTCTCGGATCTTTTGAGAATTTTCTTCTGTCCGCTCGGCTCTTTCTTCAAGAGAAACCGTATGGGAAATGTGACCCGCATAGGCTTGTATTCCGTCAAAGACCAAATGAGGACACTCATCAATAAATTTGGCAAGCGCCAAAACCTGTTCCTTATCCGAAACACCGCAACGCTCCATTCCGATCTCATATTCCACAAAGCAGTAAACAGTGGAGCCTGCCAAAGCCGCGGCCCTTTCAATATCGGCAATATTGTCCCGATCGTCCACGCAAACCGTCAGGCGGCACACATTAGCCAGATGCGCCAAACGGGAGATTTTGCTTGCATCGGTGATCTGATTGGCAATAAGAATATCTTGGATGCCGCTATCTGCAAGGTCTAATGCTTCGTCAAGCTTGGCGCAAGTCATTCCAACCGCACCGTTTTTGATTTGCTCATGCGCGATCGCAGAGCATTTGTGAGATTTGTAATGAGGACGCAACTTTAAAGAGCTTCCCTCCAAAACAGCTGCCATCTTTTCGGCATTGCTCTCAAATATTGATTTCATCACGATCAGAGCCGGGGTTGAAATATTTTCCGTCTTCATGGCTTTCCTCCTGAAATAGACCTTTTTTTGATTATACCACATCTGCGGTGATAATTCAAGGTGTTGGGCATTCTTTATTACAACGTCCTGTGACCTTGATTCTTTATCAGCAACAATTCAATAAAAAAACAAATCCGAACCCATTTCGATTTACGAAACCGTTCGGATTTGACAATTTTGGTGACCCACTCAGTCCCAAATCCGAACACCTAAAAGTCTTGGTATTCTGAGATGTGAGATTGTAAACGGTGGCGATCTTATACCATCCGTCTGGTTCGTCCCATACCGTCACGGAGTTGACTAACATATCTATAACCTGACGGCGAAAATCGGGGTCGTTGATGTCTCCCTTGCTAAACTTATGGAACCACCAAACGACGTGATCTTTTTCGAGAACAACAATATCTTTCAATTCCTCGGTAAGTCGTTTTTCGAGGTTTTTCTTTTGGACTTCCAGCTCATGCAATCTGTTGAACAGAGACTCGGAATCTGACCCTCTCTCAACGAGTTTAAGGAGGTTGGCGATACTTCGTTCCACCTCATGTATTTCGGCTTTCAGAGCAGGAATTATGGCGTTCTGAGATGCTTCCAATTCTGATTGGTTGACAGCGATTTCCGCAAGCTCGTCCATTCGCTCATCAGTCAACAAAGCGAGGGCATCTTCTACGACAACCTGTTCGATCCATTCCTTACGCAAATTCTTTTTGTCGCAGGAGTGGAAACGCTTACGCCCGGCACAGGTATAATAATTGTAGGTGGTTCCTCCTTTGCTTGTGCCGCATTCACCCGTCATAACCGTCCCACAATGTCCGCAGAACAGCTTTTGTGCAAGGAGGTATTCTACTTTCGCCTTACCCCTTGAAGGAGCCTGTGCGTTGATTTTGAGCCGTCTCTGCACGACCTCGAAGACCTCCTTACTGACGATGGCAGGGACACCGCCCTCAATCCTTATATCCTTATATTTATACACGCCGATGTAACGCTCGTTCTGGAACATAGTTCGGAACGAGTTTTTGTTAAATTCGGCACCTTTGGCAGTCCTGAACCCTCTGTTATTGAAGCGCTCACAGAGTTCAGCAACGGTCTCACCGTTGGCATATCGCTCGAATGCTTCTACAACGATTGGTGCTGTAGCAGGGTCAACAACGAGCTTCTTGTTCTCGACCTTATAACCGAGAGGAATATGACCTCCGCAGGAATTACATTTCAGAGCCGTCTCGTTCATTCCTCTTGTGACCTTTTGGGCGAGTTCTTTGGAGTAAAATTCTGCCATGCCCTCAAGCACCGACTCCAAGATAATACCCTCAGGACTGTCGGTGATATTCTCGGTAGCGGAAATAACCCTGACACCGTTTTTCTTCAATTTATTCTTATAGATAGCAGAGTCATAGCGGTCTCTTGCAAATCTATCGAGCTTGTAAACGACCACCGCATCAAATTGGTGTTTCTCGCTATCCTTGATCATGCGTTGGAAGTCTTCACGCTTCTCTGTGTGCTTGGATGCCGACAAAGCTCTGTCGATATACACATCAACAATGGTCATGTCGTTGCGTTCACAGAACGCCTTACAAATACGCTGCTGACCTTCAATGGACTGCTCGTTCTGTTTATCACTACTATATCTCAAATATAATACTACATTCATTCTAATTCCCTCAATCTGCTATATAGGGTCACGAGTTCCATAGGAATGACCTTTTTACCTCTACAATCAGCCGGCAGCACTTGTATTTTCGCTTGTAGGCTTTTTTTCTATAGCAGTCTTAATATTCATGAAAGCGGCAATCATCTCGAAACGACCTTCTTCCGTGGTTTCTCTGAACAGACGGAGGAGGGTCTTTTCTTGTTCTGTAAGATCGGTAAACATGGCACTCGCATCATTGAGGGTACGGCAGTTGCTTATACCGAGCAGATAATCGGTAGTGCATCCGAAATAGTCTGCAATTCTCTGTAAACATTCGGGTTTCGGTACTACACCGTTCTTCCAACCTGTGACGGTACCCGAAGAAACACCGACATCTTTTCCTACGGGATTCGGCTTTTTACCGACCCTTTCGCATTCACTTACAAAGCGTTCCCAAAACATAAAATCTCAGTCTCCTAAACTTTTTTCAAAATTTTCTTAGAAATTTCTCAAAAACCTCTTGACAATCTTAGTGGACTGAGATATAATATAGGTGCTAACGAAAAAAGGCAATAAGAAAAGCACCCTCCGAATATCTCTGTTTTTCGGAAGTCTCGAATGGTTATTTGATTGGTGGCACACTCATTATACCATAGAACGCTCAACTTGTCAACCTTTTTTGTTAGCAAAATAAGAAAAGGAGGTCAAGTCATGCAGGAAAAGCGTGAAAAAGTGAAAGTTCTTCTCCTCAAATATCACCTCACCTACACCTGGCTCATTAACGAACTTGAGAAACAGGACGTTAGTGTTTACAAGGAAGACATGAGTGCATATCTTAGTGGACGAAGAAAAGGACAGAAAGCCGTCACGGTAATCGACAAGTCTATTGAAATTCTCGAAAAGTATGGCAAATGCTATGCTGAACCCTGATTTCGATAGCGGAACGAAACTCCGTCTCGGTAGGCTCTTGGCGAAGACCGTCTCCAAGTTCTTTGAGGACGAAGCCAGCAGAGTCGAATTTGAAAAGTGGTACTTGGAAACCCACGGCACCAAATATGTGTGGAAGAAAGGAGATGCACGATGTCGGACATAAAATGCCTTTGTTGGAATTGTGGGCGTGAAATTCGTCAATCGGAGACTACGGTATTTGTCAACGAAGAAATATGGTGTACCGATTGTGCGAGTCCCATGAATTATGAAAGCGAGGAATTAGACAATGACTCAGACGACGATTCAGAAGTTGAAACAACACCTTAATGCGTAGGATGAAGCCATCGAGTATGCAGAACTCACCGACACCGCATACACCTACCACTATACATATTTGGTAAGGCAACGCAAGCTCATTGCGAAAACCATCAAGAAACTCGAAAAGTTAGAAGAAAGGAAGAATTTCCATGAACGCAAACATTCTCACTAAAATCAAGAACCTGTGCGACAAGAACGATAAGAACTCTGCCGCAACTCTCGCTGAAATCAAAAAGCTCGTAAAGAACGCAGACTACCCCGATTTCTCCACCATCAAGGACGGCGATCACTTTGAGTATCGTGGTCATGAATGGGTTCGTCTCGGCAGAGAGGGTGGCGGCATTCTCTGTGTCGTTGCGAAGGAGTCTAAGGACACGCCTTTCAATCCCGACAATGACAACGATTGGAGAAAGTCGGCTATCCGCAAGGCTCTCAATACTCAGTTTATCAAGACCCTCGATGAAGACAAGCTCATCCCCTACGCTTCTGACCTCGTTGCCGATAACGGTGATGATCGTTATGGCAAGTGCGAGGACAAGGTGTTCATCCTCTCCTGTGATCTCATTCGTAAGTACCGCAAAGTTCTCCCCAAGTGGAAGAATTGGGTATGGACACTTACCCCGTGGTACATCAATGACTCCGGCCACGGTTGCCATGTCAGGGTATTCACCCCGTCTGGTCTTCTGTACGACAGCTATGCGATCAACAGTTACGGAGTCGCCCCGGCTTGTATCTTCATCGAAGAATCTTAAAATCCCTTTCAGGACGGTGATTTTATGAAGATACCATATACAGAATTATGGCAAGGCGATTGCTTTGATGTGATGCCGAATATTCCGAATCATTCCGTCAATCTGATTCTCTGTGATCTCCCCCACGGACGAACCCGAAACGAATGGGATAGACCTCTCGACTTAGATCGGTTATGGCAGGAATACCTTCGCATACTTGCCCCCAACGGCTGTATTGCCCTTTACGCTGACGGTATGTTTCTCGCAAAGCTCATGCTGTCTAAGCCGAAGCTGTGGCGTTACAACCTTGTATGGGATAAGGTGCTTTCTACAGGCTTCCTGAACGCAAGGAAACAACCTCTCAGAAGACATGAGGAGATTTGCATTTTCTATCGCAAGCCGCCTACATATAACCCTCAGTTTACCGAAGGTCGACCCCTTCATTCCAAAGGTACAGCGTGTCTGACCAAGAAACCCAAAAATCGCAACTACAACGACTATAAGGTTTTCGGTGATACACGAGTCGGCTCTACGAAAAAGTACCCTACAAGTATTCTCCGTTTTCAGAAACCTCATCCCTCGAAAGCTGTTTACGCTGCCGAAAAATCCATTGAGTGCAACGAATGGCTGATTCGTACCTATACCAACCCCGGTGACACAGTTCTCGATAACTGCATGGGTTCAGGTACCACAGGCATAGCGGCAGTCAATACGGGGCGTAATTTCATAGGCATCGAAAAGAGAGAGAGCATCTTCGAACTCGCATCTAAGCGAATACTTCAGGCTCAGGAGGACAGGTAATGAATAACAAGAAACTCGGCAACGGATTCGAGAATGAATTCGCTAAGATACTGTTTCGCCGTGGCTTTTGGGTTCATGTCATGGCTTCCAAGTCCGCAGGACAACCTGCTGACATCGTTGCCGCAAAGAACGGTCATTCCTTCCTCATAGATGCTAAGGTCTGTTCTGATGATATATTCGACACTTCTCGTATCGAGGAAAATCAGAAGAACTCTATGGATTTATGGGATATGTGCGGAAACGGTGTGGGTTACTTTGCCCTCAAGATGTCGGATGGAACCATCTATATGCTCGATCACTACACAGCTTTGCTTCATCGGCAGCATAAGACCACTCTGAACCGCAAGGACATCGAATCGTGCTGTTACAAGCTGAATGAATGGGAAAAGAGGGTGATGATATGAAAGACTGGACAGGAAATTCAAAATCCACCTATACGATGCTCGGTGCATCTAACCATTCCGATCACGAGCGCGAAGATAACGACTTTTACGCAACCGACCCCAAAGCACTTGAATTGCTTCTTGACTTAGAGGAATTCGACCCGTATGTGTGGGAACCTGCTTGTGGAAAAGGTCATCTGTCTGAGGTTCTGAAAAAGCGTGGGTACATAGTCCGTTCCACCGATCTTATTGACCGTGGTTATGGTACGGGAAATGTAGATTTCTTGAAAACCGATTCTCCGTTTAACGGCGATATTATCACAAATCCCCCTTACAAATACGCCCAAGAGTTTGTCGAACACGCTTTGTCTCTCATTCAGAAAGGAAATCGTGTGGCAATGTTCTTGAAGCTCACTTTCTTAGAGACCGAAGGTAGAGC
>JAZSPB010000177.1:0-7663 GCA_045537235.1 Eubacteriales bacterium
CCGCCTTCTCCCTCATCGACGTAACCACCCACGGCGTCATCGGTGACGGCGAAACCAACAACACCACCGCCATTCAAAAAATCATCTCCACCATGACAAACGGCGGTATTCTTTTCTTCCCCCCCGGTCACTACGTCACCGGCTCGATCCGCCTGCAAAGCAACATAACCCTCTACCTCAGTACCGGCGCAACCCTCCTCGGCAGTTCCCTGCTTGAGGACTACCCTCGCTTCGACGACTCCGATATCCCCGGCTACAAACGCGGCGGACGCCATGCCATCATCTCAGCCGTTCGAGCAAGAAACATCATGATCACCGGCGGCGGCACCATCGACGGACGCGGCTACAATTGGTGGGAAGCTGTCCCCAAGGACCACGGCCGCCCCAGAAGCATCCAGCCGATCCTTTGCGATAATGTCAAGATCAAGGATATCACCATCAAAAATTCCCCCTCGTGGACGATCGTCCCCACCTGCTGCCACAATGTAGTCATTGACGGAATCTCCATCCAAAATCCCTCCGACTCCCCCAACACCGACGGCATCAACCCCGAAAGCTGTTGCAATGTCCGTATCTCTAACTGCTCGGTAGACGTAGGCGATGACTGCATTACCCTCAAATCGGGAACCGAAAACGATCCCCTGCAAAAGCAGTTCCCCTGCGAAAATATCACCATCACCAACTGTACCCTGCTCAACGGTCACGGCGGCGTGGTCATCGGAAGCGAAATGTCGGGCGGTGTGAGAAATGTTACGGTCTCCAACTGCGTTTTCAACGGCACCGATCGCGGTGTGCGTATCAAGTCCCGCAGAAAGCGCGGCGGCGCAGTGAGCAACTTGATGTTCAGTAACCTGTTCATGACCGATGTCTACTCACCCTTCACCGTCAACCTCTTCTATCGCTGCGGCACCGACCGTACCAACCAAGAGCTGTTCACCTTCGACCCCATGCCCCTCGCAGAGGATACCCCCATCGTCGAGGATATCAGCATCAGTAACGTGGTCGTACGCAATGCCAAAGTAGCCGCCATGTATATCATCGGTCTGCCCGAACGCCCCATTCGTCACCTGCGAGTAGATGGATTTTCGGTGGAAACCGTCATCGACCCCGATGTTTGCACGGAAGCAGTTATGCTCCCCGAAAAGGAGAAGCTGCAAGGTCGCGGCATTCGTCTGGACAATGTGGCCGATTCCGAATTCACTAATATCCGTATCACTGTGGCAAATGGCGACCCCTTGACCGTTAAAAATGTCACCAACGTCACCTTCAACGGTAAAGTTCTGTAACTCGCCTGCGGGCGGAGGAGGGCGCTTTTTTGAAAAAAGCCTCGCAAAAAACTTTTGTTCCGCGCCCTTACGGGAGTTTGAGCGAACACACTGCACCCCATAGGGTGTTGCTATGTTTGCACAAATTACCAAAAGGGCGCGGAACAAAAGTTTTTGCGGAGCTTTTTTCAAAAAGCGACCTCCCCCGCCCGCAGGCGGCAACTTTCAAAAAAATATATCAGTACTCTGTCGAAGGGTTCTTGGCCGCCTTATAGCATTCGATAACCTCTACGACCGAAGCGATCTCACGGTCATTCAGTCCTTCGACCGAAACCGTTTGTGTGTGGGGCATATCCAAAAGATAGTCTGTCGAAACCTTAAACAAGAGAGAAAGCTCCACAATATATTGGGTAGAGGGCACAGTGATTCCCATTTCCTACGCATTGACGCCGGAACGGGTAATACCAATACGCTTAGCCAGTTCCGCTTGCGTAATTCCTTGCTTTTCACGCAACATTTTGATCTTATCTGCAATCATACCCTCACATCCTCTCTTTTTATTATTTTACAATGACCTCCAATGTATTTCACTATCAAAACGATATTCGCGCTTGACAATCGACGTTTTTTGTGCTATTATAACTTACAGAAGACGTTTCCATTCAAACAAAAGAAATATCGGAGGTCAAAAATGCTATTAAATAATTTATGGAGAGATGATGAATTTGTTCTTGAAGATCTTTGGAAAACCAAAGAAGGACTCATGATAATTGCAATTACCTTCCTGTCAGTGTATGCAATTATCTTTGTCGTAGGAATGTGGTCTGCAAAGAAGGTAAAAGACGGAAAAGAGAAAGAGCTTAATAAAATGAGCGGTTATACCGACAACAACGGAGCTGAACTTCAGGAATTACCGGTCAAGATCGTATCGAAATTCACATCAAAATCCTCCATATATCAGTCCTTAATATTCAATAATGTAATGTTTGAATTTGAAAACGGCAGTCGCATTACTTTAATTTTAAAATATGATAGCCAATATAACGCGCTGATCGCAGGAGATGAAGGCATTTTAACCTATCGAGGAAAACGCTTCATAAAATTTGAAAGGAATAAAGCATGAAAAGATCTCTTCTGCTGTTTCTGATTTTTCTATTAATCCTTTCCCTCGGCTCATGCGGAACCAAAAAGGAAATCAGCAAATATGAACAATTGTCATATGATCAAAAATGTATCGTAGATACTATTTTTCAAAATCAACATCAATTTTCAGATTGTAATTCCTTGAAACTTGCTTATTACAACGGATCATGTTATTTGCGTGCAGATTATGTTGAGTGGTCCGATGATTCTTATGTAAGCGCCGGTCACATCAGAAATTCGAAAATCTACCTCGTGGAAAACGGAACCCTCGAATATATGTCATCTCGAGATCTTTATACAAATCCGGTCATATCATACGGTATCGGGGGAAGAACTTGGAAATCCTCATGGTCAAAAGAAGAAAAATTAGAAGTGCTGGCTAATATGATTAAAATATCATCTATTTTCTAAAAAAACTCGCCGCGACATCCCATCACGGCGAGCTTTTATTTTGTTTTTGTCCTTCAAGCAGCACTCAAGGCTCCAAATCCGGTCCGTCTTGATCCTTTTTTTCGGAAATCTTCATCGGCTCCTCATATTTTTCGGTCAGCCACTTGCGCATGAAGAAATACACCGCCGCGCCCACAGGCAAGACCAAGGAAAGGGCAAAAGTGCCGTCCTCGTACAACAGCAAGCGGCTGTACGGAAGAAACGCACCGATTCGAAAATCGGTCGAAAGCTCGGTCACCAAGCCCGTAACACTGAAACGGAGATGTCCGATAAGGATCAAAATGATCCAAAGCGCTTTGGCATTCAGCTTTCGCCGCGCGCAATCGATCACCATCCAAATCACAAGTGCCATGCCAAGTATCGAAAGCAGCAGCAATCCCCACTGCGGCAAATTAAACTGTCCCAACGTAGCAAGCGTACCGGTACAATTCACCGCCGTGACCTGCGACACATGATACCGTGTCAAGCCGTCATGTCCTTCCGTAATCGCGACCTCGATCTCAAGATCGACCTTGTTTTCCGTTACAATGCTGTATGTCGCGGAATAGCAGGAGACACCGCTTTTTATTTCACTGTGAAATGACATTTGCTTGAGCTCATAGCTTTCGATCCCGTCGAGCAACGAGCAAAAACCATCATACTCCTCCCGAAACTCCTCCGAGGAACAAGTATTCGAGATCAGCCCATAGGCGGTATCAAAATCGTCAGCAAGAATGGCATCGGTCATCTGTCGGCAAAGCGACTTTGCCTGTTCTCCCCTTTTGGAAAGATTGCACGAAACCAAAAAAGCCGCAACAATTACCAAGACAACCAAAGCCGCTAAAATCCGCGCTCGTCTTTTCATAGCACCTTCTCCCATCAAAATTTATCAGACAAGCTCCGCAATGACCTCAACCTCCACCAACGCTCCCTTGGGAAGCGCTTTAGCTGCCACACAGCTACGGGCAGGCTTGGAGGTAAAATACTTGCCGTAAATTTCATTAAACGCCGCAAAATCGGCAATGTCCGCAAGGAAACAGGTAGTCTTGACCGCCGTCTCAAAGGAAGCCCCCGCAGCCGTCAGTACCTCTCCCAAATTTTTCATGACCTGCTCGGTCTGTCCCACCACGTCAGTCGTCTCAATATTTCCCGTTGCAGGATTGATGGCGATCTGTCCCGAAGTAAATACAAGATTGCCCACGACCATTGCCTGAGAGTAAGGACCAATCGCCGCAGGAGCTTTATTGGTTGCAATTTTGTTAGCCATAATATTTTTCCTTTCTTTGTTTGTTGCGCCTGCGGGCGCGGGAGGTCGCTTTTTTGAAAAAAAGCTCCGCAAAAAACTTTTGATCCGCGCCTTTATTGTAGTTTGTGCGAACATAGCGGCACTAAATGGGGTGCACTATGTTCGCTCAAACTTTACTAAGGGCGCGGATCAAAAGTTTTTGCGGAGCTTTTTTTAAAAAGCGACCTCCCCGCGCCCGCAGGCGTAACACGTTACAGTAACTTAAATCCGAAATCGACCAAAGCTTGCTTGATCTGATCGATATGATCGAAATTCTTGGTCTCCAGCACGATACGCAGATAGCAACCGTTGACATCCGAGCCCTCGTTGGCGCGTTCATGGTGTACCGAAATAACATTTCCGCCAAGATCGGCAATAATACGGGACACATTCTTGAGCTGACCGGGCTTGTCTGCGAGCTCGACCATGAGCTGGCAGGTACGTCCGGACATAAGCAGACCGCGGCTGATCACGCGAGACAAAATGGTCACGTCGATATTACCGCCCGAAAGCAGGCAAACCACCTTCTTGCCCTTGATGTCCACCTTATCGAACATAGCCGCCGCCACCGTCGTAGCACCTGCACCCTCGGTGACCAGCTTCTGCTGCTCCATCAGCGCGAGGATCGCCGCCGATATCTCATCGTCGGTCACCGTGACGATCTCGTCAACGTATTTGCTGCATATTTCATATGTAAGATTGCCCGGTTTCTTGACCGCGATACCGTCAGCAATGGTAGAAACCGAGGAAAGCTCCTCGATCTTGCCGTCGCGCACCGAGTTGACCATGGAAGGCGCACCGGCAGCCTGAACACCGTAAACCTTGACATTGGGATTGAGGGTCTTGATGGTATAAGCGATACCCGAGATCAGACCGCCGCCGCCTACGGGAACAATGATGGCGTCCAAATCGGGCAACTGCTCCACCACCTCAAGGGCGATGGTTCCCTGCCCCGCGATCACATCCTCGTCGTCAAAGGGATGGATGAAAGTATATCCCTTCTCATCACGAAGTTCAAGTGCGCGGCGGTAAGCATCGTCATAAACACCCTCCACCAAGCACACCTCGGCACCGTAGCTCTTGGTTGCTTCCACCTTGGAAATAGGTGCGCCGTCAGGCAGGCAAATAACCGCTTTGATCCCGTTTTTTTGTGCCGAAAGTGCGACACCCTGCGCGTGATTACCCGCCGAGCAAGCAATCACACCGCGTGCCTTTTCCTCCTCGGAAAGACGGGACATTTTGTAATAGGAGCCACGCACCTTAAAGGAACCGGTAATCTGCAGATTCTCGGTCTTCAGATAGATCTCGGCATCATTTCTCAGCTTGGGCGCATAGATCACGTCGGTCTTGCGGATCACATTTTTCAACGCATAGCCGGCGCGGTATACATTATCAAGTGTTAACATAAAATTCTCCTCCACTCACATCAAACTGTGGATAAACTGTTCCGCGCAACGGGCGGAGCGATAGCCGCGACGAAGCGCAAATTCCTCTGCGGCACGGGCCAGCTCCGCAGGATCACGGTCGATACCGTTCCGCGCCGCAAGCTCAGCCACGATCTCAAGATACAGCTTTTTCTCCGGCTTGGCAAACAGCACGGTAAGTCCGAATCGCTCGGAGAGAGACAGTGTTTCCTGCACCGTGTCATTGCGGTGGACGTCGCTTCCTTCGCGGTCGGAAAAGCTTTCCTTTATAATATGGCGGCGATTGCTGGTGGCATAAATAACAGCATTGGGTGCCTTGGCACTGGCAGAGCCCTCCAACGTTGCCTTGAGCATACTGAACTGATCGTCATTATTATTAAAGGAAAGATCATCAATGAAAATAATGAACTTCAGCGGATTTCGACCGATCTCCCCCATGACCTTCGGCAAAAGCAACAACTGGTTTTTGCGAAGTTCAATAAGGCGAAGTCCTTCATCAAACAGATAATTGGCAATGGCCTTGACGGTGGATGACTTGCCTGTACCTGCGTCGCCGTAAAGCAAGGCGTTGGCGGCGGGTCTGCCTTCCAAAAAAGCACGGGTGTTGTCCATAACTCGCCGTCTTTCCTCGCCGTACCCGATGAAGCTCTCAATGGAGGTGTCATCGGCACTTTCGATAGGCTTGATATGACCGTCCGAATCCACGGAAAACATTCCGTAAGAAGCAAAAATTCCGTAGCCGTACCGCCCGATGCTCTTCACGCGCTCGCCGTACTCAACAGCCAAATCGGCTTTTTCCGAATCAAAGGCGGGGAGAAAGTCACTTTCCTCCATATCCTCTGCAAAATCCAGTGGCGAGAGCGAAGCAAAGGAGGAAAGAATTTCCAGCTCATGCTTGGCCGTCTCTTGAATGGAAGAATTGACCGAGCCGCTCTTGGCAATGGAGCGGACATACACATTTTCATCCTCGAACAGTACTCGCCTCACACACGCGGTAAGGCTTCCCCCGCCCTCGTAGATCTCAGCCACAAAAGCGCCGTAGGCGGACAGCTTTTGCTCACTTCCGCGCGCCGCCTCGGCATATTCAAAAAACTTACAAAAGATGGGCGTTTCAAAAAGACCGCGGAACACGCTGAACCGACAAAGCGCCCGATCAATTTTTCGGATCTCTGTCATAGCGCTCACAGACTTTCGATGATCTTATCGGTCATCTCGACGGTACCCAGTGCCTCGCCGCCATGCGCGATATCGGCCGTACGGTAACCGGCATTCAGCACCTTATCCACCGCATTCACAATGGCATCCGACTCCTCGGAAAGATCAAAGGAATACAAAAGCATCATAGCCGCCGACAGAATGGTAGCAATGGGATTGGCAAGATTCTTGCCCGCGATATCGGGTGCCGAGCCGTGAATGGGCTCATAAAGTCCGCGTGTCGTGTCACCCAAGGAAGCCGAAGGCAACATGCCGATAGAGCCGGTGATCTGGGATGCCTCATCGGACAAAATGTCGCCAAACATATTGGAAGTGACAATAACATCAAACTGCGCAGGGTTGCGAACCAACTGCATCGCGGCGTTATCCACCAGCATATCGGCGCACTTGATCTCGGGATACTTCTCCGCCATCTCATGGACGATCTTGCGCCACAAGCGAGAAGACTCAAGTACATTTGCCTTGTCAATGCTGATTAAATTGCGATTTCTCTTGGCAGATGTTTCAAAAGCCACCTTGGCGATACGCTCGATCTCCATACGGCTGTAGCACTCGGTGTCGTAGGCCTCTTCGCCGTACTTGCCTTCGCGCATACCTCTTTCACCAAAGTAGATACCACCCGTCAGTTCACGGACGATCATAATATCAAAACCGTTCTCCACAATATCGGCACGAAGGGGGCAGTCGTCCTTCAGCGCAGGGTACAGCTTGGCAGGGCGAAGATTGGTAAACAAGCCCATAGCCGCGCGAATACCGAGAAGCGCCTTTTCGGGACGCATATTACCCGGGAGTGTGTCCCATTTCGGTCCGCCTACCGCGCCAAGAAGCACGCTGTCCGCCTTAAGGCAGCCCTCAACTGTTTCCTCAGGAAGCGGCTTGCCGTGCTTATCTATTGCACAGCC
>JAZSPB010000102.1:0-3285 GCA_045537235.1 Eubacteriales bacterium
CCCCCTTTCCGTCTCCGACCGCTATCGCGTATTTGCCAACGGTCGGGAACTGACCGTCTACCACGACATACAGTGTGACTTCGTCCACATCATCACCAAAGACATTGCCGAAGTGGAAGTCAAAATCACATCCCCCTTCCAAACCGTCGATCTTCGCCCCACCAGACGGGAAAAGAAAATCACCATTGAGGGCAACACCCTTCGTTTCTCCCTCTCCCGCGCCGACTATAATAGCCTTGAGGTGGACGGCGACCTCTCGCGTCCTCTACTCCTCTTTGCCGATGACCCCGTAGCAATGTCCGGCTTTGAGGGCTGTCACCTCACCTACTTCAAACCCCACTCCTACAATAAGGTCGGTCTCTTGCACCCCGAACCCAATACCGTCATCTTTATCGACGAGGGTGCCATCATGGACGGCGCGATCTCCGCCGACGGCGCCCACCATCTGCGGATCATGGGCAACGGCATTTTGTTCCACCGCGATCCCCGTCCCCAACCTACCTTCGAATGGCGCCCCAATCCTATCAATATCAATAACAGCAACTATGTGGAGCTTTCCGGTATCACCGTCATCGGCGCCAATAACTGGAATGTGCGCTTCTGGCGCTGTCACCACGTTTTGATCGAAAATGTCAAGATCATCGCACAAGAGGTTTGGTCGGACGGCTTTGACATCGTTTGCTGCGAGGATTTTGTCATTCGCCATGCCTTTGTCAAAAATGAAGATGATTGTGTGTGCATCAAGGCCTCCAAAAATGCCGAATTTGGCTTTGAAACCTATGATGTTCGTAATGTTTTGGTAGAAGATTGCGTTTTCTGGACAGGTCAGCGCGGCAACTCGGTGGAGATCGGCTATCAAGTCGGTTCGGTGGTGGAAAATGTCATCTTCCGCAACATCGACGTCATTCACCGCCAAACCATGCCCAATCGCAAATTCAACCGCGCCGTCATCTCGGTGCATAATGCAGGCAATGGCACCGTTCGCAATGTGACCTATGAAAATATCCATGCCGAATCCAGCGACGAGAACTTCATCCACATCGCCCATATGACCGAATACCACTGGGGTCTTGGCAACGGACGCATCGAAAATATCCGTTTCCGCAACTGCTCTCTGGGCGGCGACCGTTTGGCTCCCTCCCACGTCACTGCATGGCCTACCAACATCCCCCGCAACCACGGAAAGCCCTGCGTCACAAAAAACATTTCCTTCGAAAATGTCACCGTGCTCGGCAAGACGCTCCACAGCACCGAGGATGCCGTCGCGTGCGGATTTATTACCGACGAATTCGTGGAAAACATCGAATTTATCTGATTACGTCATCTCATCGGACAAGCCGTTTTCGCGTCGGAATGCGGCAACAAACTCCCTCGGGGTCTGTCCGCACGCCTCCCGAAAGGCGGCACAAAAATGACTGCTGCTGCTGAAGCCCAGCAAACGCGCCGTTTCGGTGCTGTTATATCGCTCCGAAAGAAGCAACCGCCGCGCCTCCAGCATTTTCAGGCGCAGATAGTATTCGTACGGTGTCGTCCCCAAAAGCTCGCGGAAAAATGCATTGAAATGCGGTACACTGTATCCTGTCAGCGTCGCAAAATCGGTTACGCTCTGCGATTCATACAAATGCGATTTCATATGTCGAATGACACGAAAGACCTCGTCCTGCTTGGGGCGAGGCTTTTTTGTCATGCGCACACCGCCCGACCGTGACAGCGCGATCAAGCTTTGGAAAAGGAGGGTCTGTAATTCCAAACGCGACCGATAATCCCCCTCGTGAAACCGTGCTTCCATCGTCTCCAAAGTCTGCGCAAGCTCGCGGTTCGGCGGCAAGCAACTTGGAAGCGATGCCAAAAATTCTCCGAATTCCCCCGAGGGATCGGTAACATCGAAATACAAAAAGCGCGAATGAAAGGGAAAACGCGAAAAGCGCAACTGTCCCGGTCGGCAAAAGGTGATTGTGCCGTGATGCAGATCGCAGTGTACTCCGTCGATCCACGTTTCTCCCGTTTCTCCGAGATAGCACTCCAATTCATAGCGAAGCACAAAACGCGGACGGCTTCGTTCCATTCCCTCGGGACTTTGCCATGTTCCCACATTTTCGATATTTAAATTTGGCAGTTCCATAACATATCCTCGTTTTTTGATATCTTTTCCTTTGATTTTGGCTTGATATCCTGCAAAAATCAAATTATAATGTTATTGTAACCGATTTTAATTCAAAAGTCAACAGGAGGAACATTATGGCATTTATTGAAACAACGCTCAAGGAGGTAGGGATGGTTTCCTTCTCTCCCGACGAGATCCATGCCGCAAGCTACCTGCCCCGTGACAAAAAATGGAAGCTGGTTTGGCAGGACGAATTCGACGGCAACGCACTTGACCAAAGCAAGTGGAATTACCGTCTCAACTTTTGGGGCTATCGCTCTCCCACCTTTACCACCGAGGGAGTGGAAGTGGCGGACAGCCTTTTAACCATCAAAATGGTGCGTCACGGAGATGACTTTTTCTCCGCCCACCTTCAAACGGGTTCCTTGACCTTTGACAACCCGCGCGACTCCGATGCCAAAGGCTTTTGGCCCTTCGGCAAAAAGGGTGAGACCAAATTCATGCACCGCTACGGCTACTACGAGATTCGCTGTAAGCTCCCCCAAAAGCCCGGTTGGCACGCCGCATTCTGGCTCCAAGCCCCCGGCATCGGCTCTCACCCCGATCCCCGTTTCGGCGGTGTAGAATGCGACATCATGGAAAACTACCGTCAGCACACCGAAAATCGCATCATCTGCGGCAACGGCTGGGGCGGCTACGGCAAGGAATCCCAATGGTACGGTCACTATGCCTTCCCCTATGAAGAAACCGCCGACGGCTGGCACTACTACGGTGTCGACTGGTCAAAAGACGGCTATGTCTTCTATGCCGACGGCAAAGAGGTCGGTCGCCAAGAGTCCCCCGTTTCCGAAGTCGATCAATTCATCCTCGTCTCCACCGAATGCCATGGCTACAACCGAAAATTCACCAACCAAGGCGGTGCCGGCATTCCTACTCTCATCGGTGAACCCGTCGAAGCCCTCTTCAGCGCCTATCCCGACCAATTCACCGTAGATTTCGTCCGCGTGTACGATTCTGTGTGAGTTGTGGGGGACGGCGCCTGCGGGCGCGGGAGGTCGCTTTTTTGAAAAAAAGCTCCGCAAAAAACTTTTCTAATGTGCCCTTTTGGAAGTTTGTGCGAACATAGCAAAACCCCAATGGAAGTCGGAGGCCAAGCGGTCTTAGGAAGACAAGCTTTATAG
>JAZSPB010000037.1:0-2558 GCA_045537235.1 Eubacteriales bacterium
TGCAAACCGAGCTTGTGGAGCTTTCGGGATCCTTACAAACGCTTGATGTAAAGAAATTAAGAATCAGAGACTAAATCGAGATATCACTTTTTATATAATTCAATAAACGCACTTTGAATGCGGAATTTCACCGCAAAACAAGGTGCGTTTTTTAATTTTTTTTGAACATTTCAACTTTTTTGCAGAAAAACACCACCCTCGAGCGTTTTTATTAGGTGAAGAGACCAAAAATGTCCTTTATCAAATTGAATAGCCCCAGTCGAGAGTTATACAGGCGTTATGGATAGTGTGCGATGATATGAGCGCACCCATGGCTGAAAGCGTACACAGTACTGCCTGATATACTTGGTCGAAAGGCGAGCAAAGGAAATGGCTCGATGTGGCGGAGTTAAACTGTAATAGCGGAGTTGTTAACCAAAGAAATTATCAAAACGAAGGGAGGAATGATTTGATAAGAGAAAAAAGCGAAATTTACGATAAGCAAACCGAAAATTATTTAATTGGTCTGAGAGCATATACATATCGTCACAGCAAAGCGCAGGAGGTACGCCTTTATAGATAATAGAAAAAAGGATGAATGGAGCGGCTTTGCTGATTTATTGGCAAACTTAATTGAAAAATACGCGGGGGTTCTGGATATTGAAAATCTTCCCGAACCGTCGGTTTGTTTGGACAGTTCAAAAAAAGAAAATGTAAATAATTCCAAACTTTTCGAGGAATCTATTGAAAAGACCGATATTATATGATATAATATGCGTGTGATGAGTGTCCAAACCTATTCTGAAAGCAATTTCGGTGCGAAAGTATATAGCGGTGTTACATACGGCAGCACTAATGAGGAAGACGATATGAAAAAAGACAAGATAAAAGTATATATTTACACGAGAGTATCCACCACGATACAAGTGGATGGATACTCTCTGGATGCTCAAAAAGCCAGAATGAAAGCATTTGCCGAGTACAATGACTATGAGATTGTAGGTGAGTATGAGGATGCCGGTAAATCCGGTAAGTCCATCGAGGGAAGATTAGAGTTCAACAGTATGATGGAAGACATCAAATCTGGCAAGGACGGTGTTTCCTATGTATTAGTATTCAAACTCTCTCGTTTTGGCAGAAATGCGGCAGATGTTTTATCCACCTTGCAGGTAATGCAGGATTTTGGTGTCAATTTGATCTGTGTTGAGGACGGAATCGATTCCTCCAAGGATGCAGGAAAGCTGATGATCTCCGTTTTGTCAGCGGTCGCCGAGATTGAGCGTGAAAATATCCGTGTTCAGACGATGGAGGGCAGAATCCAGAAAGCTCGCGAGGGTAAATGGAACGGCGGCTTTGCCCCCTACGGATACACGCTTGAAAAAGGCAATCTGTTCGCCAATGAGGAAGAAGCCGAAGCAATTCGTATCATTTTTGACAAATATGTGCATACCGATATGGGTGCAAATGGACTTGCCCGATACCTTGCCAATCATGGCATCGGTAAAATCCAACGTCAAAACGGAAAGAATCCTCTATTTGATGCGGCTCTTATTCGTAGGATATTGAAAAATCCTGTTTATTGTGGTAAAATTGCCTATGGCAGACGCAGAACGGAAAAGGTGCACGGTACAAGAAATGACTATCGCCTTGTAGAACAGGACAATTATTTGTTGGTCGATGGTCTGCATGAAGCTCTTGTTTCCGAAGAACTCTGGCACGACGCACAGGTGAAGCTATTGGCACAGGCAAGAAAATATGAAAAAGTCAATCACGGTAAAGACAATAAGGTGCATCTGTTGACAGGTTTGCTCAAATGTCCAATCTGCGGAGCCGGTATGTACGGTAACAAGAGCGTCAAGCACAAAGCAGATGGCACGAAATACAAGGACTTCTATTACTATGGCTGCAAGCACCGCACAATGACGCGTGGGCATAAATGCGATTATAAGAAGCAAATTCACGAAGAACTTTTGGAAACTGCCGTGGCAGAGGTTATCACCAAATTGGTCAGCAATCCAAAGTTCGCGGCATTGATGCAACAGAAAATCAGTATGAAGGTGGATACCGCTGCAATCGAGCAAGAGATCGCCAACTACGAAAAGCAGCTTCGACAGTGCTATTCTACTAAATCAAGACTGTTTGAAGAAATTGACTCCCTCGATCCTGACGATAAACACTACATCAAACGAAAGGCAGACCTCGATGATCGCCTATACAAGATGTATGATAAGATCGAGGATACGGAGTCTTTACTGATTGAAGCCCGAGCAAAGAAAACGGTAATCGAAGCGGAAAAGTTAACAGCCGATAATATCTATAAGGTATTGATTTATTTTGACAAGCTGTACGCCGTAATGGATGAACAGGAACGCCGACAGCTTATGGAATCGCTGATCTCCGAAATCCATATTTTTGAAGAACGCAAACCGAATGGACAGTGGCTGAAATCCATAAAATTCAAGCTGCCGATCATAGAGGAAGATATGGAAATGAGTTTGGACAATGATACACAAGTTGAGAGTGTCGTTTGTCTGACACGGTCAGACAAACGACGTGATATAACGCCTTACGGCGCGTGA